>NZ_CP109432.1:7002404-7317033 GCF_036227065.1 Spirillospora sp. NBC_01491
CCCGCCACGCTGCTCATCGCCCAGGCGGCGCTGTTCGCCCTGGCGATCGTCCCGATCTGGCGCTACACCGAACGCCGCCTCGGCGCGGGCGCCGCGTACTGCGCCGCCGGCGCCTACGCGCTGTCCTGGCCGGTCGCCGAGGCCCTGTCGTTCGACTTCCACGAGGTCGCGTTCGTCCCGCTGCTGTCGGCGCTGCTGGTGGAGCGGTACGACGCGGGCAGGCGCGGGCAGGCGGCGGTCGCCGCGGTGGCGCTGCTGCTGGTCAAGGAGGACATGGGGCTGCTGCTCGCCGGGTTCGGCCTCTTCCTGCTCGCCCGCCGCCCTCGGGGCGCGGGGGGAGTGCGCGCCTGGCCGCTGCGCGGCGACCGGCCCGCCGGGTTCGCCTGCCTGGCGGCCGGGCTGGTCGCGACCTGGGTGTGCTCACGGCTGATCATCGCGGCGTTCGGCGGTGACAACGACTACTACTGGGCCTACGGCTCGCTCGGGCCCGACCTGCCGAGTGCCGCCGCGCACGCCCTGACCCGCCCCTGGGACGTGGTGGCGACGCTCACCACGCCGCCGGGCAAGCTCGCCACGATGGCGCTGCTGGTGCTGCCGCTGCTGCTGCTGCCGCTGGCGTCCCCGCTGACGCTCACCGTCCTGCCGCTGCTGGCCGAGCGGATGCTGGCCAGCCGCTTCAGCAACTGGTGGGCGCCGAGCTACCACTACAACGCCTTCCTGATCGCGGTGCTGGTCCTCGCCGCGGTGGACGGGGCGGTCAGAGTCCGCGGCCTGATCGTGTCGCGGGCCCGGAGACGGACCGGGGAGCAGGCGCGGCGCTCGCGCGCGTCCCGCCAGGCGGTGCCCGGGTCGCGCCCGCGCCGGCACCGGCTGCCGGCGCCGCGGGTCGCGCCCGCCGCCGGGATGCTGACCGCCGGGATCGTCCTCGTGCCGTTCTTCGCGTTCAACGACCTGGCCGATCCGGCCCTCTGGAAGCAGAACCAGCGCGCGCGGGCCGCGGCGGCGGTGGCGGCCCGGGTGCCCGATGGGGTGCTGGTCGAGTCGGCCAACGGCGTCGGGCCCGCCCTCACCGGCCGCACCCGGGTACTGCTGTGGGACTGGGAGCCCCGGTACGCGCCGTGGGTCGTCGCGGACGTGGACCGGCTGGAGTTCCCGTTCACCTCGGTGGACGAGCAGCGCGCGCGGGTCGAGACGCTGATCGAGGCCGGATACCGGGAGGTCTTCCGCCGGTACGGCTACGTGCTGCTCCATCGGGACGCCCCCGATCCGTGGTGAGCGGAGTCCCACCCGCCTTTCCGGACGAGCCCGGCCTAACATGGACGATGTATAGCGTAAGGGTTGGTCATGGTGCCGGTCAGAAAGCACGACCGGTGCAATAGACCTACCTTTTTCGCGTTGTTTGCCTGATACTAGAAGAAAGTCGCGACGGCCGCGGCCCTCCAGCGCACCAGCGCAAACACACCCCGTGACCGCTGCCGGAACGGCGGGGCGGAGTTCCATGCGAGGTGATCAGTCACTCGGGCCGGGAGTACGCCGAACCGCACGCCGGGAATTCGTCCCGCGCGCCGCATCGCCCCCGGTGGGTAAATCCCTTGACCGCATTGTGGTCCGCGGGCCGAATTACCGCGGGGAGTCGTGACATGGCGGCGGCGAGAGACGACGCCCCCGTCCCACGCCATGAGACCTGCGGGAAGGCGTGGATCGCGGCGCTGCGGCACGTCTGGTCGGCCGGCGAGGCCGGCATGGCCGACGGCGGGCCCATCATCGAGGGCCCGCCGCTCTGCTTCGAGGTCACCTCGTTGAGCTGGGAGGACCCCCTCCTGCGCGACCACGGGGACCACGCCCGGATCGTGCACTGGGCCAAAGAGCGGACCCGGCGCACCGTGAACGGCGTGTACGGCACGCGGCTGCGCGACCTCCAGGGCGTCGACCAGCTCGGCTGGGTCACCGGTCTGCTGCGCGCCCGCCCGTGGACGACCAGCGCGTGGATCTCGCTGTTGGTGCCCGGCGAGAACGCCGAGGACGTGCCGTGCCTGGTCGCGCTCTCGTTCCGGATTCGCGGCTACCGGCTGATCATGACCGCGATGTTCCGGTCGCAGAACGTCCTGCGCGGCTACCTGTCCTACATCCCGCTGCGCGGCGTCCAGGTGGGGGTCGCCGAGGAGCTGGGGCTCCCGCCCGGACCTCTGCGGATCTTCGTCGACGTCCCGCACGTGGAGGTGGCCGACGCCGAGCACGTCGCCTCGGTCCTGGCCTCCGTGCCCGAGCCCAACGCGGCCTGACGCGCTGGGCCGGGCGCCCCCGGGCGCCGGGGCCGGACGGTCCGGTGGTGCCCGCTCCGGACGGTCCGGTCTTCGGCGTGCGGAGGGCCGGATGACCTGACAAAACGGGGAATACCGGTGGGTGTCACCGCCGCCGCGAAGCGCCCGCCCCAACCGGGATAGACTCGCTCGGGGGCGAGGGCACGACGAGGTGACTCGCAACTTCGCTGCACATCACCCGCCGGAAACCGACTTTCAAAGGACTGTTCCTTGAGCAAGCCCGTCGTCCTCGTCGCAGAAGAGCTCTCACCGGCCGGCATCGCCGTCCTGGAGTCCGACTTCGAGGTCCGCCAGGTAGACGGCGCCGACCGCGCGCTGCTGCTGCCCGCCGTCGCCGACGTCGACGCCCTGATCGTCCGCAGCGCCACCAAGGTCACCGCCGAGGTGTTCCAGGCCGCCAAGAAGCTGCGCGTGGTGGCCCGCGCCGGCGTCGGCCTCGACAACGTCGACGTCGAGTCGGCCACCAAGGCCGGCGTCATGGTGGTCAACGCCCCGACGTCCAACATCGTCACCGCCGCCGAGCACGCCATCGCGCTGCTGCTGGCCACCGCCCGGAACGTGCCGCAGGGCCACGCCGCGCTCAAGCAGGGCGAGTGGAAGCGGTCCAAGTACACCGGCGTCGAGCTCCAGGGCAAGACCGTCGGCGTGCTCGGGCTCGGCCGCATCGGGGTGCTGGTCGCGCAGCGGCTCGCCGCGTTCGACATGAACGTGATCGCGTTCGACCCGTACGTGCAGGCCGCCCGCGCCGCGCAGCTCGGCGTGAAGCTCGTCACGCTCGACGAGCTGCTGCGCGAGAGTGACTTCATCACCGTGCACCTGCCCAAGACCCCCGAGACCCTCGGCCTCATCGGCGACCGCGAGCTGCACCTGGTCAAGCCGAACGTGCGCGTGATCAACGCCGCCCGCGGCGGGATCGTCGACGAGGAGGCGCTCGACCTCGCGCTCAAGGACGGCCGGGTCGCCGGCGCGGGCATCGACGTGTTCAGCTCCGAGCCCTGCACCGAGAGCCCGCTGTTCCACCACGACAACGTCGTGATCACCCCGCACCTCGGCGCCAGCACGCACGAGGCGCAGGAGAAGGCGGGCACCCAGGTGGCCCGCTCGGTCAAGCTGGCGCTGTCGGGCGAGTTCGTGCCCGACGCGGTCAACGTCCAGGGCGGCGCGGTCGCCGAGGACGTCAAGCCCGGCCTGCCGCTCGCCGAGAAGCTCGGCCGCATCTTCACCGCGCTCGCCGGCGGCGTGCCGGTCCGGCTCGACGTGGTGGTCCGCGGCGAGATCACCGGCCACGACGTCAAGGTGCTGGAGCTGGCCGCGCTCAAGGGCGTGTTCGTGGACGTGGTCGAAGAGGCGGTGACCTTCGTCAACGCGCCGCTGCTGGCCTCCGGCCGCGGCGTCGAGGTGACCCTCACCACCAGCGAGGACAGCCCCGACTGGCGCAACGTGGTGCAGGTGCGCGGCACGATGGCCGACGGCGCGGTGGTGTCGGTGTCCGGCACGCTCACCGGCCCGAAGCACACCGAGCGGATCATCGAGATCAACGGGTACGACATGGAGATCGTCCCGACCGCGCACATGGGCCTGTTCGCCTACACCGACCGTCCCGGCATCGTCGGCGCGGTCGGCAAGCTGCTCGGCGACGCCGGCATCAACATCGCCAGCATGCAGGTCGGCCGGGACGCCAAGGGCGGCAAGGCGCTGATCGCGCTCACCGTCGACTCGGCCGTCCCGCCGCAGCTGATCGACGCCATCGGCGCCGAGGTGGGCGCCGACATGGGCCGCCGGGTCGACCTGGAGGCCTGACCCCCGTCCGAGAGGCCGTGGTCCCCTTCGCGGGGCCACGGCCTTTTCGTTTCCGCAGGTGAGAGCGACTGATGTCTCATATCGTGAGAACATCCGCCACCGGTCGGGACACTTCGGGCGGGCGCGGGTACCGTGGTCGGAGGTCAGGTGTGAACCACGGTGGCCCGTGGCCATCCCCGCAGCCCAGCGACAGACGGAGCCCGCACATGAACGACGAGACCTTCACCGCGGCCGCCGACGACGCCCGGGAAGAGGCAGCCCGCGCCCTCCAGATCGCCCTCGACCGCCGTGACAACGGCGGCAGCCCGACCAAGTAGCGTCCGGAGGCTCGGTGCGGGTGGAGGGGGCCGAGGTCGCCCGGGTGCTGCGCGACGTGGCGCGGCTCGGCCCGTACTTCGAGGTCGTCACCGATCCGGCCGAAGAGGCCGATCCCACCTGGCGCCCGCTGCCCGAACGCGACACCGCGCGGCTCATCGGCCTGACCGACGCCTACGCCGAGCGGCTCGGTACCGGCGAGCGCCGGGTCGCGGCCTCGATCCTCTTCCAGGGCCTGGCGTCGCGCCTGTGGTCGCCCGTGGTCGCGGCGGCGGCCCAGGGCGTCGTCCCCGATCTGGGCGGGCTGCACTGGCGGTGGGCCCCCGGAGCGCCCATCGCGTTGTGGCTGAGGGATCCGGCCGGGCTGCGGACCGGCGACCCGGCCGGGCCGGTGCACCGCGAGGTCGTGGACGGGCAGCTCAGGCCGCTGCGCGAGACGATGCTGGGTTTCGTCCGGCTGGCCGACGGCCTGCTGTGGGGGAACGCGGCGTCCGCGCTGGCCGGCACGCTGCGGGTGGCCTCCGGCCGTCCCGGCATGGACGGCATGGACGGCCTGGTACGCGACCTGCTCGCCCGTGACCCCCTCACCGGTACGGGATCGTTCGACCACGGCGACTTCACCAGGCGGAGCTGCTGCCTCTACTACCGGGTGCCCCCGGAAGGCGGCCTGTGCGGCGACTGCGCGCTCAAGCGCCGCACGCCGGAGCCCGGCCCCGGAGCCCTGAGTCCCGGGCAGTGAGTCCTGGCCCTTGAGTCGTGGGTCCTGGGCAGTGAGGGCCTGGCCTGGGGCCTGAGTGCCGGGGCGGATGCGGCGCGCCGGCGTCGCCGATGGCACGCCGCATCCGGTGAGGCGTCTCAGGCGCCCGCGGGCACCGGCTCCGCCGCGGACCGCGCGTTGCGCTGGAACGCACGCTCGGTGAGGTAGCCGAACAGCAGGCCGAGCGTGGCCCAGAGCACCAGCTGAACGCCGAACGAGGCGACCCGGAAGTCCCACAGCACGGTGGCGGGGAAGCCGTCCGCCACCGCGTCGGGCTTGGGCGTGATCCGGTAGAAGACGGCGATCACGACGGCGAAGCCCACCGCCGTGACGATCGTCGCGTTCCAGCCGCCGAGCCCCGGCGCCAGCCGGTGCCGGGCGATCACCGCGGCGGTGGTGGCGAGGACGCCCAGCAGCACCATCCCGAAGTAGAGCGCGGTGCGGCTGCCGATCGTCTCGGGGTCGCCGACCGCCGGCGGCGTCGCCGGGTACTTCAGGAACGGCACCAGCTCGACGGCCACGAACCCGGCCAGCGCCACCACGCCCGCCGTCGCGCGGGCGCCGAGTGCGCCGAGCCGTCCGTGCGCGAACGCGAAGGCGATCGAGAACAGCCCGCCCAGCGCGACGCCGTAGAAGGCCATCGCGGTGATCAGGCCGCCGGTGCGCTGCATCGTGCGGCCGACCACCTCGGCCTCGTGCCCCTCGTGCGCCGTGTGCGCCTTGGCCTCCTCGTACGCGATCGCGTGGCCGACCTGCGGTTCGCCGTAGAGCCAGGCGATCAGCAGTGCGATCGCCGCGGCGGCCAGTCCGGCGAGCATGCCGCGGACCAGCAGGGATCTCATCATGATCTGGTTCGCCCGCCCGTCAGTGGCAGGGGAAGCCGAGCAGGTGCCGGCCGTCGTGGGTGAACTCGTGCACCCACGTGCCGCCGAACAGGGAGGTGGCGCCCTGCTCGGCGCCGACGAGGTAGATGAGCACCGCGGCCAGCGCCACGGCGAAGACCGCCCAGGGCAGGACGTCGCGGACGGGGACGCGCATCGGCGCCGGGCGCGGCTCGGCCTGCTGCGCGGGAATGGCTGACTGGGCCATGTCGGGTCTCCTCACGGGGTGCACTCGCCCCGGTTACGGGAGGACGACGGGTCAGTGTCCTGACTCCCAGCGCACCGCCTCCGCGGACGCTCCGGCCGAGGTGGCCGTGGTCGTGCCGCGGGGAGGCTCCCTGGTCACAGTGGCGGGACCGTCCTGGAATCGCACCAGGTTCCTGCGCACCGTCGCCTCTATGTGAACTTGTCGACCAGAGCGTCCTCTTTGGGGCGTCTCACGTCAAGTGGGGATCCGCGGTGGGACGGCGGCCCGGCCCGGCCTCGCGTATCGAATGGTGAGACCAATGCTCAAACACTGAGACGTTTGCAGTACAGTGCGCGCATGGCTTCCCGCAGCATCCGCCTGGCGGTCATCCCCGGCGACGGTATCGGTCCTGAGGTCGTCACCGAAGGGCTGAAGGTCCTCGACGCCGTCGCGCCCGTGAGCGACCTCGCCTTCGAGCGCACCTCCTACGATCTCGGCGCCGCCCGCTGGCACCGCACCGGCGAGACGCTCCCCGACTCGGTCCTGGAGGAGCTGCGCGGCCAGGACGTCATCCTGCTCGGCGCCGTCGGCGACCCGTCCGTGCCGAGCGGCGTCCTCGAGCGCGGGCTGCTGCTGCGCACCCGGTTCGAGCTCGACCACTACGTCAACCTGCGCCCGGTGAAGCTGTTCCCGGGCGTCGCGACGCCGCTGGCCGGGGTGGCCCCGGGCGACATCGACATGGTCGTCGTCCGCGAGGGCACCGAGGGCCCCTACACCGGCGTCGGCGGCGTGCTGCGCAAGGGCACCCGGCACGAGGTCGCCACGCAGGAGAGCGTCAACACCGCCTTCGGCGTCGAGCGGGTCGTCCGGTACGCGTTCGAGCAGGCCGCCGCCCGGCCGCGGCACAAGCTCACGCTCGTCCACAAGGACAACGTCCTCACCTTCGCGGGCGACCTCTACCAGCGCACCCTCAAGCGGGTCGCCGAGGAGTACCCGCAGGTCGCCACCGACTACCTCCACGTCGACGCGGCCACGATGTTCTTCGTCTCCCAGCCGCAGCGCTTCGACGTGGTGGTCACCGACAACCTGTTCGGCGACATCATCACCGACATCGGCGCCGCGATCGCCGGCGGCATCGGGCTGGCCGCCTCCGGCAACGTCAACCCCGACGGCACCGCCCCCTCGATGTTCGAGCCGGTGCACGGCAGTGCGCCCGACATCGCAGGCCAGGGCAAGGCCGACCCCACCGCCACGATCCTCTCGGCCGCCATGCTCCTGGACCACCTCGGCGCCACCGCCGCCGCCCGCCGCGTCGAGGAGGCGGTCTCCGCCGACCTCGCCGAGCGCGCCGCCCTCGGCACCCGCTCCACCGCGCAGGTCGGCGACGCGATCGCCAAGCGAGTATCCGGCTAGGGGCGCGCCTCTCCGACCGGTAGGACGATTCCGGGCGCGCCTCAGCGGCGCGCCCGGTTTTCCGTGTGCGCGCCGCGAGTGTGAGGGCAGGGCCAGACGAGTACGACAATAAGGACTAAGGAATGCCGTGCGGCTACGGGGCCGCCCCGGCGATCCGCGAGAGGATCCTCACGATGAGCACGACCCTGGACTTCGATCTCCGGCCCTCCGAGCGGCGGACGCCGGCCGCCGAGCGGGAGGCCGTGCTGGCCGACCCCGGGTGGGGCCAGTACTTCACCGACCACATGGTCACCATCCGCTACTCGGCCGAGAGCGGCTGGCACGACGCACGGCTCGAGCCGTACGCGCCGCTCGCGATGGACCCGGCCAGCCAGGTCTTCCACTACGCCCAGGAGCTGTTCGAGGGGCTGAAGGCCTACCGGCAGGCCGACGGGTCGATCGTGACCTTCCGCCCGTACATGAACGCCGCCCGGATGAACCGCTCGGCGCGGCGGATGGCGATGCCCGAGATCCCCGAGCAGCTCTTCGTGGACGCGCTGGAGGTGCTGGTCCGCGCCGACCGCGACTGGGTGCCGGACACCCAGGGCCACAGCCTCTACCTGCGGCCCTTCATGATCGCCACGACCCGGGCCCTCGGCGTCAACCGGCCGGCGCAGGAGTACCTGTTCGTCGTGATCGCCTCGCCGTCGGGCAACTACTACTCGGGCGGGATCAAGCCCGTCTCGGTGTGGCTCTCGCGGGACTACACCCGCGCGGCGCCGGGCGGCACCGGCGAGGCCAAGTTCGGCGGCAACTACGCCGCCTCGTTCGCCGGCCAGGCCGAGGCCGTCGAGCAGGGCTGCGACCAGGTCGTCTGGCTCGACGCGGTGGAGCACCGCTGGGTCGAGGAGGTCGGCTCGATGAACCTGATGTTCGTCTACGGCTCCGGCCCGGACGCCCGGCTGCTCACCCCGGCGCTCACCGGCACGCTGCTGCCCGGCATCACCCGCGACTCCATGCTCAGGCTCGCGCCCGATCTCGGCATCTCCGCCGAGGAGGGCAAGATCAGTATCGAGGAGTGGCAGGCCGGCTGCGAGTCGGGGCAGATCACCGAGGTCTTCGGCTGCGGCACCGCCGCGATCATCAGCCCGGTCGGCCACGTCAAGGGCACCGACCGCGCCTGGTCGATCGGCGACGGCGAGCCCGGCGAGGTCTCGATGCGGCTGCGCGAAGAGCTGATCGGCATCCAGTACGGCAGCCGGCCGGACCCGTACGGCTGGGTGCACGGGATCGCCTGAGCCCCGTCCGCCCGTCCGCCCGTCCGCCGTCCGCTTTTCGGGAGGCCCGGGGGCCCGTGCCCGCCACGGCGCACCGGGCCTCCGGGACGGCTCTCGTCTCGCCATGTGGGACGCCGTGTCCTGTCACTGGACCGGGTATGGCAGAATGGGAACCATCATGCGCCACAGCCTCGTCATTATCGGCTGGCGCGCCGGCATCTAACGGGACACCGTCGGCGCGCAGACCTCTCACGTCCGTGAGGGGTCTTTTTTGTGTCCCGGCGCCGAAACACCCATCCCTTGAAGGGGTCGCACCATGCACGGCGACGGATTCCACGTCTACGACACCACGCTGCGAGACGGGTCCCAGCAGGAGGGGCTCAACCTCACGGTCGCCGACAAGCTCGTCGTCGCGCGGCACCTCGACGACCTCGGCGTCGGCTTCATCGAGGGCGGCTGGCCCGGCGCCAACCCCAAGGACACCGAATTCTTCAGGCGGGCCCGGACCGAGCTCGACCTGAGGAACGCGCAGCTCACCGCGTTCGGCGCGACCCGCCGAGCCGGTGTGCGGGCCGCCGACGACCCCCAGGTGGCCGCCCTGCGCGACTCCGGCGCGCCCGTCGTGACCCTGGTCGCCAAGAGTCACGACCGGCACGTCGAACTGGCCCTCCGCACGACCCTGGAGGAGAACCTCGCGATGATCCGCGACACGGTCTCCCACCTGCGCGCGGAGGGCCAGCGGGTGTTCCTGGACGCCGAGCACTTTTTCGACGGCTACCTGGCCAACCGGGCGTACGCGCTGGAGGTCGTCCGGACCGCCGCCGAGGCCGGCGCCGACGTCGTCGCGCTCTGCGACACCAACGGCGGGATGCTGCCGGACGAGCTCGCGGACGTCGTGCACGAGGTGGTCTCGGTGAGCGCCCGTGTCGGCATCCACTGCCACGACGACTCCGGCTGCGCTGTCGCCAACAGCCTCGCCGCCGTCCGGGCCGGCGCCACCCACGTCCAGGGCTGCGCCAACGGCTACGGCGAGCGCAGCGGCAACGCCAACCTGTTCACCCTGGTCGGGAACCTCCAGCTCAAGCGGGGGATGCGGCTGGTCAGCGACGGCCAGCTCGCCGAGATGACCCGGATCGCGCACGCGGTCTCGGAGGTCACCAACGTCGCGCCGGCCTCCCAGCAGCCCTACGTCGGCGTGTCGGCGTTCGCGCACAAGGCCGGGCTGCACGCCTCGGCGATCAAGGTCGACCCGGACCTGTACCAGCACATCGACCCGGCCGCGGTCGGCAACGACATGCGGATGCTGGTCTCCAGCATGGCCGGCCGCGCCTCGGTCGAGCTGAAGGGCCGCGAGCTCGGCTACGACCTGTCGGGGGAGAAGGCCAAGGCCGTCGTCGCCCGGGTCAAGGAGCTGGAGTCCACCGGCTACACCTTCGAGGCGGCCGACGCCTCGTTCGAGCTGCTGCTCCGTGAGGAGCTCACCGGCGTCCGGCAGCGCCACTTCGAGATCGAGTCGTGGCGGTCCATCGTGGAGCGCCGCCCGGACGGCTCCATGGTCAGCGAGGCGACGGTGAAGCTGCGCGCCAAGGGCGAGCGGATCATCGCCACCGGCGAGGGCAACGGTCCGGTCAACGCCCTGGACAACGCGCTGCGCTCCGCGCTCGGCCGGCTCTACCCCGAGCTCGCCCGGCTGGAGCTGGTCGACTACAAGGTGCGGATCCTGGAGGGCACGCACGGCACCGGCGCCCGCACCCGGGTGCTCATCGAGTCCGGCGACGGCGTGCGCGAGTGGGGCACGGTCGGCGTCGAGGACAACGTCATCGCCGCCTCCTGGCAGGCGCTGGAGGAGGCCGTCACGTACTGCCTGCTCCACGCCGGCTACGAGGCCGGCTGACCGTCGGGGGAATCACCCTCGTCCGGCGGGCATTACAGGGGGCATGAGCAAAGAGATCAGCGACGACGCCGACCGGAGCCGCTACGAGATCCGGGTGGACGGCGCACTGGCCGGCTTCGCCGAGTACCGGCGGCAAGAGGGAGAGGTCGTGTTCACCCACACCGAGGTGGACTCGGCCTTCGAGGGGAAGGGCGTCGGCGGGGCGCTGGCCAGGGGAGCGCTGGACGACGTCCGGGCCAAGGGCCTGAACGCCGTCCCGCTCTGCCCGTTCATCAAGGGCTGGATCGAACGGCACCCCGACTACGCGGACCTGGTGGCCTGATTCCCGGTCAGCCGCCGGCGGGCTTGGGCGCGGCGCTCTCGACGACCTCGAAGCTCCACAGCTCGGACGCGCCGGCGGCCGGACCGCTCCCGCCGTGCCCGTGCCCCTGCCCCTGCCCGGCGCCCTCCTTGGCGGCGTCGGCGTGGCCCTTCCGGAACGACTGGCTCTCGGTCCAGCGCTGGAAGTCGTCCTCGCTGCGCCAGCGGGTGTAGACGAGGTAGCGGTCGGTGCCCTCCACGGGGCGCAGCAGCTCGAACCCCTCGAACCCGTCGGCGGACTCCACCAGCCCCGCCCGGCCGGCGAAGCGCCGCTCGAGCTCCGTACGCATCTCGGCGCTCACGGTCAGGACATTGATCTTCACTACGGACACGCTCGGCTCCTCTGGTCTGGTCTCGCCCACGGTATCGGCCCGGCCGGATCCCGCCCCGATCCGGCGCCGCGGCGGATCACCGCAGCACACGTTGAAATTTGCACTGAAATTGACTGAAAGGGTGGCGTACGGTGCGTTTGCCGGTCACGATGTACGGGCACGGTCGGACGTTCCGCCCGTGCGCCCCCCGCCACCGACGACCGGAGTGATCCCCATGCCTGTCCGACCCTGGAGCCCCGAGGACCTTGGGCGTCCCACGGACGGGTCGTGGGCCGACGTCGCGTTCGGGCTGGGCGAGATGTACGAGCGCGAGGGCGACCTCGAACAGGCCGCCGACTGGTTCCGCCGCGCGGCCGAATCGGACCGCGCCGACGCCGCGCTGCGGCTCGGCGGCGTCCTCGGCCGCCTCGCCGACGCCCGCCGCGGCCTGCCGGACGACACCGCCGAGGAGCTGCTGGCCGAGGCCACCCGCTGGCTCAGCGGGGCCAACGGCGCCACCACGCCCGACGCCATCGAGCTCATCACCGACATGCTCAACCGGCACCAGAGGCAGGCGGCGCGGCGCGGCCTGGAACCCGCTCCCGCGGGCTGAGCCGACCCACCCGAACCGAACCGTTCCGCCCGTCATCGAACAATGAGGACGGCGCACGGTGGAGGGTGACGAGTTGAGCGGCAGAGACTCCGGGTACGTACCCCCGGACCACATGACCACGGCGGACTTCGCGATCCCGGGCGGCCCGGCGCAGGACACGGCCGCAGATCCCGAGACGACCGCGCAGGACGTCGTCCCCGTCGACGAGGTGGACGACGATCCGCCGCCGTCCGGGCCGGCGGCCGGGCCCCCCGCCGGCAGCCCTGAAGACGAGATCGTTCCGCCGGAGCCCCCAGAGGCGCCCGCCCCCGAGGAGGCGCCCGCCCCTGCGGAGGTGCCCGCCCCTGCGGAGGTGCCCGAGCCGGCGCTTGTCAAGGCGCCCGCGCCCGCCGAGGTACCCGTGTCCGCGGAGGCGGCCCCGGCCCCGGCGTCCGTTGAGGTTTCGGAGCCTGCCGAGGTTCCGGAGTCCCCGGAGGCGCCGGTGGCCGTTTCGTCCAACGGTGGCGCGGTGAACGCGGCGGCTCAGTTCGCGCCGCCGCCCGCAGGGCCCCCGGCCGGTGGCGGGCCTGCGGTGCAGTCCACGATGGGCGCAGGGGCCGTTTCGAGGCCGTCCGGGGCAGGACGTCCGAAGGTGCTGGTCGCGCTCGTCGTGGCCGTTCTCGTCCTGTCGGTCGGAGCGCTGGTGGTCGTGCTGGTGGGCGGGGGCGACTCCGAGCCCAAGGAGGCCGCGCGGCCCGCATCGCCTTCCGCGGCACCCCAGAGCCCGACGGCGCCCGCGAAGGCAGGGGAGCCACGAGAACCCGCGAAGCCCGGGGCTCCGACGGGCCCGCAGACACCCGTGTCGCCGGAGGACTCCCCCGCCGGGGGGACGCCCCCGGCGGGGGAGGCGCCCTCCGGACCGCGGCAGTCCGGTCCGCCGGCCGGTGCCGTGGTCGACGGCGACGGGATCACCTACCAGCTCATGCAGAAGGACGAGGGCTACTTCGAGGGCAGGCTCGTCATCACCAACCAGGGTGCCGCGCCCATGGAGAGCTGGGAGATCACCTTCGAGGCGCCCGACGCCGACGTCCGGAACGTCTGGGGCGGGCAGCTCGACAGCGGCGGCGAGCAGGTGCGGATCAGCAGCCTCGGCACCGCCGCGCCGATCCCGGCCGGAGGGACCTGGGAGGTCCGGTTCGGCGCCGCCGGCACGGCGGGCGACCCGCGCGGCTGCCGGATCGGCGGGCGGCCCTGCGGGTTCTGACCCCGGGATGCCGTGGCCCGGGGCCGTACTAGGCTTCCCAGCATGCGTATCGCGAGGTTCTCCACCGATGAGGGCATGTCCTTCGGGGTGGTCGAAGAGAACACCATCGCCGCCGTCGCGGCGCATCCATTCGGCGAGCTGACCTTCACCGGGCGGCGCTACCCGCTCGACGACGTCCGGCTGCTGGCGCCGATCCTGCCGAGCAAGGTCATCGCGATCGGCAAGAACTACGCCGATCACGCGCGCGAGATGGGCGGCGAGCCGCCGGCCGAGCCGATCATCTTCAGCAAGCCGTCGACGGCGGTGATCGGCCCGCGCGAGACGATCGCCTACCCGCAGAGGCTGTCACAGCGCGTCGATTTCGAGGGCGAGCTGGCCGTGGTGATCGGCCGGATGGTCCGCGAGATCCCCGCCGCCCGCGCGGCCGAGGCGATCCTCGGCTACACCTGCGCCAACGACGTCACCGCCCGGGACCTCCAGGAGAGGGACGGGCAGTGGGCCCGGGCCAAGGGCTTCGACACGTTCTGCCCGCTGGGCCCGTGGATCGAGACCGAGGTCGACCCGTCCGATTTGGCGATCTCCACCTCGGTCAACGGCGAGGTCCGGCAGGACGCCCGGACGTCCCAGCTCCTGCACGGGATCCCCGAGCTCGTCGAGTACGTCAGCCAGGTCATGACGCTGCTGCCCGGCGACGTCATCCTGACCGGCACCCCGGCCGGCGTGGGGCCGCTGGAGATCGGCGACGAGGTGACGGTGTCCGTCGAGGGCGTCGGCGACCTCACCAACCGGGTCGTCGCCCGCGACTGAACGCGCTGTTGTCGTACGGCGTCCCTAGGGTGGTCCTCCGGGGACGCCGTAGGACGGGGAGGGGACTGCCGTGGCATTCAGCGGCTTCGACGACGCGGCCTTCGAGTTCTACGAGGGCTTGCAGGCCGACAACGGCAGGGCCTACTGGACGGCGCACAAGCAGACCTACGAGCGGCACGTGCGCGATCCGCTGGGCGAGCTGTGCGCCGAGCTGGAGGACGAGTTCGGCCCGGCCAAGCTGTTCCGGCCCTACCGCGACGTACGGTTCAGCAAGGACAAGACCCCCTACAAGACCCATCAGGGCGGCATCACCGGCGAGGGCTTCTACGTCCAGGTCGACGCCGACGGGCTGATGGTCGCGGGCGGCCTGTTCGCGCCCGCGCCCGAGCAGCTCCGCCGCTACCGGGCCGCCGTCGGGTCCGACATCTCCGGCAAGGAGCTGGAGGCGATCGTCGACGGGCTGCGCGCGGCCGGTATGGAGATTGACGGCGACCGGCTCAAGACCCGTCCCCGCGGAACCTCCGCCGACCACCCGCGGCTGCCGCTGCTGCGGCACCGCTCGCTCTACGCGCACGAGGGCTGGCCGGCCGACCCGTGGATGCGGACGGGCGAGGTCGTCGACCGGGTCCGCGCGTCCTGGCGCGTGCTCCGTCCGCTGGTCGACTGGGGCAACGCCCACGTGGGCCCGCCCGACTTCAGTCGCTGACCGGTGCCGAAAAGCCTGTGAGCAGGGGATTCTCGGGGTACGCCGGGCCTGTCGGGCCATCGTTTTGGTCCAGGTCCCCTGGTCCTGTATTCTCCTTGAGGCGCGAGCGACCGGGCGGAAACGACCGGGAGTGAGTACCGCACTGGGGTATGGTGTAATCGGCAGCACGACTGATTCTGGTTCAGTTAGTCTAGGTTCGAGTCCTGGTACCCCAGCAAAATTCTCACTAGGCCGCAGTCTCCCGGGAGACTGCGGCTTTCGTGTTTCTGGGCCTCCGTGGGAACGCAGGGGGAACGACCCCGGACCGCGCCCGGTCATCGACGCGAGCGGACTCTCGGTGGCCTTCACTTTCGCCGGGTTCGGCAAGCGGCATTTTGATGACCGGTAGGCGGCTGCCTCTTGATCACCGGCTGTCGATCTTGCCAAGATTAGGCGATTCGCTTCGCGCGCCGCATCACGTCCCTCAGGAGTGACCGGCCCGGGGTGAAGAGCTTCATCGACATCCCCGTGCATTGGAGACAGCCATGAATCGTCGATCGATCCTCGCCGGCTTGGGTGCGGTGGCGTCTATCACCTGCCTGCTCGCCCCGACTCCGGCCCACGCCGCGAGCGGTCAGGTCTACGCGTGGCTCCCCTCGGGCAGCACTGGCTATGGATCATTCGTGCCGAACGGGGACCAACTGGTGGTCGACGACTACACGCCGGCCGGTGGCTGGCGGGTGCGAGCCTCAGTCCAGAAGTACAACTCGGGCAAGGACGCGTGGCAGGCCCTGTTCTCCTGCACCGCGAAGGAGGGGCAATCGGTCCCGACCAAGTGCGCGCAGGACATTCCCGAAGGCACCTTGGTCCGCGTCCACGTCTGGATGTACGAGGGCAGCAACACCAAGTGGGACGCCTACAGCGCCACGACCCACGCCTGAGATCCTGCTCAAGACGTACACGAGTGCCGGTGGCAGCCGGACATCCCTGGACGATCACGCATCGGGTTCCGGCCGCTGCCCGACCGGTCGGAACCCGTTTTGCATGGTGGTGATCAGGCGCTACAGTAGGGGCCGTTGGGGACGAGGCCGGATGCCGGTTCGAGTCCTGGTACCCCGGCTTCGTCCGCCCCGGTCGGACGATCAAGTTCAGGCCCCCGTCGTCTAGTGGCCTAGGACGCCGCCCTCTCAAGGCGGTAACGGCGGTTCGAATCCGCTCGGGGGTACACGGCAGTTGACCCGGATCATCGATCCGGGTCTTTTGTTTTCACGGCGGTCCGCCGGTGAGAATCCGGTTCGATGAACGCGGGAACGTCCGCTAAGCTGGGGCACGCCCGAGCGGGAGACCGCGAGGGCCGAGAACGTGAGCCTGGCCCCCGTCGTCTAGTGGCCTAGGACGCCGCCCTCTCAAGGCGGTAACGGCGGTTCGAATCCGCTCGGGGGTACCACGGAAAAGCCCTGATCATCATCTTGATGATCAGGGCTTTCGCATTATCCGGTGCGGGTGCGGGTGCGGGTGCGGACCTGGCCTTGGGCGTGAGTGCGGTCGCGGGTGTGAACGAGCCGTCCGGGCCACCAGAAGAGCCGGCCGGCGTCCAGCGCCAGGGCGGGCACCATGATCGAGCGGACCAGGAAGGTGTCGAGCAGCACGCCGAGCGACACCAGCACCCCGACCTGCACCATGAAGGTGACCGGCATGACGCCGAGCACCCCGAAGGTGGCCGCCAGCACCAGTCCGGCGCTGGAGATCACCCCGCCGGTGACGGCCAGCCCGCGCAGCACCCCGGCGCGGTGGCCGGCGCGGGCGGCCTCCTCGCGGACGCGGGAGACCAGGAACAGGTTGTAGTCGACGCCGAGCGCCACCATGAACAGGAAGCCCATCAGCGCGACCTGGACGTCCAGCGCCGGGAACCCGAACGCGTGCCGGAACAGCAGCCAGGCGCCGCCGAGGGCCGCGAAGTAGGAGGCCACCACCGTCGCCATCACCAGCAGCGGCGCGACCAGCGCCCGCAGCAGCACCATCAGGACGAGCAGCACGACGGCCAGCACCAGCGGGATCACCACGCGGCGGTCGTGGTCCTGGGCGGCGGCGAGGTCCAGCTCGCTCGCGGCCCCGCCGCCGACGACCGCGCCGGGCACCGCGGCGAGGGCCCGCCGGACCTCGCGCACCGTGCGCTCGGCGGCGGGGCTGTCGGACGCGTCGGCCAGCACGGCCTCCGTCCCGACCAGGCGCCCGTCGGCGGACGGGACGGCCGGGCCGACGTGTTCGACGCCCGGCACGGCGGCGACGGCCGCGGTGAGCGCGGGCCCGGCGGGCGCGTCCGCGATGATCCGCAGGGGGCGGCTCCGGTCGCCGGGGAAGTGCGCGGCGGCGAGCCGCTGGCCGGTCATCGAGCTCGGCGTGCTGGTGAGGAAGTGCTCGCGGTCCAGCCCGGTGTGGACGCCGAGGGCGCCGGCGGCGAGGGCGCCGAGGACGGCCAGGCAGCCGATCCAGACCAGGCGGGGGCGGGGGCCGATGGCGCGGCCGATCCGCTCCCAGACGCCCGCGCGGGCGGGGGCCGGGTCGCCGAACCGGGGGATCCGGGGCCAGAACACCCACCGTCCGAGGATCACCAGCAGCGCCGGGAGCAGGCTCATCACCACCACGAGGCCGCCGAGCACGCCGATCGCGCCGATCGGGCCGAGCGCGTAGTTGAACCCCATCCGCGCGGCGAGCAGGCAGAGCAGCCCGAGGCTCACCGTGGCCGCGGACGCGACGATCGGCGCGGTGGCGCGGCGCAGCGCGGCGCGCATGGCCGCGTGCCGGTCCTCGTGGCCGCGCAGCTCCTCGCGGTAGCGGGCCAGCAGCAGCAGCGCGTAGTCGGTGGTGACGCCGAACACCAGGGCGTTCAGGATCGCCGACATCCCGTCGGCCACGTACAGCCCGGCGTGCTTGCCCAGCAGGTACACCACCGCGCTGGTCACCTGGAGCGAGACCGCCGCGCTGAGCAGCGGCAGCAGCCACAGCAGGGGGCTGCGGTAGGTCACCAGCAGCACCAGCATGACCAGCAGCGCGGTGATGATCAGCAGCGTCGAGTCGACCTTGCCGTAGGCGTCGCCCATGTCGAGGGCGTTCCCGGCGGGGCCGGTCAGCTCGGTGCGGAGGCCGGGCGGCGCGTTCAGGTCCGCCTGGTCGCGGACCTTCTCGGCGTGGCTGGTGAGCGCGCCGTCGTCGGCGAGCGGGACGGTGAGGAGCAGCGCCTCGCCGTCCTTGGACGGGGCGGCGGTCCCGATCCGTCCGGCGGCGATGGGGGAGAGGGCGCGGCGGTCCGCCTCGGCCTTCGCCCTGTCGGCGGCGGTGAGGCCGCCTGCGCGGGCGTAGACGACGATGCCGGGGGCGAGTTCCCCGCCGCGGAAGCGGGGGTTCAGCTCCTCGACCCGGGTGGAGTCCGCACCGCGGGGGAGTTCTGACGCCGACTTGCTCTGCACGACGTCGGAGAGCTTCCCGGCGTAGGGGACGGCGATGGCGACGAGCGCGACCCAGAGCAGCAGGACCGCCCATTTCGCCCGCCGTCCGGACGGGAGGCCCGGCAGCCTGCCGGGGAGTTTGCGTGAGAGCAGCACGAGGTGCTCTCCTTTCCGGGGGGAGGTTCGTACACGTTGGAACACGCCTTCGGCGTGGTGATGCGGGCTTCCTCGCGCCCGGGTCGTCGAGCGGCCACTCGACGACCCGGGCCTTCTCACGTCCGGCCCGGCTCCTTCCCGGGCGGGCCCGGCCCGGTCCCGCCCGCTTCGAGTTCGGCGTCGCTGACCGCGGGGAATGCACGGAACCGCACGTGGAACGTACGGGCGTCCGGCGGCGGGTCTTCGTCGCGGGCCTTGTACCGGTAGAGCAGCGCGATGTAGTCCTCGAAGAACGGGCGGACCTGCTCGGGCGTGAGGCTGACCGTCGCGAACGAGAACAGCAGCGCCTCGCCGAGCTCGCCCATCCCGCCGCGTGCGCGCTGGAACCGGTCGAGCATCTCCATCTCGCTCGCGAACTCCAGCCGGGCGACCTTGTCGACGGCCTCCCGCATCTCGGCGGACTGGGCGCTGTGGGGCGGGACGCGCCGGTCGCCCGGCACCGCCCGCCACCAGCGCTCGCGGCCCTGCCCCAGTTCGGGCACCTCCTCGACGAAGCCGTGCTTGGCGAGCTGGCGCAGGTGGTAGCTGGTCGCGCCGGTGCTCTCGCCGAGGGCGCGGGCGAGCGAGGTCGAGGAGACCGGCCCCTTGCGCATGATCTCGGCGATGCGCTGCCGGAGCGGGTGGGCGAGCAGCCGCACCTGCTGCGGATCGGTCATCTCCTGAGGTGGCGGTCGTTCGGTCATGGGTCGAGACTAGATCTTACAAAGAGCGTTTGCAAATAGCCTTGGCAAAGACTCTTTGCAAATCGCCGTCGGGCCGGCGGCGGGTCAGAACCCGTCGTCGCGGTCGACGGCGGCGTGCCAGTGCAGGCGGGCGAGCGCCTCCGCGCGGGGCAGCGTGGGGACGGTCCCGCCGGTCTCGGCGAGCGTGCCGGACGGGCCCGCGGTGCAGGTCCGGCCGTGCGGCCAGGGCCCGAGCATCAGCGCGACGAGGCGGTGGGCGGGCCCGCGCCGGACGAGCGAGAGGATCGTCTCGTCGTCCTCGCCGGGGGTGCAGATCCAGTACGTGGCGGGCGGCCGGTGCCCGCCGGTGGGGCTGAGGTCGGGGTTGGCCAGTTCGGCCTCGGTCATCAGCATCTCCAGCTCCAGATGCTCGACGGCCTCCGCCAGGAGGCCGCAGACGTGCAGCCGGGATTCCAGCGACTGCCGGACGGCCTCGTCGAGCTCGCCCCCGAACAGCCGGTTCAGCTCGCGCCGGGAGATGACGACCCTGGTGTGCGGGGACTCGCGGGTCAGCAGCTCGACCAGGACGGCGCGGACGAAGCCGTCCGCGCCGGGCCCGGCGACCGCGAGCCCGGCCGGGTGCGCGAGGTCGGACAGCACGTCGGCGGCGGAGGGGGAGCGGTCCTCGGCGGCGTCGGCGGGCCGCGGGCGCGGGCGCGGCTCGGGGTCGGGGGGAAGGGGCGGGCGCTCCGGGCGCCGCCACCGGGAGGAGAACGGCCATCGTCGCGAGGACGCGTGCGGGCGCGAGGACGACGTCCCGCTCAGCCGCTGATGCAGCACGAACGCCGCGACGAGCAGGGCGACGGCGATCACCGTGGGCAGCGCGCCGCGGACCCGGCCGCCCTCTTCCGCCATGTCCGGGGGAGGGGGCGCCGCGGCCGGTTTCGAGGCCGGTTTCGAGTGGAGGGGCCCGCACAGCGGTTCCCGGCGGGACGGCGGCGTCACCGTGCCCGGTCCGGAGCCGTGGCCGAGACGCGCGGTGGCCGCCGGCGTCGCGGTCCCCGCCGCGTCCGGGACGGTCTCGGCCCAGGCGGCCGGGGGCGCGAGGAGCAGGGCCCCGGTCAGCGGCGCCCCGGCGAGCGCCCGCCGCAGCAGGGCATGGCGAGCCTGGCGAACCGTCACAGTGCCACTCCCCCGATGATGACCCGCGATCAGTGACCCGATGTAATCAGCGGCCGGCGGTCAGGTGGTTCCGACACGGCGGGCGCGGACGAAGGTTGGTGATCTGGTGTCCGATCAGGGAATCCGCTGTCCGGCTAGGGAAGGGGCGTGCGCCAGAGGGTCGGGGCGGTGCCGTCGGTGCCGACCGCCAGCAGGTCGCCGCCCACCGCGGTGAGCCCGGTCAGCCGCTGCGCGCCGTCGCCGTCGAGGCCCTTGCCGTGCGGGCGGATCGCCCGCCATGAGGCCCCGTCGGGGGAGGCCCACAGCGCGACGTCCGTGCGGCCCTGCCCGGACGGTTCGCCCGCGATCACGAAGCCGCGCGGGCCGGCGAGCACGGACGTGACGGCGGCGGCCTGGAGCGCCTGCGCCCGCCAGGTCCTGCCGCCGTCGGTGGACGTGGCGGCGAAGCCCTGGCCGTTCCCCTCGCCGAGCGCCACGACCGTGTCGCCGCGCGCGGCGACGTGGGTGAAGGCGGCCGAGGTGACGCCCGCGGGGAGCGCGGGGCCGCCGGTCGCGGTCCACTCCTTGCCGTCGGGCGAGGTCCAGGCGGCGAGCCTGCCGTCCTTGTGCCCGCCGACCGCCACGTAGCCGCTGGAGACCGCGGCGATGTCGAGCATGCGCGCGTCCTTGAGGTCGCCGCCTCCGGCGGCGGTCCAGCGCCTGAGATCGGCCGAGTGCCAGGCGGTGGCGGACCCGCCCGCGGACCCGACGGCCACGTAGCCCTGCGGGCCGTACGCGGCGCCCGACAGCTCGCCGTCGCCGGGGACGGGCAGCGTCGCGGGCTTCCACGCGGTGCCGTCGGCGGACGTGAGCAGGATCGGCGGGCCGTGTTCGGCGCCGCGTCCCGCCGCGATCCAGCCGCTCGGGCCGTATGCGGCGGCGGCCAGTCGCTGGAGGCCCGGACCGGTGAGGCCGGATCCGCCGGCGCGGGTCCAGGCGGCGCCGTCCCTGGTGGTCCACACGGCCGCGTCGCCGCCGCCGCTGCCGACGGCCAGGGTCGTCCCGCCCGCGGAGGCGAGCCGGGTCAGCGTGCGGTCGGGCGTGACGGCGCCGGGGACGCCGAGCAGGTCGATGTCGCCGCGCCGGGCGCCGGGCGCGGTCAGGTAGGCGCCGGTGTCCTGGCGTCCGGCGACCAGTACGCCCTTGGGCAGCGCCGCCGCGCCGGCCGCGTCCCGTCCGCCGTCGGTGGGCAGCCGCTCCACGTTCTGCCAGGTGACGCCGTTGTCGCTGCGCTGCACCGCGACCCGCCCGTCGGTCAGCGGGAGGAGCGCGGCGATCCCGGCGTCGGAGCCGCCGAGCGCGGCGAGCCGCTTGTAGGTGCGGCGGTCGGTCGTGCTCGAACGCGACCAGCTCACCCCGTCGGCGGACCGGAAGAACACCGCGAGGCCGCGCTTGTCGGACCCCTTGGACCCGCCGCCGGTGCGGTGGCCCTCACGGGCGGCGTAGAAGCCGCCGGGACCCGCGGTCAGGGCGACGACCCGGCCGTACGATCCGTCGCTCTGCGGGATCTCGACGAGGCTCCAGGTGCGTCCGGCGTCGGCGGACCGCCACAGCTCGTGCTCGCCGTCGCCCTGCACGACGAGAGCGCCGCCGCTCGCGGCGAGCTGTACGGGCCGCGCGCCTTTGGCGTCCGGCAGGGACAGCGCGGCCCGCTGCCAGGCGACCCCGTCGGTGGAGGTCCACAGCAGCGGCTGCCCCTCCTTGGCCGCGCCCACGGCGGCGAAGCCGGAGGAGGTCGCGGCCAGGGACGCGACCTTGTCGCCGTCGTTGAACACGGCCTTGTCGCCGGCATGGTGCGTCCACGTGCGGCCGTCCGTGCTGGTCCACGCGGCCATGCCGGACGGGCCGCCGCCGAGCGCCGCCCAGGACCTCCCGCCCGCCGCGACCACCCGGGGGACGTCGCCGGACGCGTCCGCGCCGTTCTCGGCCCTGACCTCGGCGGCCCCCCACTGGCGGCCCCCGTCGGTCGACACCAGGAACTGCCCGCGCGTCCGGTCGACGGTCTCGCTGCCGACGGTCACGGCGACGCCGCCGCGCACCGCCACACCGCTGATGTCCTGCTCGTGGCCGTCGTACAGCGCGGGCGGCACCGAGAAGATCTGCTCGGCCCGCCGGGCCCCCGCGGTGGGCGCGACCGCGGTGCCGCCGCCGGAACCGCCGTCGCGGACCAGGTAGACGCCGCCGCCGACCGCCATGGCGAGCAGTGCCGCGACCGCCACGCCGGACCGCATCCCCGGCCGGAAGACCCGCTGCGGGCCGGTCCCCGGGGGCGTCGGCGTCGCGTGCGGCCTCCGGAACTGCCCGCCGCGCGCCGCGGGGGGACGCCCCTGCGTGCGTTGTGCAGTCGGTGGGGGCGGGGGTTGTGTTTGCGCTTGCGCTTGTGGAGGGCGTGGTGCCTGGGGCAGACGCGCTTGAGTCGGGCCCGCTTGAGCCGGAGGGGGCGGTGTTCGTGCCGGTGGCCATGGCGTCGGTGCTGTCACGGGGGCCGGTGGCCTGGGTGCGGGGGCCGCTGGAGGTAGGGGAGGGGGCGCCGGTGGCGCGGGAGGTGAAGGGGGCGGAGCCGGAGGCGGCGGTGCCTGTGGCTGTGGCCGAGCCCGCGCGGGTTCATTTCGCCAGCTTGCGACCAGCTTGTCGTCGCTGGTGTCGTCGTAGCGCGCCCGGACGGGGCGGGCGGACGCGTCCTGGCCCTCGTGCCGGTCGGACGTGCTCACGTTCGCCCCCTTTGTGACAGCACAAAGGGGAAGTGTACGAAATTCGGCTGACAGAAGGGAGATCCATTCTCAAAACCGGCGGATATGCCGAGCGTTGGGCGAAAACGGTCGGCTGACCGCCGCGGAGAAAGTGGCCAGGAGGAGCCCGGATCGCGGCCGGGCGCCGTGCGCGCCGACGATGTCCCGTACCCCCGGGAGGTTTCCGGGACACGAGATCAGGTGACACCGTCCGAAGGACGATCTTCTCGGGAGGGGGCGGCGATGCAGCCGTACGTCGCGATCCTCTCGCTCGCGGGCCTGGTGGGGGCGGTGGCCGCCGCCGTCCACGCCGGTACGTTCCTGCTGGCGCCGCCGGGCACGGTCGGCGCGGGCCCGTTCCTGTCGGGCGCGCGGCCCCAGGAGCACGCCATGTCCCGCTATCACGTGCGCTGGTACGCGGTCACCCTGGTCTTCCTGGCCTTCGACATGGAGATGGTCTTCATGTTTCCGTGGGCCCTCGTCGTCGCGTCCGTGGGCGCGAAAGCCGTCGTCGAGATGTTCCTGTTCCTCGCGCTGCTTCTCGTGGGCGTCCTGTACGCCTGGCGGGAGGGCGTGTTCCGGTGGGCCTGAGGGAACGTCTCGTCCGCTTCGGGACCGCCCGGCCGAGGCCGTTCGTGGTGGCGTCCGCCGGGGGGACGCGGGCGCGGCTCATGGCGGAGGCCGAGGTGCGGCGGCGCGGCTGGCGGGAGGCCGGGTCCCCGGCGGAGACCGGGCTGCTGGTGGTCTGCGGGGACCCGGGAGCCGCGCTGGCCGAGGCGATCGAGACGGTGTGGCGGGATGCGCCCGGCCCGCGTGCCCGCGTGCGGCTCCCGGCGGAGGGGTCCGCGGCGGAGGTCAGCCGCGTCCTGGACGCGGCGGTCGCGGAACTCGCCGATGTCGCCGCCCAGCACGCGGACGCGCAGGCCCGGATCACCGCTGGACCGTGGAACCCGGCCGCGCCGGACGACGGCGGCGACACGTCCGCGATGGACCACGACATGGACCATGGGACCGGCCATGA
The DNA here is from genome assembly GCF_036227065.1 of Spirillospora sp. NBC_01491. Classification (GTDB taxonomy): domain Bacteria; phylum Actinomycetota; class Actinomycetes; order Streptosporangiales; family Streptosporangiaceae; genus Spirillospora; species Spirillospora xylanilytica. Next base: position 7,026,543 of record NZ_CP109432.1, read on the forward strand.
CAGGGAGCACGGCGGGCACGAGCATCACATGATGATGCGGCCGGGCGGGCTGGCCATGGCGGAGCAGGAGGACGACCGCGACGGGCTGCGGCTCGACGTGCTGCACGTCCCGTTCGGGCCGGTGCTGCGTGCCTGGCCCGCCGGGCTGCGGATCGACACCGCGCTTCAGGGGGACGTGGTGCAGCTCGCCGAGGTGACGGCCGTCGACACCACGGGCGACGCCCCGTACTGGGACGGCGCGGGCGTCCGGCGGCGCGTCGCGGGGCGTCTCGACAGCGCGGGACGGCTGCTGTACGTCGCGGGATGGGACGGCGCGGCGAGCCGTGCCGCGCTGCTGCGCGACGGGGTGCTGGACGGAGCGTCCGGGGACGTCCTCGGTCCGCGGTTCGCCGTGTTCGCCCGCCGGGTCGGACGGTCGCGGACGCTGCGCTGGATGACCGGCGGGATCGGCCGGATCGCACCCGAGGCCGCCGAACGGCACGGCCTCGCCGCCCGTCACGGCGGGGACGTCGCGGTCCGCCTGGACGGATGGCTGTCCGAGATCGCCGCCGGCCTGCCCCGCCTGGACGAGCCCGCTTCCGACCGGCTCGAGCTTGGCGGGGAGTCCGGCGCCGCCGGGCCGCTCGCCGTTCTTCCGGGGCTGCTCGAAGGGGAGGGGCTGGCGGCGGCGCGGCTGATCGTCGCGAGCCTGGATCCGGATCTGGCCGGGCTGGGGCGGGCCGATGGCTGAGTCGCCGGTCTGGGCCGTGGTCGCCCTGCCGCTGGCGCTGGCCGCGCTGGCGTGGGCGGCGGCGGCCCTGGACGCGGTGCTCGGTGCGGCGTCCGCCGGCGGGACGGGATCAGGACCGGGACCGGGGCTGGTGCGGGCGTGCGGCGATCCGCTGCACGAGGCCGTCCGGCTGCTGACGCAGCAGCGGCGCCGGACCTTGATGGCCGACCGGCCGCTGACCCGGATCGGGGTGGTCGTGCTGCCGGTGGCGGCGACGCTGGCCGCCGTGGTCGTCCCGCTGGGCGGGCGCGCGGTGGCGGACCTCCCGGTCGGGGTGGTCTGGTTCAACACGATGGAGGTCGCGGTCTGGGGCGCGCTGTGGCTGACGGGATGGGGTGCCGACTCGGCGTTCCCGCTGGCCGGCGGGTACCGCTTCCTCGCGCAGGGGATGGCCTACGAGCTGCCGCACATGTTCGTGCTCATCACCGCGGCGCTCGGCGCCGGATCGCTCGACCTCGGCGAGATCGCCGCCGCGCAGGACGGACTGTGGTTCGCGGTGTGGATGCCGGTCGCGTTCGCCGTCTACCTGGTCTCGGCGCTCGCGATGGCGTTCTGGGGGCCGCTCGGGCATCCGCTCGGCGGCGACCTCGCGGGCGGCGCGGCGCTGGAGCTGTCGGGGCCCGACCGGCTGGTGTTCCTGGCCGGACGGTACCTGCTGCTCACCGTCGCGGCGGCGGTGGCCGTGCCGCTGTTCCTGGGCGGCGGCGCCGGGCCGCTGCTGCCCGCCTGGGCGTGGACGCTCGTGAAGACGTGCGCGGTGCTGGGCGCGCTGGTGTGGGCGCGGCGGAGGTTCCCGGCGGTGCGGATGGAGCGGTTCATGGGGATCGCGTGGACGGTTCTGATCCCGGCGACGCTGCTCCAGATGCTCGTCGTCGGCGTCGTCGTCCTGGACTGAGGAGGATCGGAGGAGGGGCATGCAGGCGTTCGCGTTCTGGGTCCTGGCCGCCGCGGCGGCCGGGAGCGGCGCGGCCGTGTTCGTCGTCGACTCGATGGCGCGGGCGACGTTCTCGCTGCTCGGGTCGTTCCTGTGCGTCGGCGCGGAGCTGCTGCTGATCGACCTGCACTACCTCGGCGTGCTGGTGATGCTGATGATGATCATGGAGATGCTGGTGATGGCGGTCTTCATGATCATGTACATGATGAACCCGGCCGGGCTGATGCCGATGAGCATGGTGCACAACCGGCGCGGCGCGCTGGCGATCTCCGGGACGGCCTTCGCCGCGCTGGCGGCGGGCGCGGTGCTGGTCCCGTGGCCGGAGCGGCGCGGCGCGCCGCCGGCCGACCCGACCCGCGCCCTCGGCGAGGCGGTCATGGGGCCGAAGATGCTGGTGATGATGGTGATCGGGATCGCCATCCTGGCCACGATGATCGCCACGGTGGTGCTCGCCACGCACCGCGGCCGCTACGACCGCCCCGGATCGGACGCGCGTGCCGAAGGCGAGGGGGGCGGGTGAACCTCCAGGCGTTTCTGCTGCTCGCCGCCGCGCTGTTCTCGATCGGGCTGTTCGGCGCGCTGTCGCAGCAGTCGGTGGTGATGCTGATGATGGGGCTGGAGCTGATGGTCAACGGGCTGCTGGCGGCCGGGGGCGGCTTCTGGTTCTACGTCTCGCCGGGCGCCGCCGACGGGCAGGTGCTGGTGCTGGTCGCGGTGACGGTGATGGCGCTGGAGATGGCGATGGGCTTCGCCGTGGTGACGGCGCTGTTCCGCGCCCGTGACGTCGACCTCACCGACGACGCCGGGGATCTCAGGGGATGAGCGTCCTCGCCTGGGCGCTGCCGGCGCTGCCGCTCCTGGCCGGGGCGCTGCTGCTGCTGTCCGGGCGCCGCGCCGACCGGGCGGCCCCGGCGGTCGGGACCGGTGTCGCGACCGTCCTCCTCGGCCTGGCCGTCGCGGCGGCGGTGACCCGTCCGGCGGTGCGGTTCCGGCTGTTCCCTGGCTGGGACGCGGGACTGGCGGTCGACGGACTGTCCGCGGTGCTGGTGGTGACCGTCGCGGCGGTGGCGCTCGCCGTCCTGGTGCACGCGGCGGGGGAGTTCGCGCCGGACGAGGCGCGGGCCCGGTTCTTCGGGCTGATGCTGGTGTTCACGGGCGCGATGCTGGTCACCGTCACCGCCGCCGACCTGGCCGTGCTGCTGATGGGCTGGGAGGTCATGGGTGCGATGTCGTACGCGCTCATCGGGTTCTGGTGGGCCGATCCGGAGCGGGTGCGGTCGGCGGACGTCGCGTTCCTCACCACCCGCGCGGGCGACCTCGGCCTCTACATCGCGGCGGGCTGCGCCGCCGCCGGGGCGCACTCGCTGGGCCTGGCCGACCTCGCCGGGACCGCCGGGCCGTGGCGCGGCCTCGTCGCGGCCGGGATCGTCGTCGCCGCGCTCGGCAAGTCGGCGCAGCTCCCGTTCTCGTTCTGGCTGTCGCGGGCGATGTCGGGCCCGAGCCCGGTCTCGGCGCTGCTGCACTCGGCGACCATGGTCGCCGCCGGCGCCTACCTTCTGCTGCGCCTCCAGCCGCTGCTGGCCGCGACCGGCTGGGCCGGGCCCCTCGTCGCCTGGGCGGGGGCGCTGACCGCACTGCTGCTGGGCGTCGTCGCGCTCGCTCAGCGCGACCTCAAGCAGCTCCTGGCCGCCTCGACGTGCGCGCAGCTCGGGTTCATGGTGCTGGGCGCCGGGGTGGGGGCGGTGGCGGGCGGGACGGCGCACCTGGTCGCGCACGCGGCCGTCAAGAGCCTGCTGTTCCTGTGCGCGGGCGCGTGGCTCGCCGCGCTCGGCACCCAGGACCTGGGCGGCCTGCGCGGCGCCGGGCGCCGCGACCGGGCGGTCGGCGTCCCGTTCGCGGCGGGGGCGCTCGCGCTGGCCGGGATCCCCCCGCTGTCGCTGTGGGTCACCAAGGACACGGTGCTGGCCGCAGCGGGGGAGGAGTCGCTCGCGCTGTACGCGGTCGGGCTCGCCGCGGCCGTGCTGTCCGCCGCCTACTCGGCCAAGGCGCTGATCGCGGTGTGGCGGCGCGGCGGTGGCGAACGCGGGCGGGCGGGCCGGCTGGCGGTGGTCCCGCTGCCGGTGCTCGCGGTGGCCGCCTGCACCTTGGGGATCCTTGGGCTCCCGGCCGTCGCGGGCCCCTGGCGGCAGGTGCTCGGCGTACCGGACGAGCCGGGGCCAGGCGCGGCCGGGCTCGCCGTGTCGGGCGTCCTCGCCGTCGCCACCGTCCTCGCCGCCGTCGCCCTCGCGCGACGCGGCACCTTCACGGTGCCGGACCAGGTGCCGGGGCTGCCGGACCGGGGCGCAGGGCGGACGGCGGGGTGGGCGCTCGGGTGGCTGCGCCTGGAGCCGATGGCCGGCGCCGTCCTCGTCGGCCCGACGCTCGCGCTGGCGCGGGCCCTGGCCCGCTTCGACGACCGCGTGGTCGACAGGGGCGTGCGGGCCGCCGCGCAGGCCGGGCGGGCACTCTCCGCACTGACCACGCGCCGCGCCGAGATCCGGCTGGACGGCGCCGTCACCGCGGTCGGACGCGCCGCGCGGGGCCTCGCCGCGCTGGCCCGCCGTCCCCAGACCGGCCAGGTCCACGCCTACTACGCCCAGGCGGCGGTGCTGCTCGCGGCGCTCGTCGTCGTCGCCGTCCTGGCCGGAGGGCGATGACCGTGCTCACCCTGGTGATCTTCCTGCCGCTGGCCGCCGCGCTCGCCCTGCTGGCGGTGCCGCGTCCCGGCCACCGCGCCGTCCTGGCGGTGTGGATCGCGGCGACCGCCGCCGACCTCGCCCTCGTCGCCGCGATGTGGGCCCGGCACGGCACGTCCGGGACCGGGCGGATCGCGTTCGAGACGAACGCGCGCTGGATCCCGTCCGTCGGCGCGGGGTACCACGTTGGCGTCGACGGCCTGTCGCTGCCGCTGCTCGCGCTGACCGCCCTGCTGTTCGCCGCGTGCGCGGTCTACTCGCTGCGGCAGACGTACCGGATCCGCGCGTTCGCGGTGCTGTTCCTCTTCCTGGAGACGGTGTGCCTCGGGCTGTTCGCGGCGCTGGACCTGCTGCTGTTCTTCGTGTTCTTCGACCTGTCGATCGTCGGCATGTACGCCGTGATCCTGCTGTGGGGGCACGGCGACCGGGCGCGGTCGGCGCTGAAGTTCTTCCTCTACACCTTCCTCGGCTCGCTGATCCTGCTGCTCGGGTTCATCGGCCTCTACCTGGGCGCCGACCCGCACACCTTCGACATGGCCGAGCTGATCCGGCGCCCGCCGCTGGAGGGGTCCCCGGGCCTCGCCGGGCTGACGCTCCTCGCGATCGGCACCGGCCTGGCGATCAAGACGCCGGTCGTGCCGTTCCACACCTGGCTGCCGCCGGCGCACACCGACGCGCCCGCCGCGGGCTCGGCGATCCTCGCCGGGGTGATGCTGAAGATGGGCACCTACGGCCTGGTCCGCATCGCGATGCCGATGCTGCCCGACGCGTGGCGCCGCTACGCCTGGGTGCCGCTCGCCGTCGGGCTGCTGAGCGTGCTGTACGGGGCGCTGGTCGCGCTCGCTCAGGAGAACCTCAAACGGCTGGTCGCCTACACCTCGGTCAACCACATGGGCTACATCGTCCTCGCGCTCGGCGCGGCCGGGTACGCGTCCGGCGACGCCGCCGCGCGGCGGCTGGCGGTAACGGGCGCGGTCACCCAGATGGTCAGCCACGGCCTGGTCACCGGGGCGCTGTTCCTGCTGTGCGGGGTCCTGTACGACCGGGGGCGCAGCTACGACCTCGGCCGGTACGGCGGGCTGGCGCGGGGCGCACCCGTGTTCGCCGCGCTGACCGCCGTGGCGGCGTTCGCGTCGCTCGGCCTGCCCGGCCTGTCCGGGTTCATCGCCGAATTCCAGATCTTCACCGGCGCGATCGGCGGCGGCTCCACGCCCGCCGCCGTCGCCGCGGCGGTGTCGGTCCTCGGCATCCTGATCACCGCCGCGCTGTTCCTGCGGGTGCTGCACCGGGCGGTGCTCGGCGAGCCCGGCGAGCTCACCGGCCGGGTCACCGACGTGCGGCGGCCCGAGCTCGCGGCCGTCGTGCCGCTGCTGGCGCTGTCGCTGGCGATCGGGGTGGCGCCGCGTCCCCTCCTGGACACCATCGAGCCGGTGTCGGCCGCCGTGGTGGCGCTGGTGGCGCGGTGAACGAGAACCCGGCCGACCTGGCGCCGGAGCTGTGCGTGCTGCTCGCGGCCGTCCTCGGGCTGCTGGCCGGGATGTTCCTGCCCCGCGCCGGTCAGTGGCGGGTCGCCGCGGTGTGCGCCGCGGGCCTGGCGGCGGCGCTGGCGGTCGCGCTCGTCGCCGCGACCCGGCCCGGCCTGATGGCGTTCGACGCGTTCACGGTCGACCCGGTCACGCACGTCACCCGGATCGCGGTCTTCGGCACCACGCTGCCCGTCGTCGTCCTCGCCGCCGGGCGGATGCGCGGGCACCCCCGGGAGAGCGAGTTCTCCGTGCTGATCCTGCTCGCCGCACTCGGCACCGTGCTCCTTGGCGCGTCCTCGGACCTGCTGGTGCTGGTGGCGGCGTACCTGCTGGCGAGCATCCCGGCGTACGCGCTCGCGGGCTTCGGCAAGGACGGGCCGGGGACCGAGGCCGCGCTGAAGTACTACCTGATGGGCGCGTTCCTCGGCGTCCTCATGCTCGCCGGGGTCACCCTGCTGTACGGGGTGGGCCGCGGCACGTCCTACGCGGCGCTCCGCGACGGGCTCGGCGCGGCGCCCGGCGCGGCGGTCGCGGTGGGGACGGTGGCGCTCCTCGCCGGGCTGCTGTTCAAGGCGGGCGCGGTGCCGGGGCACTACTGGGTCCCGGACGTCGCCGAGGGCGCCCCGCCGGTCGTGGCCGCGTTCGTCACCACCGTCCCGAAGATCGGGGCGTTCGCGGCGCTCTTCCGGATCGGTGCCGAGGTGCTCCCGCCGGGCGCGTTCGCCTGGGCGCCGCTGGTCGCGCTGGTCGCCGCCGTGACGATGACGCTGGGCAACCTCGCCGCGTTCGCGCAGGACAATGTCCGCCGGCTGCTGGCGTACTCCACCGTCGGCCAGGCGGGCTACCTGCTCGTCCCGGTCGCGATGGCGGGACGGGCCGCCCTCGCCGAACCCGCCCTGCTGTACTACGTCGCGGCGTACGCGGTGACCAACCTCGGCGCGTTCGCGGTGGTCGTCGCCGTGGGCCGGGACGATCTGGCCGGCTACACCGGCCTGCTGCGCGCCTCGCCCGCCCTCGGGACGTCCCTGGTCGTCTGCCTGCTCGGCCTCGTCGGGACGCCGCCGACCGCCGTCTTCGTCGGCAAGCTGCTGATGTTCGGCGCGGCACTGGAGGGGCACTACGCCTGGCTCGCCGCGCTGGCGGCGGCCAACTCCGTCGCTAGCGTCTTCTACTACCTGCGCTGGATCGTCCCGGCGTTCGGCGGGCCCGCCGCCCCGCTCCGCCCGGCCCGGAGCGCCTTGGTCGTCGCCGTCGCACTCGCCGCCGTGTCGCTGGCCCTCGGCATCGGCAGCGGTCTGGTCCTCGCCGCCTGACCGGTCAGGTGAGGAGGCCGCGGGCGCGGGCGAGGTCCAGGGCCGATCGGGCGGCGGGGGCGAGCAGGTCGCGGTCGTCCGGGGCGAGGTAGACGAACTCGTCGACCTCCGCGGACGCGGTGACCTCGCCCCGGTAGCCGGCGGTGCAGCAGACCATCGTGACCTGGGCGAAGTCCGGCTGGTCGTGCGCGGGTGCGCGGATCACGCCGAGTTCCCGGAAGGACGCGGCGTCCAGTTCGAGGTCGAGCTCCTCGCGGACCTCTCGCGACAGCGCCGACCAGTCGTCCTCGCCCGGCTCGCGCTTCCCGCCGGGCAGGTACAGCAGGTCGCGCCCGCGGGCCCGGACGGCGAGCAGCTTGCCGTCGGTGACCTGCACCCAGGCGACGACGTCGAGATCAGTCATGCCCGCCATTATCGGCGGACCGCGACGGTGCTCTCGTCGGTGAGGCCGAAGCGTTCCGCGGCGGAGCCCCGGTTGACGGCGAGGCCGAGCCGGCCGGACGAGTCGACCCACAGGAGCGGCTCGCCCGGCCCGACGCTGCCGAACGTCTCGGCGAACGGGACGCGGACCGTGCCGCCGTCCCAGGTCACGGTGAGGTCCGTCCCGTACCCGACGGGGCCGAGCGCGGCGGTCAGGTGCGCGCGGTCGGCGTACAGGATCAGGCTGCCGAAGCGGTCGCTATAGAGGACGGCGGCGGTCAGCCCGCCGCCTTCGGTCGTGGGCTCCGGGACGTCCAGGGGGACGGGGTCGATGGGGGCGCCGAAGGCGGCGAGGTCGGCGCCGCGGGCGAGGTGCGCGGCGGCGGGGGCGAACACGTCCCGGCCGTGGAAGGTCGTCGACACGGTGGCGAGGCGGTAGGCGGGGTCGTCCAGGCGGTGCGCCCGGACGACGCCACCGAGCCGGTGCGCGGCCGGGACGAGTAGCCCGTTGTCGGGGCCGACGAGCACGTCGCCGCGCCCGGTGGCGATCCCGATGGGGGCGCGGGACGTGCCCACGCCCGGGTCGACGATCCCGATGTGCACGCCGACCGGCAGGTAGGGGAGCGCGTCGCGGAGCAGCATCGCGCCCTCGCGGACCTTGTACGGGGTGATCTCGTCGCTCAGCACGAGCAGGTTCGCCGCGGCCTCGATCGTGTACACGACCCCGGCGCAGACGGCGGTGTAGGCGGCGCCGAAGTCGGTGGCGAGGCTGACGAACGGGCGGTCGGGCACGGCGGATCCCCCCACGGCGGAAGCGACCAGGTCACCGTATCCCCGCGGGCCGCGCACCGGGCTGCTAGCGCACGGTGAACAGCACCCCGGCCGCGGCCAGCAGGATCGTCAGGGCCGTGGCCAGCAGGATCGAGAAGGGATCGACGACCGCCTCACCGGCGAGCAGCCGCCGCTGCCGGGTCCGGAACTGCACGCGCGTGCGGCGGAGCTGGAGCGCGGCGCCGCCGCACACGACCGCCGCCGCCACCACCGCCCCGGCGGTCGAGGGCGCCAGCCGCACGCACAGCAGCCCCGCGACGGTCAGCGCCAGCGTGGTGCGGGACCAGGCCAGCGCCGTCCGCTCGGGCTGGGCGCCGCGGTCCCACAGGGTCATCGGGTGGCCAGCAGCGCGACGAGGAGGACCACGGCCCCGAACGCCAGCCCGTAGGACATCACCGGGGCCAGCGCGGGCAGCGGCAGCGTCTCCGCGCGCCGCAGCGCCCGTTCGGTGCGCAGCCAGCGGCGGAACGCCAGCGCCGCGACCAGCGCGCCGGTGGCCGAGAACCCGATCGCCAGCCCGTGCCGCAGCGCGGTGTCCATCAGATGGCCGCTCAGCGCCAGCCCGATCCCGCCCGCGATCAGGGCGAGCGCGGTCCGGATCCAGGCCAGGAACGTGCGCTCGTTCGCGAGCGTGAAGCGGGGGTCGGGATCGTCGCCCTCGGCCAGCAGGCGGTCGGTCCACCGGCCGCCGGGGGAGTCCGGGGTGTCGGCGGGGTCCGTCGCGGTCATGGGCGCATCACTTCATCAGGCTCGGCGGGGTGCCCGGCGAACACCGGTCACGAATCCTTATATTAGGCGATCCGCACGATTAGTGATTTTCCGGGATAGCGAGGATGAATTCCGACTCATTAGGCCGGAATTGTGGTGACGGTGTGGTCCCTGCCCGGCCACGCCCCTGGTCAGGCGGTGTCCGCCGGACAATTCACCGTTGGTCGCCCGGAATGTCCGTGCCCGGCCCGGCGCCGGTTCAGCCGTCGCCGAAGCGGCGGGCCGAGGCGTCCTCCTGGGCCAGCCGGTGCAACGCGGTGAGGACCTGCTCGTACAGCACGGTCGAGGCCAGCAGCGAGTGCACGGTGCGGCTGCGCGGGGCGCCGTCGGCGAGCCGGCCCATCTCGTGCTCGGCCATGTCGGAGGCGGCCCGCACGTAGGGGCGCAGGTCGGTCAGGGTGATCGGGAAGCCGAGCCGGCGCAGCGCCACGAAGGTCTGGGCGAGCAGGTCGCGGGCGGGCGCCCGGCCGGAGACCCGCCAGCCCAGCTCGCCGATCAGCGCGTCCACGTCCTCGCGCGCCGCGCGCCAGTGCGGATCGTCGGGCGGGACGACGTGCGGGCCGAGCGCGTGCTGGGTGGTGCCGAACAGCTCGTGCAGCCCGGCGTCCCGGTCCTCCACCGCCGCGATGATCTGCTGGATCGCCGACACCGGCAGCTCGCCGACGTCGCGCAGCGCGTTGATCAGCCGGAGCCGCTCCAGATGCCGCTCGTCGTAGTCCGATCGAGTGGAGCTGACCACAGAACCCTTGGCCAGCAGCCCTTCCCGGATGTAGAACTTGATCGTCTGGACCGTCAGGCCGCTGCGATCGCTCAGCTCTGAGATCTGCACCCAGCACCTCCTCGGCTGGATATTAACGCTAACCAGCCATGGGAAAGCGGCACAATCCAACGATCCCCGGGCACCCTTTCCCGGTCGCTCAGACCCGTGCCGTCAAGGGCAGGTCGGCGATGGAGGAACCGGCGCGCAGCGTGTACGGGACGGCCGGGGGACCGTCCAGCCCGATCCGGACGGTCGCGGTGCCGCCCGGCCCCGCCTCGGCGACGCCGAACCCCACCAGCCGGACCGGCGGGCCCTCCTCCGACGCGTAGCACTGGACGATCTCGCGCCCGGACCGGCCGCCGGTGTTGCGGACGGTGACCTCGGCCACCCCGCCCGCGACGGCCAGCGACTCGTACGCCCAGGTGGTGTAGCCGAGCCCGTGCCCGAACGGGTACGCGACGTCGTGCGGCGGGTAGTGCCGGTAGCCGATCGCGGTGCCCTCGGAGTACTCCAGCGTCCCGTCCGGGTCGGGGACCGGCGACAGGACGCCGGTGCCCGTCACCGGGAACGTGGTCGGCAGCCGTCCGCCCGGCTCGGCCGCGCCGGTGAGGACGTCGGCGATGGCCGCGCCGCCTTCCTGACCGGGCAGCCACGCCCACAGCACGGCGGCGGCCTCGTCCCGCCACGGCATCAGGACCGGCGCCCCGGCGTTGACCACCACGACCGTGCGCGGATTGACGGCCGCGACGGCCGAGACCAGCTCGTCCTGGCGGCCGGGAAGGGCGAGCGTGGTCCGGTCGAAGCCCTCGCTCTCCACCGCGTCGTTGGTCCCGACGACCACCACGGCCGCGTCGGCGCCGCGGGCGGCGGCCACGGCGGCGGCCAGCTCCTCGTCCTCGGCCAGGTGCGGCGCCCAGTGGCCGAGCCCGAGCGCGAGGGCCGGCCGGTCGGGCGCGCAGGCGAGGCGCAGCTCGACCGGGACGGCGCGGCCCGCCGCCAGGTCCACCTCCACGCGGTGCTCCGGCGGGCGCATCAGCGCCTCGACCAGGTCGCCGCCGCCCGGCGCGAGGGTGATCGCCGTGGTGTTCCCGCCGATCGTCAGCAGGAGCTCGCCCACCCCGGACGCCGCGAACGTGTGCGCGCCGTCCTCGGCCGGGGTCACCCGGGTGCGCGCCACGATCTCGCGGGTGCCGTCCGGGACGTCCTGGTAGAGGACGAATCGCGCTCCCGCCCGGCGTTCGGAGCGGAGCGGCGCCCCGTCCGCGCCGAGGAACTCCAGCCGCACGCCGGGCTCGCCCGTCTCCGGGTCGGTGGCCATGGCGAGCGGCAGCGGCGCGAGCCGTTCGTGCGGGTGGACGCCGGGACGGACGATGATCTCGGCATCGCCGAGCGCCTGGCGGAGCCCTTCCTCCGGGGTCACCACGTGGGCGGGGGTGACGTGCGCGCTCCCGCCGCCCTGGGCGGCGAACCGCACCGCGTTCGGGCCGATGAGCGCGATCCTGCCGGGAGCGTTCAGCGGGAGCGCGCCGCCCTCGTTCCGCAGCAGCACCATCCCGCGCGAGGCCAGCTCGCGAAGCTGATCGCGGGCGTCGGCCGGGGTGGTCGCCGGGGGCGGCCCGGGGAAGCCGTCCAGCGCGCCCACGCGCGCCGCCAGCCGCAGGATCCGCAGCACCTTGTCGTCGATCAGCTCCGCGGCGACCCGGCCCTCCCGGACCGCCGCGGCGAGCCTGCCGCGCCACGGGCTGGTCGGCAGGCCCGGCATCTCCAGGTCCATGCCCGCGTTGGCGGCGGCCTCGGTGGACCGGATCGCGGTCCAGTCCGAGACCAGCACGCCGTCGAACCCCCAGCGCTCCTTGAGGACGCCGGTCAGCAGCGGCCGGTTCTCGGTCATCGTCGTGCCGTTGACACCGTTGTAGGCCGCCATGGCCGCCCACGCCCCGGCCCGGACGGCCTCCTCGAAGGGGCGCAGGTAAAGGCGATCCAGCGTCCGGTCGTCGATCCGCGCGTCGTAGGACATCCGCTCGGTCTCGGACTCGTTGCCGACCACGTGCTTGGCCGTGGCCGCCACCCCGGCCGACTGGACGCCCCGGACGAACGCGGCGCCGATCCGGGCGACGAGCAGCGGGTCCTCAGAGTAGTTCTCGAAATGCCGGCCGCCGAGCGGGGTCCGGTGCAGGTTGAGGGTGGGGGCGAGCTGGACGTGGACGCCCTTGTCGCGGGCCTGCGCGCCGTTCAGCCGTCCGGTCCGCTCGGCCGCCGCGGGGTCCCAGGTCGCGGCGAGCGCGGTCGGGTTCGGGAACAGCAGGCTCGTCTCGCGATCGTCCCAGCGCGTCCCGCGGACACCGTTCGGGCCGTCCGACAGCACCAGCCGCCTCAGCCCGATCCGGGGGATCGGGCGCAGCGTCCAGAAATCGGCGCCGGTCAGCAGGTCGGTCTTCTCGTCGAGGGTCAGCTCCGCCAGCCGCGCCCGCAGGCCGGATTCGTCGATGGTCATCGGACCTCCCATCCGACCTTGTGTCCGCGGACCGTGAATTTCATGCCAGGACGGTCAGGAGGCGGTGCGGCGCATGCCCTCGGAGACCTTCTCGGCGGCGGCCATCACCGGGCCCGCGTGCAGGCGGCCGGGGGAGCGGGTGAGGCGCTCCAGGGGGCCGGAGACGGAGACCGCGGCGATCACCCGTCCACCCGCGCCCCGTATCGGCGCCGACACCGACCCGACGCCCTGCTCCCGCTCGCCCACACTCTGCGCCCACCCGCGGCGCCGCACCGACGCGAGGGTGGTCGCCTCGAACTTGGCGCCGCGCAGGCCCCGGTGCATCCGGTCCGGCTCCTCCCAGGCGAGCAGGATCTGGGCGGCCGACCCGGCGGTCATCGGGAGCGCCGCGCCGACCGGGATGGTGTCGCGCAGGCCGCTGGTCCGCTCGGCCGCCGCCACGCACACCCGGACGTCGCCCTGGCGGCGGAAGAGCGAGGCGCTCTCGCCGGTCAGGTCGCGCAACTGCGCGAGAATCGGCTGGGCGATGGCGAGGAGGCGGTCCTCGCCCGCCGCCACCGCCAGCTCGGCCAGCCTCGGGCCGAGGATGAAACGGCCCTGCGTGTCGCGGTGCACGAGCCGGTGGTGCTCCAGTGCGACGGCGAGCCGGTGGGCCGTCGGGCGGGCCAGGGCGGTGGTCTGGACGAGCTGGGCGAGCGAGGCCGGACCGGCCTCCAGCGCGTTCAGGACCAGAACCGCTTTGTCAAGTACGCCGACTCCGCTAGAGTTGTCCATGTCTTGATATTGCCGTCTCGTAATTTGAGATGCAAGTCGAGGTGACCCGGACCACGGCGCACCGGCGCGCCGGAGACGACAAGGTGAGGTGGAGCGATGGGCCGCACAATGGCCGAGAAGGTGTACGACGCGCATGTCGTACGACGTGCCGAGGGTGAACCGGACCTCCTCTACATCGACCTGCACCTGGTCCACGAGGTGACCAGCCCGCAGGCGTTCGACGGCCTGCGGATGGCGGGCCGCCCGGTCCGGCGCCCGGACCTGACCATCGCGACCGAGGACCACAACGTCCCGACCACCGACCTGCTCAAGCCGATCGCCGACCCGGTGTCGCGCGCCCAGGTCGAGACGCTGCGCAAGAACTGCGCCGAGTTCGGCCTCCGCCTGCACCCGATGGGCGACGCCGGGCAGGGCATCGTGCACGTCATCGGCCCGCAGCTCGGGCTGACCCAGCCGGGCATGACGGTGGTCTGCGGCGACTCGCACACCTCCACCCACGGCGCGTTCGGCGCGCTGGCCTTCGGCATCGGCACCAGCGAGGTCGAGCACGTTCTGGCCACCCAGACGCTGACCCAGAACCGGCCGAAGACGATGGCCGTGACCGTGGACGGCGCGCTGCCCGCGGGCGTCACCGCCAAGGACCTGATCCTCGCGATCATCGCGCGGATCGGCACCGGCGGCGGCCAGGGACACGTGATCGAGTACCGCGGCGAGGCGATCCGGTCGCTGTCGATGGAAGGCCGCATGACGGTCTGCAACATGTCCATCGAGGCCGGCGCCCGCGCGGGCCTGATCGCCCCGGACGAGACCACCTTCGAGTACCTCAAGGGGCGCGAGCACGCGCCCGCGGGAGTGGACTGGGACAGGGCCGTCGAGTACTGGACGTCCCTGCGCACCGACGACGACGCGGTCTTCGACCGGGAGGTCGTGATCGACGCGGCCGAGCTGACCCCGTTCGTCACCTGGGGCACCAACCCCGGCCAGGGGCTGCCGCTCGGCGCCTCGGTGCCCGACCCGGCCTCCTACGACGACCCGGCCGCCCGGCAGAACGCCGAGCGGGCGCTGGAGTACATGGGCCTGACCGCCGGCACCCCGCTGCGCGAGATCGCCGTCGACACCGTCTTCGTCGGCTCCTGCACCAACGGCCGCATCGAGGACCTGCGCGCCGTCGCGGACGTGCTGGCCGGCCGCCGGGTCGCGGACGGCGTCCGCATGCTGGTCGTGCCCGGCTCGATGGAGGTCAAGAAGAAGGCCGAGGAGGAGGGGCTGGACGAGGTCATCTCCGCCGCCGGCGCCGAATGGCGCGAGGCGGGCTGCTCGATGTGCCTGGCGATGAACCCCGACAAGCTCACGCCCGGGGAGCGCAGCGCCTCGACCTCCAACCGCAACTTCGAGGGCCGGCAGGGACCGGGCGGGCGCACCCACCTGGTGTCGCCCGCCGTCGCCGCCGCCACCGCCGTCACGGGGCGCCTGGCTGCGCCCCTAGACCTCGGCGCAGCCGCCGGGGGGTCTGGGGGGTCGTCCCCTCAGAACGAGACCGATCTGTAAAGGGACGAGCCGAATGGAAGCGTTCACCACCTACACCGGGCGCGCGGTCCCGCTGCGCCGCAGCAACGTCGACACCGACCAGATCATCCCGGCGGTCTGGCTGAAGCAGGTCAGCCGCACCGGCTTCGACAAGGGCCTGTTCTCGGCCTGGCGCGAGGACCCGGACTTCGTGCTCAACCAGCCGCAGTACCAGGGCGCGGGAATCCTGGTCGCCGGGCCCGACTTCGGCACCGGCTCGTCCCGCGAGCACGCGGTCTGGGCGCTCCAGCAGTACGGCTTCCGGGTCGTCATCGCGCCGCGCTTCGGCGACATCTTCCGCAACAACGCCACCAAGATGGGGCTGCTGCCGGTCGTCCTGCCCGCCGAGACCGTCGAGGCGCTCCAGGCCGGGGCCGAGCGGGACCCGGCCGCCGAGCTCACCGTCGACCTGGAGGCGCGCGAGGTCCGCGGCGCGGACGGAACCGGTCTCGCCGCCCCGTTCGAGATCGACGACTACACCCGCTGGCGGCTCCTGGAGGGCCTGGACGACATCGGACTGACCCTGCGCCACGCCGATCGCGTCGGCGAATTCGAGAAGGCCCGGCCGGCCTGGCTGCCGGTCACCGCCTGATCCCGCCGCACGGCGGGCGGGGTCGCCCCCGCCCGCCCCGGGCGGTGTCCGCGCCCGCGTCCCGAGCCCGTCCGGGACGGCCCGCCCCGGCCGTCCCGGACGGGTGCCGGCGT
Source organism: Spirillospora sp. NBC_01491 (assembly GCF_036227065.1). GTDB lineage: Bacteria > Actinomycetota > Actinomycetes > Streptosporangiales > Streptosporangiaceae > Spirillospora > Spirillospora xylanilytica. The sequence goes on from NZ_CP109432.1 coordinate 7,042,138, forward strand.
GCCGGCCCCGGGACGACGCGCCCGGCCGCGGACCCCCCGGATGAACGGCCGTTCCACCGCACAGAGGACAATTCCCGGGTGCGGAGACACGCTCGAACCGTTTGGGGGCGCCAGTGAGCCCGGTCCCGTGGACCCGACCCGAGTGGGACGACCCCGCCCTGACGCTCCTCGCGGAGCAGTTGCGGGACGCCCACCGGCTCGTCGCGCCGCTGCCGGCGGAGACCCGGCAGCGGCTCATCAGGCACCTCTTGGCGATCACCGATCTCGCCAAGAGGGACTCCGACCTGGCCGCGCGCAGGCTGGAGACCTTCCTGGCCGATTTCCGCGACGCCCCCGGGCCCCGGTAACGTGCGAGTGGCCGGATCCGGTCCGGCTGCCCGGCGAGACGGGGGCGAGACCGACATAAACGCCAGCGACACGGCAACTCTTGTGTTCAGGTGATTGTGTACATGGAGAGGCTCCCTTAGTTTCGTTCGGGCAAGGGGGGAACTAGAGGAGTAACCCATGAACAAGCGTGAGCTGGTCGACGCCATCTCTGACCGGCTGGGCAGTAAGAAGGCCGCAGCCGAGGCCGTCGACGCCATCCTGGAGACCATCCAGACCACCGTCGCCAAGGGCGACAAGGTCGCGATCACCGGGTTCGGATCGTTCGAGAAGGCCGACCGGCCTGCCCGTACGGCCCGTAACCCCGCAACGGGCAAGACCATCCAGGTCCCCGCGACGTCCGTGCCGAAGTTCAAGGCCGGTGCGGACTTCAAGAACCTGGTGGCCGGGAAGAAGTAACCTGCCACGACAGCGCCTGGGACCGTTCCGAAACGGACCCGGGCGCTGTCGCGTTCACGGATGTACCGCATTCCGGCGGCGCCGGTCGGCAGGTCGGCCGGTCGGCCGGTCAGGCGGTCAGGCGGTCAGGCGGGCGGGGACGGGGGCAGCGGGAACGTCGACAGGGTGATGGCCGACACCCGGCCGCCGCCGTCGAGCGCCAGATTGACCCGCTGGCCGAAGCGCAGCAGGCGCAGGCCCCCCGCCGCGAACGCCGCGCCGTCGAAGGCCAGCTCGGTCCCGTCGTCGAGCAGCACGCTCCCCGAGCGCGTCCCGGCGTCGTAAGCGCGCACTGTCGCCTGCATGCGAGCAGCCTATCCGCCGCCCCACCGCACCGCCGCCCGGCCGTGGCACCGACGCCCGGCCTGCGGCTCCCAGCCCCCTCGTCTCCCGGACTTCCGGTCAGGCGGGGGCGCGCAGGGCGGGGAGCAGTGCGGCGACGCCGGCCGTCCGCGGGCCGGTGCCGAGCGCCAGGGCGGCCTTCAGATCGTCCAGGGTGTCGACGTCACGACGTACGCTGTCGATATCGCGGAGCAACAGCTCCCGTGCGCCGCGGGCGCGGTGCGCGGCGCGCGAGTCGCCGCCGAACGCGGGCGAGAACGGCACGCCCGGACGGGCCGTGTAAAGGGTCGTGCCGATGCCCAGCGCGTCCGGCACGAACGCCTCGGGCGCCTCCGCCGCCGCCTCCAGCACGCGGTCCAGCTCGCCGGGTCGCAGCGCGGGGAGATCGGCCGACAGCGCCCCCACGCCCGCGCCGGGGAACGCCTCCCGGCCGCGTCCCGCCCCGTACACCAGGGCCGGGTTGAGACCGGAATCGGGCTCGTCGGGCACGATCCGGGCGCCCAGGGCGGCCAGCTCGGCCGCCGGAAGGGGATCGTCTGTGACCACGATCACATCGCGGACGCGCGCGGAGCGCAGCGCCGCGGCGACCGTGTCGGTGGCGACCGCGAGGGCGAGGGCCTCACGGTGCGGGCCCGCCGCCCCGGACATGCGGGTCTTCGCTCGCGCGAGCACCTTGACGGGCACGACGAGGGACCACTGGAGATGGGGCGCGCCGCCCCCTGCTGTAGACATGGCAACTCGACACTATGCGCACGCAACCGCGACACTTGAGGACACCCCGCGTTCACGCGGGGGACCGACAGGCAAGGAGGGGACGGGCATGGGCCACGGCTATTCGCCGGCCTGGCGGAAGCTCACGATCGTCATCCTGCGCCCGCTGCTGCACGGCCTGCTGCGGCGGGACTGGCGGGGCCGCGGGAACGTGCCCGGGACCGGCGGCGTGATCATCGCCGCCAACCACATCTCCGAGTCCGACCCGCTGGCGCTGGCCCACTTCGTGTTCGAGGCCGGCCGCTACCCGGTCTACCTGGCCAAGTCGACGCTCTTCGACGTCGGGATCCTCCGCGGCGTGCTGCGCGGCACCGGCCAGATCCCCGTCCACCGCGACAGCGCCGATGCCGCGAACGCGCTCCGCGACGTCGAGCAGGCCCTGCTCGACGGCGAGTGCCTGATGTTCTACCCCGAGGGCAGTTGCACCCGCGACCCCGAGCTGTGGCCGATGACCGGGCAGACCGGGGTGGCGCGGACGGCCCTGAAGACCGGCGCGAAGGTCGTCCCGGTCGCGAACTGGGGCGCGCACGAACTGCTGCCGTACAAGAAGGCCGAGCAGCGCGGGCTGGCCGGGAGCCTGAAGAAGGGCTTCCACCCGTTCCCGCGCAAGACCATGAAGGTGATCGCCGGCCCGCCGGTCGACCTGTCGCCCTACGCCGGCCTGCCGCTCACCAAGGAGACGCTGCACGCCGCGACCGAGGACATCATGCGCGAGATCACCGCGCTGCTCGGCGAGCTGCGCGGCGAGGAGCCCCCGGGCCGGGCCTTCGACCACCACAAGGTCCTGGAGGAGCGCCGCAGGGCCCTGGCCGCCGAGAGCCCCGCGCCGGCCGCCGCCGAGACCGTCCGGGCCCAGGCCGAGCCCGCCTGCGAGCCCGCCGCCAAGCCCGTGCCCGGGCCCGCGTCCGACCCTGAGCCTGAGGCCGGGGCGAAGGGGAGTGCCGCCTCGTGACCTTCCGTACCGCGGTGATGGGCTCGGGGTCCTGGGGCACCACCTTCGCCAAGATGCTGCGCGACGCGGGCGGCGAGGTCACCCTGTGGGGCCGCCGTCCCGAGGTGGTCGAGGCGATCAACGAGCGGCGCGAGAACCCCGACTACCTGCCCGGCGTCGTCCTGCCCGAGGGGATCCGCGCCACGCTCGACCCGGCCGAGGCGCTCGCCGGCGCCGATTTCGTCGCGCTGGCCGTGCCCGCCCAGACGCTGCGGCAGAACCTGTCCGGCTGGACGGAGCTGCTGCCCCCGGACGCGGTGCTGGTCAGCCTGATGAAGGGCATCGAGCTCGGCACCACCCGGCGGATGTCGGAGGTGATCGTGGAGGTCGCGGGCGTCCCCGCGGAACGGGTGGCGGCGTTCTGCGGCCCGAACCTGGCCCGTGAGATCGCCACCGGCGAGCCCGGCGCGGCCGTCGCCGCGTGCGTCGACGAGCGCACCGCGCAGCGGCTCCAGGCCGCCACCATGACCCCCTACTTCCGCGTCTACACCTCCACCGACGTGATCGGCTGCGAGGTGGGCGGCGCGGTGAAGAACATCGTCGCGCTGTGCGTGGGGATGGCGGCCGGCCTCGGCTTCGGCGCCAGTACCCAGGCGCTGCTGATGACCCGGGGGCTCGCCGAGATCGCCCGGCTGGGCGCCGCGCTCGGCGCCGACGAGCACACCTTCGCCGGGCTGGCCGGGATGGGCGACCTGGTCGGCACGTGCATCTCGCCGCTGTCGCGCAACCGCACCTTCGGCGAGAACCTGGGCCGCGGGATGACCCTCGACCAGGTGATCACCGTCACCCGGCAGACGGCCGAGGGGGTCAAGTCCTCCGAGGCGGTGCATGAGCTGGCCCGCAAGCACAACGTGGAGATGCCGATCACCGAGGCGGTCGTCGCGGTGCTGTACGGCGGCATGCCGATCAAGGAGGCGGCCGTCTCGCTCATCTCCCGGTCGCCGAAGCCCGAGCGCTACGGGGTCTGAGCGCGGCGGGTCCGACCGGCGGCGCGGCCCGCTCGTGGCCGGTCCGGGCTGATCACCGGTAAGGTCGGGCATCATGTCCCAGGTATCTTCCAAGATCCGTGTGGCCGTGGTCTTCGGCGGGCGCAGCTCCGAGCACGCCATCTCGTGCGTGACCGCCGGCGCCTTCATGGCCGCCATCGACCGGGACCGCTACGAGGTGGTGCCGATCGGCATCACCCGCGACGGCCGGTGGGTGCTCGCCTCCGGCGCGCAGCGCCTGGCGATCGAGGACGGCGCGCTGCCCGAGGTCGACGGCTCCGGCCACGCGCTGGCCCTCCCGTTCGACCCGTCCGCCGGTGGCCTGATGGTGGTCGAGCCCGGCCAGGTGCCGCGCGCCCTCGGCGACGTCGACGTGGTCCTGCCGCTGCTGCACGGCCCGTACGGCGAGGACGGCACCATCCAGGGCCTCCTGGAGCTGGCCGGCGTCCGCTACGTGGGCGCCGGGGTGCTGGCGAGCGCGGTCGGCATGGACAAGGGCTTCATGAAGCTGGTCTGGCAGGCGCAGGGGCTGCCGGTCGGCCCGTACGTCATGATCGGCGACCGGGAGTGGCGGCGCGAGCGCAAGCGCAAGCTCGACGAGGTCGCCGAGCTCGGCCTGCCGGTGTTCGTCAAGCCCGCGCGGGCCGGGTCGAGCATGGGCATCACCCGGGTCGCCGCCGAGGACGAGCTGGAGGCCGCGATCGAGGCGGCCCGCGAGCACGACCCGAAGGTGATCGTGGAGGCCGCGATCGTCGGCCGCGAGATCGAGTGCGGCGTGCTGGAGGGACGCGACGACGCCCCCACCGAGGCCGGCCCGCCGGCCGAGGTGCTGATGGCCGGCGACCACGACTTCTACGACTTCGAGAGCAAGTACCTCGACGCCTCGCTGCGGCTGTCGATCCCGCCCGACCTGCCGGCCGAGGCGATCGAGGAGGTCCAGCGGCTCGCGGCGCGGGCGTTCGATGCGCTCGACTGCGAGGGGCTGGCCCGGGTCGACTTCTTCTACACCCCGGACGGGCGCTGGATCCTCAACGAGATCAACACCATGCCGGGCTGCACCCCGACCTCGGCGTTCCCGCAGATGTGGGCGGCCGGCGGCCTCGACTACCCGGCGCTCGTCGACCGCCTCATACAGACCGCCCTGACCCGCCCCACCGGCCTTCGCTGACCGTGCCGCCCCCCGCCCCCGGCGGAGGGGCGGCGGGTCAGCCGGCGGTGAAGGGGAGCCAGGCGCCTTGGCCCAGGGAGGCGGCGTCGGTGGCGCGGGCGCCCGCGTCGGAGAACGTCCAGAGGGTGCCGCCGACGAGCAGTGAGCGGCGGATCGAGCCCGCGTAGTCGTTCCCCGGATGCTCGACGCTCCCGAGCCGGCGCACGCCGCCGCCGTCGACCTTGAGGACCAGCGCCTCGCTCGCCCCGGTGGCGCCGCGCGTCACCGGCACGACCGTCAGGCCGGTCCGCGGCCAGTAGAGGAACGCGTGCGGGTCGAACTCGGCCTGGGCCGACGAGCCGGGCAGCTTGAACGCGCCGACGCGGCGCGGGGCCGCGCTCACGTCGAACAGCGACACCTGCGTGCCCCGGACGCGTCCGGACGGGCCGGCGTCCTGGCCGACGCCGAGCAGCCGCCCGTCCGCCATCGGGTGCAGGTACGCCGAGTAGCCGCTGATCTTCAGTTCGCCGCTGACCCGCGGCCGGGCCGGGTTCTTGAGGTCGACCACGTACAGCGGGTCGACCTGCCGGAACGTCACCACGTACGCCGCCGGGCCGAGGAACCGGACCGCGTAGATCCGCTCGCCCCTGCCCAGCCCGCCGATCTCGCCCGCGAGGTCGAGCCGCGCGCCGTGCTGCGCGAGCACGCGCACGGCGCTCTCGGAGTGCGGCGGCGAGGGCGCGGCCGTGGCGGCCGGCCGCTCCAGGTCCCGGCGGACGCCGGCGGACACCGGGGTGGTCGTCGTCGCGATGCGCAGGTTCCCGCCGTACTCCGACATCGAGTACTGGTTCAGCAAGGACCCGGCGACCGAGCCGGACGCCGCGTAGCGGGGCCGTCCCGGGCCGCGGATCTCGAACTTGTGCACGTCGGTGCGCTCCGCCGCGACCGGCCTCACCTCCGGCGGACGGTCCGGGCGCGGCGGGACCGGGGGAGTACCGGTGATGTAGAGGCTCGACCCGGTGCCGTATACCGTCCGGCCGTCGGCGGCGACGCTCACCGGCGCCGGGTCGCCGAGGCCGCGGGCCAGGTCGAGCGTCAGCACGGTGAGCATCGTGGTGCCGGTGTAGGACGCGGGACGGCTGACCTGCTCGCACGGCACCGTGTACGTCTTGGCGGTCCCGCTCGGGCCGCTCACCTGGAAGGTGGGCAGCCACGCGTCGAGCGGGGCGTCGCGGACGGTCTCGCGGTTGCGTTCGACGGCCGCCCGCCCGGGGGCCCGGCCGCCGGGCGGGACGGGGAACCTGATCTGCGGGGCCGACTGGACCACCACGCGCGCCACGCTGCCGGTCTGGCGGGCGTCGACGTAGGTCGACCGGGTGGACATCGTGCCGGCGACCTTCGGGGTTCCGGCGAGGTCGACCAGCGTCAGCCGGGTCCGCGGCGCGGCGGGGACGGGCATGGCGCCGTCGTCCGGGCCGCGCGTCATGACCGGGTTCTCCGGGGAGAGCACCAGGGCGCGGTCGCCGCTGAGCAGGAGCTGGGCGTTGCCGCCGCCGCCCGGCCCGAGCCGGGTCCGGTCCGGCAGGTCCAGGGTGCCGGTGACCTTGCGGCTCGCGGCGTCGACCACTTGGAGGCGGCGGCCCGCGAGCGCGACGATCCGGCGGCCGTCGGTCTTGACCAGGTCGGGCTCGTCGGCGTCCGGCTCGTGGGTGTTGGTGCCCGAGTGCGACGCGGCGGCGTCCTGTTCGGCGGGCGCGGCCTGTGCGTCCGGCGCGTTCGGGGCCATGGCCTTGGACCTGGCCATGCCGCCGTCCAGGGTCGCGCCGTAGGGGGTCGCGCCGTCCAGCCCGTACGGGCCGACCCGCTGGGACGTCGCCGTGCGCAGGCCGCCGAGCAGGGAGTCGCAGTCGTCATAGGCGACCAGCCGCATCGGGGGAGCGGTGGTCTCGGCGTCGCCGCCGGACCCGGAGCAGCCGGCCAGCAGCAGCACCGCGGCCGGGGCGAGGGGAGTGAGGATGCGGGGGCGCATTGGGCTTGGACGTTCCGGCGGGGAGACCCGTTCCCGGCCTCCGGCGATTTCCCGGCGATCGTCGCCCAGGCTGTCGGGCCGGGGACCCGCACTTCCCGCCGAGCGCGGCCGACGACTGCCGCGAGGCGGCGATGACCGGCTGGATCGACCTGCGGGTCACCCGTCCCGGCCGGGTTCCTTCTCCGCCTCCTCGGTCTCCCGCGCCTTCCCGGCCGTCTGCTTCTCGTGCTTGGCGATCAGGGTGTCGATCTGGACGCTGAGCCGGGAGCCGAGCGGCCAGCCGACGTAGTGGGTCAGGAAGATCGCGGTCTCGCGCAGCTCGGCCGGGGACAGCTCGCCGTTGGCGAGGGCCGCCGGGATCTGGATGTCCAGCACGTCGTTGAGGCCCTGCCCGGCCAGCATCCCGATGATCAGCAGCCGGCGGTCCCGCAGGCTGAGGCCCTCCCGGGTCCAGATGTCGCCGAACAGGTGGTCCACGGTGATGCCGAAGAAGTCGCCGGGGGCGTCGCCGATCTCCCAGCCGTACACCTGGCGCATCATGTCCAGGCCGCGCGCGCGGCGGTCATCCATGCGGGTCCTCCTCGTCCGGGCCGAGCCCGAGGCCGGCGGCGAAGCGGTCGAGCGCGAGGCGGGCGAACGGGGCGTCCACGCCGAGCTCGCCGGCGAGTTCGAGGGCGAGCGCGAGGTCCTTCTCCCCGAGGTCGCGGACGTGCCGCAGGACGCCGATCAGGTCGTCGCCCGGTTCCAGCGGAGCGGTGCTGCCGCGCAGCATGATCGACCCGGCGCCGCCGGTGATGGCGTCGGTGTGCCGGACGACCCGGGCCAGCTTGCGCAGCGACACCCCGGACGCCTCGGCCAGCCGCTGCGCCTCCGCGGCGGCGGAGAACGCGGCGAAGTGCAGCAGGTTGCGGGCCAGTTTGGTGCGGGTGCCGGCGCCCGCCGGCCCCATGTGCAGGACGAGGTCCGCCCACGCGCCGAACGGCTCGCGGCAGCGCTCGAACGCCTCGTCCGTGCCGCCGACCATGACCGCGAGGGTGCCCGCGGTCGCGCCCATGAACCCGCCGCTGACCGGGGCGTCGACCACCTCGATGCCGTACGGGCGGGCGCGTTCGGCGAGGTCCTCGGCCGTCCCGGCGCGGATGGTGGAGTGGATCGCCAGCACGGTGCCGGGACGGGCCGAGGCGAGCACCTCGGCGGCGACCTCGCGCACCTGGGCGTCGTCGCGGACCATCACCGACACCAGGTCGGCGTGCGCGGCGGCCTCGGCCACGCTCCGCGCGGCGCGGGCGCCCGCCTCGACCAGCGGCGCGACCGCCTCGGCGCGGGTGTCGTGGACGACCAGGCCGCGTCCGGTGAGGTGCCCGGCCATCGGCGCGCCCATCTGCCCGAGCCCGATGAACGCCCCGGTCATGACCGGAACACCTCGCCGCCGTCGACGTTGACGATCTGCCCGGTGACCCAGCCCGCCGCGTCCGAGAGCAGGAACAGGCACATCCCGACCAGGTCGTCCGGGGTGCCCATCCGCTTGACCGCCATCCGGTCGCGGACGATCTTCTGCGACATGTCGCCGGGGACCACGGCGCGGTTGGCCTCGGTGTCGATCGGGCCGGGCGCGATCGCGTTCACCCGGATGTTCATGCCGCCGAGCTCGTGCGCGAGCTGCTGGGTGAGGCCGTTGACGCCGACCTTGGCCAGCCCGTAGAAGCCGGAGTACTGCCAGGCGGCGGTGGACGACTGGTTGACGATGGAGCCGCCGCCGCGCGCCCGCATGTGCGGGTGGACGGCCCGAGCGCACAGCAGCGCGCCGTCCATGTTCACCGCCATGAACCGCTTGTAGTAGTCCCAGTCGACGGTGAACAGGAAGTCCAGCTTCATCGTGCCGAAGATCGCGGCGTTGTTGACCAGGTGGTCGATGCCGCCGAAGCGGTCCACCGCGGCCGACGCCATCGCCTCCACCGACGCGGGGTCGGACACGTCGGTCCGGACGAACAGCCCCTTGATGTCGGCGGCGACCGCCTCGCCGCGCCCGTCCACGTCCGCGACGACCACCGAGGCGCCCTCGGCGGCCAGTGCCCGCGCGTAGGCCTCGCCGATCCCGCCGGCCGCGCCGGTGACGATCGCGACCCTGTCCTCGAACCTGCCGTTCATGAGACTCCCTCGGCGATCGCCTTGGTCTCCAGATACTCCTCGAACCCGGCCACGCCCATCTCGCGGCCGATGCCCGACTGCTTGTAGCCGCCGAACGGGACGTCCGGGCCGAACCAGACGCCGCCGTTCACGCTGACCGTGCCGGTGCGCAGCCGCGCCGCGACCGCGCGGGCCCGCTCCGCGCCGCCGTGCACCGCGCCCGACAGCCCGTACGGGGAGTCGTTGGCGATGCGGACCGCGTCGTCGTCGCCGTCGTGCGGCAGGATCACCAGGACCGGGCCGAAGATCTCCTCGCGGGCCGCGCGGGCGTCGGCGGCCAGCCCGGTGACCAGGGTCGGCTCGATCCAGAAGCCCCGGTCGCGGCCCGCCGGACGGCCGCCGCCGCAGGCGAACTCGCCGCCCTCCTCCCGCGCGAGCCGCAGGTAGTCCTCGATCCGGTCGCGCTGGCGGGCCGAGATGACCGGCCCGCAGATCGTCCCCTCGTCGGACGGGTCGCCGGGCCCGAGCCTGCGCAGCGTCCGGGCGGTGCTCTGGGCCGCCTCGTCGTGGCGGGCGCGGGGGACCAGCAGCCGGGTGGTGATCGCGCAGCCCTGGCCCGCGTGCGTCACCGCCGCGAACGCCGCGTAGGAGCACGCGGCGCGCAGGTCGGCGTCGTCCAGCACGATGAAGGCCGACTTGCCGCCGAGCTCCAGGAACACCTTCTTGAGCGTCCCCGCGGCGGTGGCCATCACCTCGCGGCCGGTCGCGGTCGATCCGGTGAACGAGACCAGGTCGACGCGCGGGTCCTCGGCGAGCTGCGCGCCGAGGGCGTGGTCGGAGGAGGTGACGACGTTGACCACGCCGGGCGGGATGTCGGTCTCTTCGGCGATCAGCGTGCCGAGCACCGCGGCGCACCAGGGCGTGTCGGGCGCGGGCTTGAGGACGACGGTGTTGCCGGCCGCGAGCGCCGGGCCGAGCTTGGCCAGGTTGATCTGGTGCGGGAAGTTCCACGGGGTGATCGCGCCGACCACCCCGACCGGCTCCCGGCGGACCCGGCGGTGGCTCGGCATGCCCATCGGCTCGGCGCGGCCGAGGTCGGTCTCCCACGCGTAGCCCTCGGCGAGGCCGGCGAACCAGCCGAGGGCCTCCACGGGCCCGTCGAGCTGGGCGCCGTAGGTCAGGAAGCGCGGGGCGCCCGCCTCCTTGATCGTGAGCTCGCGCAGCTCGCCGGCGTGCCGGGCCATGGCCTCGCCGAGCTGCCGCAGGCAGCGCACCCGCAGCGCGAGGTCGGTGGACCAGGCCGAGGTGTCGAACGCCCGGCGGGCGGCGCCGACGGCCGCGTCCATGTCGGCGGCGGTGGCGTCGGCGGCGGCGCCGAGCACCTCGCCGGTCGCCGGGTCGAGTGTCGCGAACGTTCCGCCGGAGCCGGGGGCGGTCCGTCCGTCCAGGAGGAGGGGGGAAGGATCGGCAAACAAGCGATCGGTTGTTCTGGACACCTGTCCAGACTACAGTTCAGGGCATGACGGAACGCAAGCCCCGCGCGGACTATTCAGGCGACTTCGATCCCGACTTCCGCTTCGAGGACCTCGGCAGGGAGGCGCTGGTCCGGCTCGTCCGGGAGTACGCGCTGATCGTCCACCTGCTCGACCGCTCCGCCCTCATCACGGTCGGGATGCGCTACGGCCAGCAGGTCGTGGAGGAGATCGCGATCGAGGAGTGGAAGGGCGCGAGCCCGATCTACACCGAGCGGGTCCGCGCCATCATGGGCATCGAGGGCGACGGCGTCTCGGCCATCTTCAAGCTTCTTCAGCTCGATCCCGGATTCGCCCAGCACTATATGGACGTGGAGTTCGAGCTGGTCTCGGAGTCGCACGGGTTCTTCCAGCTCCGCTCCTGCGGCGCGCTGCTGGACGTCGAGCCGTTCGGGGAGCGCTCGATCAAGGGGATGTGCCACACCATCGAGGACGGCACGTTCGACATCACCGCGCAGGCGGTCAATCCCAAGGCCCGCGTCCGGCCGGTGCACCGCCCGCCCCGCGTCCCGGCGGGGCGGGTGCCGCACTGCCGCTGGGAGGTGATCATCGACGACGACACCGAGGTGCTGCCGGAGGCCGAGATCACCGCGCTGACCCGCGGCACCACCGCCGCGGGCTTCGCCTTCCCGCCGATGCGCGACGGCACCCCGCACCTCCCGGGCGGGCCGTCGGACGGGTGACCAGGCTCACCGGCCGCCGGTGTTGTCGGCCGGCGGCCCCGCGGGGTACTTTCTGGACGGATCGTCAATAGGGTGTCCGCGCCGGTCCGGAGTCCCGAGGGGGAAGGCCCATGCCCGTTCAGCCCGCCGAGCCCGAGAACCTCGTCCTTCAGGCCCGGGACGTGCGGTTCGACTGGACGCGGCTGCCGCTGCACTGGATCCCCGGCGATCCGGTGGCCACGCACCTGATCAACGTGCTGCACCTGCTGCTGCCGGCCGGCGAGGAGTGGTTCGTCCGGGTCTTCAAGCAGGCCGTCCCGCACATCCGGGACGACGGGCTGCGCGAGGACGTGCTCGGCTTCATCGGCCAGGAGGCGGTGCACGCCGCGTCCCACGACGGGGTGCTCGACCACTTCGTCCAGCAGGGGCTGGACGTGCGGCCGTTCGTCCGGCAGGTCGAGTTCGTCTTCGAGGGGCTCCTCGGTGACCGCGGCCTGACCGGCGACCGGGGCCGGGCGTGGCTGTACGAGCGCGTCTGCATCATCGCGGCCATCGAGCACTTCACCGGCGTGCTCGGCGACTGGATCCTCAACGCGGAGGCGCTGGACGAGGCGGGCGCCGACCCGACGATGATGGACCTGCTGCGCTGGCACGGCGCCGAGGAGGTCGAGCACCGGCACGTGGCGCACGACCTCTACATGCACCTCGACGGCGGCTACGCCGCCCGGCTGCGCGCGATGGGCGAGACGGTCACCATGCTGCTGACGCTGTGGCATCGCGGGCACCGCTTCCTGATGGCCCGCGACCCGCTCGTCCGGGGACGGGTCAAGGGCGGCCTGCACCACCTGCGCCGCACCGGCCCGGCGGGGCTCACCCCGGACGGGCGCATGGTCGGCGCCTCGGTGCGGCGCTACCTCAGGCGGTCCTACAGCCCGCTGAACGAGGGCTCGACCAGCCAGGCGCTCGCCTACCTGGCCGCGTCGCCGGCCGCCCAGGCGGCGCGGCGGTGAGCGGCTCGATCCCGCCCGACCTGCGCGGGCGCCGGGCCCGCGACCCGTTCCTGGTGGCCGTCAGCACGCTGTTCACCGGCGTCCAGCGGGTCCGCTCGCTGCGCGCCCCCGTCGTGCCGCGGGCCCGGCCGGTCGACCGGACGCTGCGGCTGGTCGTCCAGGAGGTGCGGCGCGAGGCCGCGGACGTGGTCGCCCTCCGGCTCGCCGCGCCGGACGGCCGGGTGCTGCCCGGCTGGCAGCCCGGCTCCCATCTGGATGTGCTGCTCCCGTCCGGGCGCCGCCGCCAGTACTCGCTGTGCGGGGACCCCGGCGACCGGCGGACGTACCGGATCGCGGTGCGGCTGCTGCCGGACGGCGCGGGCGGCTCGGCCGAGGCGCACCGGCTGAGCGAGGGCGCGGAGGTGCCGGTGCTGGCGCCGCGCAACGCCTTCCCGTTCCTGGCCCGCGACCGGTACCTGTTCATCGCGGGCGGCATCGGCATCACCCCGATCCTGCCGATGGTCCAGGCCGCCGACCGGCTCGGCGCCGACTGGCGGCTGGTCTACACCGGCCGCACCCGCGCGTCCCTGCCGTTCCTGGACGACCTCGCCGCCCTGCCGTCCGGCCGCGTGCGGATCCGCGCCGACGACGAGCACGGCGTGCCGGACGGCGCCGGGCTGCTGCGGGGCGCGGCGGCGGACGCCGCGGTCTACTGCTGCGGACCCGCGCCGATGATCGACGGCGTGCGCGCCGCGTTCGCCCCGGGCGGCGGCGCCACCCTGCACTACGAGCGGTTCGCGCCCGCGCCCATCGTGGACGGCGTGCCGTTCGAGGTGGTGCTCGGACGCGGCGGCCCCGCGCTCGCCGTCCCCGCGGACCGCTCCGCGCTCGACGTGATCAGGGAGCGGCGGCCCGACGTGGCGTACTCCTGCCGGCAGGGCTTCTGCGGCACCTGCCGCGTCGGGGTGCTGGACGGCGACGTCGACCAGCGCGCCGCCTCCGACCAGGGCGACGGCTCCATGCTGATCTGCGTCTCGCGCGGCAAGGGCGGACGGCTGACGCTCGACCTGTGAGCCCGGCCGGAGGTCTGTCCGACGGATGCGCGACGTGCCGCGATTAATCCGTTGCGTCCGCTGTCGCCGGGATGGCAGTGTCGAGCACGTCAGCCCGGCAGGGCGGCACCAGAGCTGGAGAGGAGGAACCGGTCATGACCATGGAGCAGCTTCGTTATCGACTGCCCGGGGCGCCACTCGCCCGTCACGGCCGGTATCCCGCCTCTTAAGGTCCCGGTCGCGCCGATCAGAGTGACGCCTTCCTCGATCCGCGCGGTTCTACCCCAATCGGCAGAGGGACCACTTTCAGGAAGTGGATGTTCCGGGTTCGAATCCCGGGAGCCGCACGACGCCCCCGTAGTCCAACGGCAGAGACGGCAGCATGAGGTGCTGTGCGATGCAGGTTCGAATCCTGCCGGGGGTACCGGGTGGTCCCGAGGGACCGCCGGAGGGGCGGCGCCGACGCGGGAGAGTCGGGCCTGGCTGTAACCCGGGCGCCTCGTGCTGAGTGGGTTCGAATCCCACCCGCCCCACCACCTCGTATCAGGATGAATACGGAACAAGCGGTCACGATCTTGGCTAAGGTGCTGCCCGGAATGGGTGAGGCGAGCATCTGGAGGGATCGTGCAGTTTCCTGAGGTCGGCCGGCGTGATTTCGCCAAGCTGCTGGGCGTGGGCGGGCTGGCGGTGGCGGCGCCGTCGCTGCTCACCGGATGCTCGGAGGGGGCGGCGACCGCCGGCCGCGTCGCGGCGGCGCGCACCTGGCGGGTGGCGGGCGCGGCGGGCACCGGCCTCGGCGGCTTCGACACCGCGATCAAGAAGCTGATGCAGGCGCGGAACATCTCCTGCGGCTCGCTCGCGGTGATGCGCAAGGGCAGGCTGATCCACGCGCGCGGCTACACCTGGAGCGACGACGCTGCGCTGAGCGTCCAGCCCACCTCGCTGTTCCGGCTCGGCAGCCTCAGCAAGGCCGTCACCGCGACCGCCGTGATGCGGCTCGTCCAGGACGGGAGGCTCAGCCTGTCGACGCCGGTCACCAAGCTGGTCGACATGACGCCGCCGCCGGGGATGACCGCCGACCCGCGCCTGTCGAGCATCACCGTCAAGCGCCTGCTCCAGCACCTCGGCGGCTGGGACCGCGACATCACGCCCGACCCGACCTACCAGGACCGGCTCACCGCCAGCGCGCTCGGCGTGCCGCTGCCCGTGACCAAGGCCCACATGGTCAAGTACGGCGCCGGGTTGAAGCTGAACCACGCGCCGGGCAGCACCTACGCCTACAGCAACTACGGCTACCTCCTGCTCGGGCAGATCATCGAGAAGGTCTCCGGGATGACCTATGCCGCCTACGTCCAGCAGAAGGTGTTCGCGCCGCTCGGGATCACCCGCACGCGGCCGGGCAGGTCGCTGAAGAGCGGGCGGGCGCCCGGCGAGGTCCCCTACTTCTCGCAGTACACCGGCAAGTCGGTCTTCGACGCCGCGGGCACCACCGTCCCGGCGCCGTACGGCTCGTTCAACGTGGAGAACCGCACGGCGATGGGCGGCTGGCTGGCCTCGGCGGTCGACTACGTCCGGTTCACCAAGATCTTCGACCTGACCGGCGGGGTGCTGACCAAGGGCTCGGTCGACCAGGTGTTCGCCAAGCCGGAGACGGGCCTGAACTCGGGCGGCTCCTACTACGGCTTCGGCTGGTCGGTGCGCGACGTCACCGGCGGCAAGAACACCTGGCACGACGGCAGCCTGCCCGGGACCAGCACGATCGTGACCCGCCGGTACGACGGGGTCACCTGGGCCGTGCTGTTCGACCAGCGCGACGACCCGTCCGGGCTGGCCTACGGCTACAACGAGATCAGCGCGCCGCTGCACGGCGTCGCGAACGCGATCACCGCCTGGCCCACGACCGACCTGTTCGGCAAGTACTTCTAGGCGGCCCGCCGCCCGTCCCCGAGGGGACCCCGCACCCGCCGTCCGGCCCCGGTCAGCCTCCTGACCGGGGCCGTTGGCGTGCCCTCGTCCGGCCCCCGCGCGGGCCGAGATTCTTCTCACTCTTGCGCCGGACCGCTCCTGCTTGGTAAATATCTTCAGGCCAAGTATCTTTAGTCCAAGCTATCAAGGGTGGGTGACGTGCGGGACGACCGCGATGCCGAACTGCGGGTCGGCGTGCTCGGCCACGGGGCGATCGGCTCCAAGGTCGCGGGGCTGCTGCGCCGGGGCGAGATCCCGGGCGCCCGGCTGACCGGCGTGCTGGTGCGCGGCGACGGACCGGTGCCCCTGCGGGCCCGCACCGTCCGCGCGCTGGTCGAGTCCGCCGACGTGGTGGTCGAGGCCGCCGGGCAGCAGGCGCTGTGGGACCACGGCGCCGAGATCCTGGACGCCGGATGCGACCTGGTCGCCGTCTCGGTGGGCGCGCTGGCCGACGACGGCCTCTTCCGCGGCCTCACCGGCGCCCGCGGCGCCGGGGCCGTCCCGAGGGGACGACTGCTGGTGTGCCCGGGGGCCCTCGGCGGCCTGGACGTGGTCCGCGCCGCCACCATCGGCGGGCCGCTGATCTCCGCCCGGCTCACCTCGTCCAAGCTGCCCGGTTCGCTGGTCCAGCCGTGGATGGACGAGGGGACGGCCGCGCGGCTGCGCGCGCTGCGGCCGGGCGACGAGCCGGTCGTGGTGCACGACGGCCCGGCCCGCGAGGCGGCCATCCGGTTCCCCCGCAACGCCAACGTGGCCGCCACCCTGGCGCTGGCCGCCGGCGACTGGTCCGCGGTCCGGGTCCGGCTGGTGGCCGACCCCGGCGCGACGCTGACCAGGCACGTCGTGGAGTTCCGCGCCCGGATCGGCGAATACCGCTTCGAGCTGGGCAACCTGCCGGACGCCGACAACCCGGCGACCAGCGGGCTGGTGCCCTACGCGGTCGCGCGGACGCTGGCCGACCTGGTGCCCGGCACCGCCTGGCGGATCGCGTGAGCCCCGCCCCGGCCCCCGCCGAAGCGGCCGTCCCCCTCGACACCGGCGCCGGCGCGCCGGTCCTGTGCCTGCACGGCATCGGGTCCAGCTCCGCCGCCTTCGCCCCCGCGGCCCCGCTCCTCGCCGGTCCGCTGAGGATCATCGCCTGGGACGCGCCCGGCTACGCGGCCTCGCCCGACCCGTCCGGCCCGCCCGGGATGGACGGCTACGCCGACGCGGCCGTCCGCGTGCTCGACCGGCTCGGGATCGAGCGGGCGAGCCTCGTGGGCGCCTCCTGGGGCGGCGTGATCGCCACCCGGCTCGTCCTGCGGCACCCGGACCGGGTCGCCGCGCTCGTCCTGGCCGACTCCACCCGCGGCTCCGGCGGCGCCCCGGAGAAGGCCGCCGGGATGCGTGCGCGCGCCGCCGAACTCGCCGGGACCGGCGCCGAGGCGTTCGCCCGGGCCCGCGCGCCGCGCCTGCTGTCGCACACCGCGTCCGCCGCGGACGTCGCGCGGGTCGCCGCGGCGATGGCCGCCGCGATCAGGCTCCCCGGCTACGGGTACGCGGCGGAGTCGATGGCCGCGACCGACCACGGCGACCGCCTGGCCGCCGTCGGCGTCCCCACCCTCGTCGTGGTCGGTGAGCACGACGTCGTATGCCCGCCCGCGGAGAGCCGGCTCATCGCCGGCGCCATCCCGGGCGCCCGGTACGCCGAGATCCCCGGCGCCGGACATCTGTCCCCCCAGGAACGGCCCGAGGCGTTCGCAGCGGCCGTACGCGATTTCCTCATCTCCCGTACACCAGCAGAGGAGCATCTCCGATGACCGAGAAGAACACCACCGAGCTCGATGCCCTCATCGACTCCTGCATCGCCAGCAAGGCGAGCCGCGACGAGGACTGGGACACGCTCGCGTTCCAGGCCAAGGCGGGGGAGGAGTTCCGCCGCGCCCAGATCCGCTACATCGGGTCCGGGGCGACGGGCAACCATGAGGGCGACTCGCGGATCCTGCCGTCCGAGCACTTCACCTTCTCCAACATGCGGCTCCCCGTCGGCGGGGTGGGCCCCGAGCACACCCACCACGACGTCGAGGAGGCGTTCTTCGTCCTGGAGGGCGAGCTGGAGGTGACCGTGCACGACGTCGAGGACGGCACCAAGACCGCGAGCCGGCGGCTCGGCTACCGCGACCTGATCCGGGTCCCCGCGGGCGTCCCGCGGAGCCTGAAGAACGTGGGCGAGGGCGACGCGCTCTTCTGCGTGATCATCGGGACGCAGAAGCCGCAGCTCCCCACCTACCCGGCCACCTCGCCGATGCACGGCGTCACCCGGGACTGAGAGCACCCGCCCCCGGACCGCGCGCCAGGCCGGTCCGGGGGCCGGGACCAGCAGGCGGGACGGCGGGAAGCGCCCACGGCGAAGCCCACGGAACCGCGGACACAGAAAGGCGCCGGAGCCCATGACGACTCCGGCGCCTTTCCGCGTCCGACAGTTGGTCTAAGGGACGAGTACGTACTTCTCGCACGCGCCCGCGCCGAACCGCTCGTAGGCGGCCGCCGCGTCGTCCAGCGGGACGCGGGTCGCGTTCACGACCTCGCCGATGGCCAGGCCGCCCCGCAGCACCGCGCTCGCCAGCTCGTCCTGGTAGCGCCGCGCGGGCGTGGCGCCCGCGCTCACGGTGATGGCCTTGGACCACACCCCGCCCAGCCAGACGCCGAGCGCCGGACGCGCGCCGGGAGCGCCCGCCGGGTACACGCCCGGGATGGCGAGGGCGCCGCCCGGACGGACCACGCCCACCACGTCGTTCAGCGCCGCCGCCATCGGCACCCGGGGCCCGTCCGGACCGCCGTCGCCTCCCGCCGCGCCCGCCACGGCCTGGTCGGACGCGCCGACGCAGTCGATCCCGGCGTCCACGTACGGGACGCCGAGGATCTCGGCGACCAGATCGGGCAGCGGGGCGCCGCCGAGCCGGACGGTCTCGAAGCCCACCGTCCGCGCGTGCTCCAGCCGCTCGGCGTTGAAGTCACCGACGATCACCGCCGCCGCGCCGAGCAGCCGGCAGGCCGCCGCGCAGGCCAGCCCGACCGGGCCGGCGCCGGCGACGTACACCGTCGAGCCCGGCGCCACCCGGGCGCCCTTGGCCGCGTGGTACCCGGTCGGCAGGATGTCGCCGAGGAGCGCCACGTCCAGCAGCCGCTCGCGCGCCTGGTCGGCGTCGGGCAGCACGTACAGGTTGAAGTCGGCGTACGGCACCAGGGCGTGCTCGGCCTGAAGGCCCGCCCAGCCGCCGAAGCCCTCGCCCATCCCGTAGGTCGCGCCCGGACGGGCCGGGTTGGTCTCCAGGCAGTGCCCGGTGAGTCCGGCCCGGCAGTTCGGGCAGCGCCCGCAGGCGACGTTGAACGGCACCGAGACCACGTCGCCGGCCCGTACCCGCTGCACGTCCCGGCCGACCTCGGTCACGACGCCGGTGAGCTCGTGCCCGAGGATCATCCCGGGCGCCGCGCCCGGATGGTGCAGCGTGTGCTGGTCGGAGCCGCACACGCAGGTGGCCAGGGTCCGCACGAGGACGCCGTGGTCGCAGCGGCGCGGCAGCACGCCCGGTCCCGGGCGCACCTCCAGCCCCGGCAGCGGCACGCGGCCGACCTCGGCGCGGCCCGGACCGGCATAGACGACGGCACGCTGGGTGCCGCCGGTTCCCGGCCCGGTCACAACGCCCCCGACGCCTCGAACCTGCGGCCGCTCTTGCGGCCGGGCAGCAGCACCCGCTCCAGCACCTCGACCAGGATGAACAGGATGAAGCCGATCACGGTCAGCCAGGCGATCGAGGCGAACACGGTGAGGCTGTCCATGTCGCCGCGCGCGGTCATCAGCAGCACGCCGAGGCCCTTGTCGGCCCCGACGAACTCGGCGACCACGGCGCCGACGACGGCCAGCGTGATGCCGACCTTGATCCCGGCGAAGATGCTCGGCAGCGCCCACGGCCAGCGGACCTTCCAGAACGCCTGCCACCGGCCCGCCCCCATGGAGCGCACCAGCATCAGGCTCTCCGGCCGCGCGGCGCGGAAGCCGACCAGCGAGTCGATCACGATCGGGAAGAAGCAGATCAGCGCCACCATCAGGACCTTGGGCAGCTGCCCGAAGCCGAACCAGATGATGAACAGCGGCGCGACCGCCACCTTCGGCACCACCTGCGCGATGATCAGCAGCGGGTACACCGCGCGGCGCACGATCTCGCTGTAGACCATCGCCACGGCGATCGGCAGCGCGATCACGATGGCGAGCGCGAAGCCGACGAAGATGGCCACGATCGTCGGCACCGACTGCTCGGCGAACAGGCTGAAGTCGCCGAACATCTTGCCGAGGACGGCGCCGGGAGCCGGGAGCACGTACTCCTCGACGCTGCCGAACGACACGACCGCCTGCCACAGCGCGACCAGGACGACGACCAGCACGGCCGGCAGCCCCCAGTCGGCGTACCGCGACGCCAGCAGGTTGCGCCTGCGCCTGCGCGGCGCGGGCGCTCCGCCGGCCGGGGCGGCCGTCGCGGGGGCGGCCTGCCGCGCCTGCTGTTGGGTCGGGCTCACTTCGCCTCCTCCGAGAGAACGCCGAGGGTTTCGAAGACGCCGCGGATCTCGCCGACCAGGTCGCCGAACTCCCGGCTGGTCCGGGCGCTCAGGTGCCGCGGACGCTCCAGCGGGACGCGGAACTCCGCCGCGATCCGCGCCGGACGGGGGGAGAACACCAGCACCCGGTCGGCGAGGAAGACGGCCTCGTCGATGCTGTGGGTCACGAACACCACGGTCTTGCGGCGCTCCATCCACAGCCGCTGGAGATCGATCTGGATCTGGTCGCGGGTGAGCGCGTCGAGCGCGCCGAACGGCTCGTCCATCACCAGGATCTCAGGATCGTGCAGCAGTGCCCGGACCAGCGCCACGCGCTGCTGCATCCCGCCCGACAGCTCGTCGGGGTAGCGGCCCTCGAAGCCGTCCAGGCCGACCTGCCCGAGCAGCTCCCCGGCGCGGGCGGTCGCCTCGGCCTTGGAGGTGCGCCGGATCTCGGCCTGGAGCAGCACGTTCTGGAGCGTGGTCCGCCAGGGCAGCAGCTCGGCGTTCTGGAAGACGATGCCGAGGTCGGTGTACGGCTTGAGGACCGCCTCACCGGCCACCCTGACCTGGCCCGAGGTGGGCTGGGTCAGTCCTGCCAGCGCCATCAGCAGCGTGCTCTTGCCGCAGCCGCTCGGCCCGACGATGGCGAGGAACTCCCCCCGCTCGAGCTCGAAGGACATCTCGTTGACCGCCGTGACGACGCCGGTGCCGGTGTCGAAGGACTTGGTGAACCGGTCGAACTCGACGAAGGGCGTGGTTGCCTGGGCCATCCGCTACTCCGTTCCCAGGCCGTCCGCGCACTTGGCGAGGAACGCGTTGCTGGCGATCTCGGCGGTCTTGACCTTGCCGGCCTCGACGCCGCCGTACTGCTCCATGATGCCGATGGTGCTCTTCCAGTCGGCCGCGGCGGTGCAGCCGAACGGCTGGCCCTTGGTCTTCTCGGTGGTCATCAGCTTGGCCGAGGCCAGCCACTGGTCCTTGACGACCTGCTTGGACAGCGAGCTGGTCGGCGCGACCTTGAAGAACGAGGCGACGGCGGCGTCGGGGTTCTTGTTGGTCTGCTCGACGGCCTCCGCGGTCGCGGCGAGGAACTTGCGGACGGCCTCGGGGTTCTCCTTGGCGAACTTGTTGGAGGACACGATGCCGGAGCTCAGCACGTCCAGGCCCGCGTCGGCGTAGCCGAGGACGGTCAGGTCGCCCTTGACCTTGGTCTTCATGTTCGGCTCGGTGACGTTGAGCAGGCCGAAGGTGAACTGGGTCTTGCCCTGGACGAACAGGCTGTCCCGGGTGGGGATGTCGACCTTGTTGAACTTGACCGAGTCCGGGTCCAGGCCGCTCGCCTTGGCGAAGGCGGGGAACACGGTCTCGGCGGCGGAGCCCGCGGTGTACCCGGCGGTCTTGCCGGCCAGGTCCTTGGCGGTCTTGATCCCCGAGTCGGACCGGGTGAAGATCGCCAGCGGTGACCGCTGGACCATCCCGGCCACCATCTGGACCGGCATGTTCTTGCCCGCCGCCTGCACGAGCGAGCCCGCGTCGGCGTAGCCGAGGTCGTCGGACCCGTTGGCGACGGTCTGGAGCGTGGTCGCCGAGCCCTTGCCGGGGTTGAGGGTGAGCTTGATCCCGTGCTTCTCGTAGATCCCCTGGTCGAGTCCCGCCACGAGGGGGAGGACCGCGCCGGTGTAGAAGACGTCGGTACGGAGGTTGATCTTGGTGTTCCCGGAGGCGTCCTTGGAGTCTCCGGACCCGCCGCAGGCCGACAGGGTGAGGGCCGCGGCGACCGTCAGGGCGGCGCCCGGCAGCATCCAGCCCCGCTTGCGGAGCGCGGCAATAGGTGTGTGCATCGTGACCTCGTTTGAGACTGGACCAGACGACGCGGGGACGGCCGTCCGATGCGATGTCCGCCGTTGGAGGGTGGCGGAGGTGCAGAGTTACTTAGCCCAAAGTATCTGGAACCTAAACTACTTGTGTCAAGGTATCTTGGTTCCGCTACTCTTCCGCTACCTGGAAACGCCCCTCACCCCATGGACGGTGCGCATTGGACACGGTCGAGCAGGCTCTGGACGAGTGGCGCCGGGAGCGTCCGGATCTCGATCCCTCGCCGATCGGGGTCTTCGGCCGCCTGCGCAGGGTGGCCGAGCTCTCCCGGCACGAGCTGGAGACCTACCTGAGCCCGCACGGCCTGACGCCCAAGTCGTTCGACGTCCTGGCCAACCTGCGCCGGGGCGGCCCCCCGTACCGCAAGACGCCCTCCGAGCTCGCCGAGTCCTCGCTGCTGTCCAGCGGCGCCATGACCGGCCGGCTCGACAGCCTGGAGCGGGCCGGGCTGATCTGCCGGACCCCGCACCCGAGCGACCGCCGGGTGATGTTCGCCGAGCTCACCCCGGCCGGGATCGAGCTGATCGACGACGTGTTCGCCCTGCACCTGGAGAACGAGGAGGCGCTCCTCGACGGGCTGACCGCCGAGGAGCGCGCCGGGATCGTCGCCGCCCTCGTCCTGCTTGAGGGCACCATGCTGGCCACCGTCGCCGAGCGCACGGTCATCCCGCCCCGCCGTCCGCGCCGCACCGCGGGCTGACGCGCGCACCAGGCTTCGCCGGGGCCGTCTGAGGGCCCCGCCGCCGAAGCCCGAACCGTTCATGTGGGGCGGCGCCCCGGCACCGGCCGGGGGCGCCGCCCCATTCGTTTCATTTATGCCCTGCTGGCATTACCCAGCTCCCGGTGGCGGCCACGGCCGCGATCATCCGGAGATGGTGGGGACCCAGGTCCATGGGGACTCCCGAGCAGGTGGCCGATCCCCCGTGACGCCTGAATGCTAACCCGGGCTTGCCGCGTCCCGCTGTCTGAACTAGTGTCTGGACATGTGTCCGGAAAACAGCGCCTCACGACCGAGCCCACCCGCCGCCGCCTCACCGAGCGGCAGGCCGACACCGTGCGCCGGCTCACCGGCGCCGCGGTCGAGGAGGTCCGGGACACCGGGTACGAGGGCCTGACCGTACGGAACGTGGCCCGGCGCGCGGGTGTCGCGCCCGCCACCGCCTACACCTACTTCGCGTCCAAGAACCACCTGATCACCGAGGTGTTCTGGCGGCGGCTCGGCGCCCTGCCGCCGGTGCCGGCCGGCGGCGCCGGCCCGGTCCGCGGCCGGGTGGTGGAGGTGCTGCGCGAGATCGCGCTGCTGGTGTCGGACGAGCCCGAGCTCGCGGCGGCCTGCACCACCGCGCTGCTCGGCACCGACCCCGACGTCCGCGAACTGCGGGTCCGGATCGGCGTCGCGATCCGCGAGCGGCTCCAGGCGGTGCTGGGGGAGCACGCCGACCCCAAGATCGTCGGCGCGCTGGAGCTGGCCTACGCCGGCGCGCTCGTGCACGCGGGCATGGGCTACACCTCCTACGCCCGGATGGCAGACCGGCTCGCCGAGATGGCCGAGCTCATCCTTCCCGAGACCGAGTGAGGTGACGGCTGTGGACCCAGCCCCCCGTCCCGACCGGCAGGTCGCCTACAGCCCCTACGACTACGCGGTCCACGAGGACCCCTACCCGATCTACGCGCGGCTCCGCGACGACGCGCCCCTCTACCGCAACGACGAGCTCGGCTTCTGGGCGCTGTCGCGGCACGCCGACGTCGCCGCCGCGTTCCGCGACCACAGCACGTTCTCCAGCGCCAACGGCGTCTCGCTTGAGCCGAGCGCGTGGGGCCCGCACGCGCACCGGACGATGTCCTTCCTCGCGCTCGACCCGCCCGGGCACACCCGGATGCGGGCGCTGGTGTCCAAGGGGTTCACGCCCCGCAGGGTGCGGGAGATGGAGGAGGGCATCCGGGCCCTCGCGCGCAAGCACCTGGAGCCCGCGCTGGACCGCCGTGAGTTCGACTGGGTCGCCGACTTCGCCGGGCTGCTCCCGATGGACGTCATCTCCGAGATGATGGGCGTCCCGGAGGCCGACCGCGCGGAGGTGCGGCGGCTCGCCGACCTGGTCGTGCACCGTGACGAGGGCCTCAACGACGTCCCGCCCGCCGGGATGGAGGCCGCCCTCACCCTGGTCGGCTACTACCAGGAGATGGTCGCCGAACGGCGCCGCAGGCCCACGTCCGACCTCACCTCGGCGCTGCTGGAGGCCGAGGCGGGCGGCGACCGGCTCGCCGACCGCGAGATCATCGCGTTCCTGTTCCTCATGGTGGTGGCCGGGAACGAGACCACCACCAAACTGCTCGCCAACGCGCTCTACTGGGGCTGGCGCAACCCCGCCGAGGCCGCCAAGCCGCTGGCCGACCCCGCTCGGGTGGACGACTGGGTGGAGGAGACGCTCCGCTACGACACCTCCAGCCAGATGCTCGCCCGGACGGTCGCCCGCGACACCGTCCTGCACGGCCGGAAGGTCCCCGAGGGCGACCGGATGCTGCTGCTGGTCGGCTCCGCCAACCGCGATCCCCGCGTGTTCGACCGGGCCGGCGACTACGACCTCGACCGCGACACGTCCCCGCTGATCAGCTTCGGCGGCGGCCGGCACTTCTGCCTCGGCGCCAACCTGGCCCGGCTGGAGGCCCGGATCGCGCTGGCCGAGCTGACCGCGCGGATCTCCGCCTACGAGGTCGACGGGGCACGCGCCGAACGCGTGCACTCGGTGAACGTGCGCGGTTTCGCCGCGCTGCCCGTACGCCTGGACGTCCTGTGATGCCGGAGGTGCTGTCAGTGCCGAGATTCGATCCCCATCCCGAACGCCGACCCGCCGTGGTGACCGGCGCGTCCTCCGGAATCGGGGCCGCGACCGCCACCGCGCTGGCGCTGGCCGGCCACCCCGTCGCGCTCGGCGCCCGCCGCGAGGCCAAGTGCGAGGAGCTGGCCGTGACGATCCGGGCCGGCGGCGGCGAGGCGTTCGCCCACCACCTGGACGTCGGCGACTCCGGCTCGGTCAAGGCGTTCGCCGCCGCCGCGGCCGACGCGCTCGGCCCCATCGAGGTCGTGGTGTCGGGCGCCGGCGACCTGGCCGCCGACCGCGTCCACGAGCTCGACTCCGACGCGTTCCTCGCGCAGGTGCAGGTCCACCTGGTCGGCGCGCACCGGCTGGTGTCGGCGCTGGTCCCCGGGATGGTCGCGCGCCGGCGCGGCGACGTGGTGCTGGTGTCGTCGGACGTCGTGCGGGTCCCGCGCACCCGGATGGGCGCCTACGTCGCCGCCAAGAACGGTGTCGAGGGCATGGCGCGGGCCATGCAGATGGAGCTGGAGGGCACCGGCGTGCGCGCCTCCATCGTCCGGCCGGGCCCGACCATGACTGGCATGGGCATGGGCTGGGACGCCGAGACCACCGGCGTGGTGCTGGAGGAGTGGGTGAAGTGGGGCGCGGCCCGCCACCCCTGCTTCCTGCGGCCCTCCGACGTCGCCGCCGCCGTCGCGACCGTCGTCGGCACCCCCCGCGGCTCCCATCTGTCCCTGGTCGAGGTGCAGCCCGAGGCACCGCTGGAGGCGTCGTCATGACCGCACTGCTCGAACCGCGCGCCGTGTCCGGCGGGCCCGACCACCTGGACGAGCTGCGCACCGACCCGATCGCGCTGATGCGCCGCGTCCGGGACGAGTGCGGCGACGTCGGCGCGTTCCGCATCGGCGGGCGCCGCGTGGTGATGCTGTCGGGCGCCGAGGCCAACGAGCACTTCTTCCGCGCGCCGGACGAGGAGCTCGACCAGGCCGAGGCGTACCCGTTCATGACCCCGATCTTCGGCGCGGGGGTGGTGTTCGACGCCACCCCCGAGCAGCGCCGCGAGGCCCTGCACAACCAGGCGCTGAAGGGGTCCTTCCTCAAGGGCCACGCCGCCACGATCGCCGCCGAGGTCGGCCGGATGACCGCCGGCTGGGGTGAGGCGGGCGAGATCGACCTGCTCGACTGGTTCGCCGAGCTGACCATCTACACCTCGTCCGCGTGCCTGATCGGCCGCAAGTTCCGCGAGCAGCTCGACCGGCGGTTCGCCGAGCTTTACCACGACCTCGAACGCGGCACCGACGCGCTCGCCTACGTCGACCCGTACGCCCCGATCGAGAGCTTCCGCAAGCGCGACCGGGCGCGCGCGGCGCTGGTCGAGCTGGTCCAGGGGATCATGGACTCCCGGCCGCCGAGACCGCCGCGCGAGGACCGCGACCTGCTCGACGTGCTGATGTCGATCAAGGAGGCGGACGGTCCCCCCAAGTTCTCCGCAGACCAGGTCACCGGCATGTTCATCTCGATGATGTTCGCCGGGCACCACACCACCTCCGGCACCGCCGCGTGGACGCTGATCGAGCTGCTGCGCCACCCCGAGACCCTCGGCGGCGTCACCGGCGAGCTCGACGAGCTGTACGCCGACGGCCGCGAGGTGGGCTTCCAGGCGCTGCGCGCCATCCCGCGGCTGGAGTCGGCCGTCAAGGAGGCGCTGCGGCTGCACCCGCCGCTGATCCTGCTGCTGCGGGTCGCCAAGACCGACCAGGAGGTGCTCGGCAACCGGATCCCGGCCGGCACGATGGTCGGGTGCAGCCTGGCGGTGTCCAACCGGATCGCCGCCGACTTCCCCGAGCCCGACGCGTTCCGGCCCGAGCGGTACGTCTCCCCCCGCGAGGAGGACCTGGCCAACCGCTGGACCTGGATCCCGTTCGGCGCCGGCCGGCACCGCTGCGTCGGCGCCAACTTCGCGTTGATCCAGCTCAAAGCGATCTTCTCGGTGCTGCTGCGCGACTGGGAGTTCGAGCTGGCGCAGCCGTCCGAGACCTACCGCAACGACCACTCCAAGATGGTCGTCCAGCTCGCCCGCCCCTGCGCCGTCCGCTACCGGAGGCGCCGATGAGGATCGAGGCCGACCCGGACCTGTGCCAGGGCCACGCCATGTGCGAGCTGGAGGCCCCGGACGTCTTCGAGGTCCCGCCCAAGGGGAAGGTCCGCGTCCTCGACGCCGCACCTTCCGGTGACCAGCGCGAGCAGGTCGCCGCCGCCGTCCGCTACTGCCCGACCGGGGCGCTCAAGCTGCTGGAGACGTGATGCCCGCATTCCCCCGTGAGGAACTCGACGCGATGGTGGAGCACTGGCTCGACACCAACCGGCGCTGCGAGGAGGCGGGCGACTGGCGCCCACTGGCCGAGCTCTACACCGAGGACGCCACCTACGGCTGGAACATCGGGCCCGGCCAGGACTTCATGGCCGTCGGCCGCGACGAGATCCGCGACTTGGCCCTCGGCTCGGAGATGGGCGGGCTGGACGGCTGGTCCTACCCCTACCAGAGCATCCTGGTGGACGAGCGGAACGGCGCGGTGGTCGGCTTCTGGAAGCAGGTCGCCGACGCGCGCCGCCCCGACGGCAGTCCGTACGAGGTCGCGGGCATCGGCGGGAGCTGGTTCCGCTACGCGGGGGACCGGCGCTGGTCGTGGCAGCGCGACTGGTTCGACCTCGGCAACGTCACCTCGGT
The DNA here is from genome assembly GCF_036227065.1 of Spirillospora sp. NBC_01491. Lineage (GTDB taxonomy): Bacteria > Actinomycetota > Actinomycetes > Streptosporangiales > Streptosporangiaceae > Spirillospora > Spirillospora xylanilytica. Next base: position 7,069,547 of record NZ_CP109432.1, read on the forward strand.
GTTCGTCGAGATGATGAAGGCGGGCGTCCTGTCGGACGGGATGCGGCGGCGTCTCGACCGGGCCGCCGCGGGCGATCCCGTGCCCGGCTACTACCAGCGGGGCGACACCCCGGTGCCCCTGTGGTGACCGAACTGTGGTGACCGAACTGCGGTGAACGAAGTGGTGGGCGCAGCGCGGGGTCAGATCTGGCCCTCGGGCTTGGCCGGGATGGTCGCGGTGATCGCCTGGCCCAGCTCGATCAGCACGTCCCCGGGCGGGCTGTACTTGGCGGGCACCGTCACCTCGACGTAGGACTGCCGCGCCACGGCGGTCCAGGTGACCGGACGGTCGGCGGGCTGGCCGAACCAGTCGACGCCGTTGATGGTGCTGAGCTGGCTGGTGGGCAGCAGCGCGGCCGGACGGGGCACCCCGCAGCGCAGCGCGATCGCGGGCGACCCCCAGGCCGCGGTCAGCGGCGAGCCGGGAGTGGTGTCGCGGCGCGACTGGCCGTGCACCTTCTCGGGGAGCCGCAGGCCCTGGCACAGCCGGGCCGTCATCGCGTCCGGCGAGGGCACCGGGACCGCCACCGCACCGTCGGCGCAGCCCGTCGCCAGCAGGGCCAGCGCGGCGAGGGCCGCCGCGGCGGCCGGGACAGGCCGGGCCGGACGCGCGGCGGGCGCGTCCGGACGCCGGGCGGGTCGCCGCACGGCCCGGTCAGATGTGCACGATCGGGCAGGTGAGCGTACGGGTGATCCCCTCGACGCCCTGGATCTGCGCGACGACGAGCTTGCCCAGCTCGTCCACATTCCGCGCCTCCGCTCGAACGATCACGTCGTAGGGTCCGGTGACGTCCTCCGCGAGGGTGACGCCCGCGATCCCGTCGATCTCGCCGGCGACCTCGGCCGCCTTGCCCACTTCGGTCTGGATGAGGATGTAGGCCTGCACCATCACGTCCTCCCCTGGGCGGAGAATTAGCCGTCGAACGGTCACCGTATCGTGTTACCCCGAACGGCGGGCGGCGGCACGGGCCGAGGGCGGGACGGGGGCGGATGGGCACCATCGGGGAACTGGGCGAGTTCGGGCTGATCGCCCGGCTCGTCCGCCGGCTGCCGCCGAGCGCGCGCGTCCCGCTCGGCCCCGGCGACGACGCCGCGCTGGTCGCCGCGCCCGACGGGCGGGTGGTCGCCACCACCGACCTCCTCGTGGAGGGCCGCCACTTCCGGCTCGACTGGTCCGGCCCCTACGACATCGGCCGCAAGGCCGCCGCGCAGAACCTCGCCGACGTCGTCGCGATGGGCGCCCGCCCGACCGCGCTGCTGGTCGGGTTCGCGGCCCCGCCCGGCACCGAGGTCGGCTGGGCCGAGCGGGTCTACGACGGGCTCGGCGACGAGTGCGCCGAGGCCGGCGCTGCGGTGGCCGGAGGCGACGTCGTCGGGGCGCCCCAGGTCACCCTTGCGATCACCGCGCTCGGCGACCTGGCCGGGGCGCCGCCGCTGACCCGGTCCGGGGCCCGTCCCGGCGACCTCGTCGCGGTGCGCGGCCGGCTCGGCCACTCCGCGGCCGGCCTCGGCCTCCTGCTGGACGGCTGGCAGGACACGGCCGATCCCGCCGCAGGGGAGGTCGCCGCCGACCCCGCCGGCCGGGAGGGCGCGGCCGGCCCCGCCGGACGCGAGGGGGCGCGCGAACTGGTCGCGGCCCACCGGCGCCCGCGCCCGCCCTACGCGGCCGGCGCCGAGGCCCGCGCGCTGGGAGCCACCGCGCTGCTCGACGTGAGCGACGGGCTGCTCCAGGACCTCGGCCACATCGCGGCGGCGAGCGGCGTCCTGATCGACGTGGACTCCGCGGCGGTGCCCGTCCCGGACGTGCTCGGCCCGGCCGGGCTGCGGTACGCGCTCACCGGCGGGGAAGACCACGCGTTCGCCGGAACCTTTCCCGCCGCGACCGTCCTGCCGCCATCCTGGAGCGTGATCGGAACGGTCGCGGAAGGGATTGGCGTGACGGTCGACGGGGCCTCCCACGGGGCCGGCGGCTGGGACCATTTCGGCGAGTAAACGCACGTAGAACGGGATGGGGCGGGGTGAGTCGCTTTACTCATCCAGTAGGCATCATTGGGACTGATTTGGTATACATCCTGTGATCGAACGAGGGATGGGATGGGACGACACACCAAGCTCCAACATCCGGAAGACGAGCCCCCGGCGGACGCCGATCCGTTTTCCGGACGCCCCGCCGGACAGCCCCCCGGTCCGGCACCCGATCTCCCCGGTGCTCCCGCTTACGGCCTGCGACCTGGGGGCTCTTTCGATACGGCGCCGTTCGGCATGCCGCGCGTGGACGAACCGCCGCGACCCGGGCCGCGACCTGGGCCGCGATCCGAGGCGCCCACCCCGTTCGACCCCGGGCCGGGGGCGCCGCAGGCCCAGGCGCCCTACGCCGCGCCCACCCCCGCGCCGACCCCGCCGGCCGCGCCGCCTTCCGGTCCGCTCACCACCTCCCCTTTCGACCCGGCCGAGGAGCTCGCCTTCGGCCCGTCCGACGAACTGGTCTTCAGCGCTCCCGTGCCGCCCGCGCCGCCCGGTCCTGCCGCGCCGTACGCCGAGACCCGCGTCGACACGTTCTCCGCTTCGCCTCCCGGGACGCCCCTCGGCCCGCCGCCCGGCTCCCCGCCCGGCCCGCCGTCCGATGAGCCGCCCCCTGAGCCGCCCTCAGCGCGGCGCTCCGGCGCGTCCACCCGCGGCACCTGGTCCAAGGCGTTCGTCAAGCTGCCCGTCCCGCTGCTCCCGATCGTCGCGCTGGTCGTCGCGGTCGGCGTCGTCGCCTACGCGCTCAGCACCCAGCAGATCTCGCTGAACTTCGCCGGCGGCGCCCCGAAGGAGCCGCAGACCGGCCCCAAGGACAGCCAGGTGTCGCAGCGCAACCCGAAGGAGCGCGCGAGCCGCGGCGCGCACCGCGCCGACGGCCTGGTCGTGGCGTTCCGGCGGACGTCCTCGACGGCCACCGGCTTCCGTGCCACCGTGACGATCGCCAACCGGGGGCAGCGGCCCGTGCCGCGCTGGGCGCTCGCCTTCACGATCCCGAACGTCTCGGTCCGGACGGTGTCCGGCGCCGCCGTCGTCAAGACCGGACGGCTCACCCACGTGCGCAGCAAGACCGGCACGGGCCCCCTCGTCCCCGGCGAGTCCGTGAAGATCGCCTTCACCGCCACCGGCAAGGCGGCCGGCCCCTCGTCCTGCATCCTCAACCGGCTGGCCTGCGCCCGCGTCTGACCAGCTTGCCCCGCCACCGCTCCGGCCTGGGCACCGGGCCGATCGCGGCGCCGGTGAACCCCTCTAAAATGGGCGTCATGACGCAGAACCCCGCCCCGGTCCCGGCCCCGTCCACGGCGCAGGCCCCGCCGCTCGTGCTCACCATCGCGGGCTCGGACTCCGGCGGCGGCGCCGGCATCCAGGCCGACCTGAAGACGATGCTCGCGCTCGGCACCCACGGGATGAGCGTGATCGCGGCGGTGACCGCGCAGAACTCCCTCGGCGTCCAGGGCTACTGGGAACTGCCGCCCGAGGCGGTGCGGGCCCAGCTCGGCTCGGTGCTGTCCGACATCGGGGTGGACGCGATCAAGACCGGGATGCTCGCCTCCGCCGGCCTGGTCGAGATCGTCGCCGAGGCGCTGGCCCGCTCGCCCGCGCCCGCCGTGGTCGACCCCGTGGGCGTCTCCAAGCACGGCGACGCGCTGCTCGACCCGGGCGCCGTCGGCGCGGTGCGCTCGGTCCTGCTGCCCGCCGCGACCGTGGTCACCCCCAACCTGTGGGAGGTCGAGCAGCTCACCGGGGTCAAGGTGGTGGACGAGTCGGGGATGCGCGAGGCCGCCGAGGCGGTCAAGGCGCTCGGCCCCGCCTGGGTCCTGGTCAAGGGCGGCCACCTGCCCGGCGAGCCCGCCGACCTGCTCTTCGACGGCGAGCGGGAGCACCGCTTCACCGCGCCGCGCTACGAGAACCGGCACACGCACGGCACCGGCTGCACGCTCGCGTCCGCGATCGCCTCGTACCTCGCGCTCGGCGAGGACGTCCCGGCGGCGGTCGGCAAGGCCAAGGAGTACGTGACGGGCGCGATCGCGGCGGGCTTCCCCCTCGGCGCGGGCATCGGCCCGGTCGACCACGGCTGGCGGCTGCGCGCGCCGAGGTAGCGGCCCGCCGGCGCGGGCGAAGGGGAAGAGCGGCCGGGAGAGCGGACCGGGCCGCAGGCCGGGGCGGCGGGCCGGGAACGCGAAAGCCGACTCTCCGGAGTGTTCCGGTGAGCCGGCTGAGGCGTGCTCGGCGCTGGGCCGTGTCAGACGGTCGGCTTGACGATCTTGCCGGCCTTGATGCAGGACGTGCAGGCGTTGATCCGCTTGGTGCTGCCGTTCACGACGGCGCGCACGCGCTGGATGTTGGGGTTCCAGCGGCGCGGGGTGCGGCGGTGCGAGTGGGAGACGCGCATGCCGAAACCGGGTCCCTTGCCGCAGACGTCGCAGACGGAAGCCACGGGAAACTCCAAGTGGGTGTCGATGCTCTGAACCGGAGCCCCCTGATGCCGGGCAGGGTGCCGGTCACCTGGAGCGCTCACTGATAAGCGTCTCGGACGAGGCGCACGAATCAGAGTAGCCGACCGCGCGTCCGCTAGGCGAATCGTCCCACCGATCCGCTCCCGTCCCCGGCCTGGACGGTTCCCAAGGGCGGGGTCCGCAGGGTACAGAGGTAGCGGGCACGGCGGAGGGGAGCGGATGTGGGCGAGGTCCTCGACGGGGCGGCGGTCCGGCGCTGGAGCAGGCTCGCGGCCGAGGCCCTCGGCCGTACCAGGGCCGAGATCGACGCCCTCAACGTCTTCCCGGTGCCCGACGGCGACACCGGCACCAACCTGCACCTCACCGTGCTCGCGTCCGCTGACGCGATCACCGGTGTGGACGCGCTGGCGGCCGGCGGTGCCGAGGCGGCCTGGAAGTCCCTCGCGCAGGGAGCGCTGCTGGGCGCGCGCGGCAACTCCGGGGTGATCCTCAGCCAGGTGTTCCGCGGGCTGGCCGACGTCCTCGGCCGTCCGGGCGCGGTGGCGGACGGCGCCACGTTCGCCGCGGCGCTGGAGAACGCGGCCGTGCTGGCGCGGGGTGCCGTCGAGCATCCCGTCGAGGGCACGATCCTCAGCGTCTTGGAGGCGGCGTCCGCGGCGACCGGCGGAGCGTCCGCGCCCGGCGGCCTCGCCGGGACCGCCCGGGCGGCGGCGTCCGGAGCGCGGCGGGCACTGCGCCGCACCACCGACCAGCTCGACGTCCTGGCGCGCAGCGGCGTCGTGGACGCGGGCGCGGCCGGCCTGTGCGTGGTGCTGGACGCGCTGGTCGCCGTGATCACCGACGAGTACCCGGAGCGGTACGAGGTGCCGGTCCGCGTCGCCGGACGCGCGCCCGCGGGGGAGGAGCGCCCGGAACCGCCTGGTCTGGGGTACGAGGTGATGTATCTGCTGGACGCGCCCGACGAGGCCATGCCGGCGCTGCGCGAGGCCCTCGACGGGCTCGGCGACTCGCTCGTGGTCGTCGGCGGCGACGGCCTCTGGAACGTCCACGTCCACGTGGACGACGCGGGCGCCGCGATCGAGGCGGGCCTCGCGGTCGGCCGGCCGCACCGCCTCCGGGTCACCTTCCTGCACGTCCCGGACGAGGCGCCGCACGCGTCCGGCGCCGGCCGCGCCATCGTCGCCGTCACCGCCGCCGACGGGCTGGCCGCGCTGTTCGAGGCGCACGGCGCCCGCGTCGTCCGCCGCGAGCCGGGCGCGGCGCCGCCCCTCGCCGTGCTCGCCGAGGCGATCCTGGCCGCGGGCGACGAGGTCACCGTGCTGCCGGACGGGCCCGGGGTGCTGGCCCTGGCCGAGGCCGCCGCCGAACGCGCCCGCGACACCGGCGCCCGCATCGCGGTCGTCCCGGCCAAGGCGTCGGTGCAGGGCCTGGCGGCGCTCGCCGTGCACGACCCGCTCCGCCGGTTCGGCGAGGACGTGATCGCGATGACCCGCGCGGCAGGCGCGACCCGGTTCGGCCACCTGGAGGTCGCCGCCGAGGAGGCCGTCACCAGCGCGGGGCTCTGCCGCCCCGGCGACGTCCTCGGACTGATCGAGGGCGACGTCGCGATGATCGGCGCCACCGTCGCCGAGGTCGCCCGCCGCCTGCTGGACCGGATGCTGTCGGGCGGCGGCGAGCTGGTCACGCTGATCCCGGGCGCGCCCGCGCCGCCGGGACTCGCCGCGGACCTGGAGGCGCACCTCCGCGAACGGCACCCGGACGTCGAGGCCGGCGTGCACGACGGCGGCCAGGAGCGCTGCCCGCTGCTCGTCGGCGTCGAGTGACCGGACCCCGCCGTCCTCCCGATGGGCTAGAAATGACGGCGTGGCGAATCTGGACGAGCCGTTGCACAAGGTCCTCGGCGACAAGACGGCCAAGGTGCTGGCCAAGGGACTCGACCTACACACGGTCGGCGACCTCCTGCACCACTACCCGCGCCGCTACGCCCACCGCGGCGAGCTGACCCCGCTCAGCGGCCTCGAGGACGGCGAGCACGTCACGGTGATGGCCGAGGTGGTGAAGGTCCAGGGCCGCAGCCTGACCCGCAGCCCCGGCTACGTGCTGGAGATCACCGTCACCGACGGCACCGGCGAGCTGAAGCTGAGCTTCTTCGGCCGCAGGGGCTCCTATGTCCCCGAGCGGGACCTGGCGCCGGGCACCCGCGGGCTGTTCGCCGGCAAGATCAGCACCTACCGGCCGCGCAGCGGCAAGCCCCAGCGCCAGCTCGCGCACCCCCAGTACAAGGTGGTCGAGGCCCAGTCCGCCGAGCGGGCCGCGCAGGAGTGGGCCGACGAGATCATTCCGATCTACCCGTCCACCAAGGGCCTGGACATCGAGACCCTGGGCAAGTCGATCGGCATGGTGCTGGACCAGCTCCAACTCCCCACCGACCCGCTTCCCCCGGGGGGCGACCCACGGACCCCTGCCGAGGGGGCCGGGCGGTCCTCGCTTCGCTCCGGTCCGTCCGACCCGATTCCAGCCACCCTGTTGGAGCGCCGTGCCCTGATCGGGCTGCCCGAGGCGTACGAGGGCATCCACCGGCCGCGGAGCTGGGACCAGCTCGGCCGGGCCAGGAAGCGCCTCAAGTGGGACGAGGCGTTCGTTCTGCAGATCGCGCTCGCCCGCCGCCGGCGGGCCGCCGCCGCGCTGCCGGCCAAGGCCCGGCCGCCCGCGGCCCGCGGCCTGGCGTCGGAGTTCGAGGCGCGGCTCCCGTTCGACCTCACCGACGGGCAGCGGAAGGTGGGCGACGAGATCGCCGCCGACCTGGCGGTCGCCCATCCCATGCACCGCCTCCTCCAGGGCGACGTGGGCAGCGGCAAGACGGTGGTCGCGCTGCGCGCGATGCTCCAGGTCGTCGACGGGGGCGGGCAGGCGGCGCTGCTGGCGCCGACCGAGGTGCTCGCCCAGCAGCACTTCCGGTCGATCGGCGCGCTGCTCGGCGACCTCGGGCGGGCGGGCCAGATCGGCGGGGCCGAGCACGCGACCCGGGTGGCGCTGCTGACCGGCTCGCTCGGCGCCAAGGCGCGCAAGGCGGCGCTGCTGGACGTGGCGTCCGGCGCGGCCGGCATCGTGGTCGGCACGCACGCCCTGCTCCAGGACCACGTGCAGTTCGCCGACCTCGGCCTCGTCGTGGTCGACGAGCAGCACCGCTTCGGCGTCGAGCAGCGCGACGCGCTGCGCGCGAAGGTGACCGGCGGGCGCCCGCACGTGCTGGTGATGACCGCGACGCCGATCCCGCGGACGGTCGCGATGACGGTCTTCGGCGACCTGGAGACCTCGGTGCTCGGCCAGCTCCCGGCGGGACGGGCCGAGATCAGGACCCATGTGGTGCCGCCGGAGAAGCCGGCGTTCCTCGCCCGCGCCTGGGAGCGGATCCGCGAGGAGGCGGGGGAGGGCCGGCAGATCTACATCGTCTGCCCGCGGATCGGCGAGCGGGAGGGCGACGAGGGCGACGCGGTCGACGCGGCGCCCGCCGACGAGGAGGGCCGCCGCTCCCCGCTCGGGATCATGGAGCTGCTGCCGCTCCTCCAGGACGAGCTGCTGTCCGGGCTGCGCGTCGGCGTGCTGCACGGCAAGCTCCACGCCGACGAGAAGGACGCGGTGATGCGCCGCTTCACCGAGCGCGAGCTGGACGTCCTGCTCGCCACCACGGTCATCGAGGTCGGCGTGGACGTGCCGAACGCCACCGTGATGGTGATCATGGATGCCGACCGGTTCGGCGTGTCGCAGCTCCACCAGCTCCGCGGCCGGGTCGGCCGGGGGTCGCTGCACGGCCTGTGCCTGCTGGTCACCGACGCCGAGCCGGGCAGCAAGGCGCGCGAGCGGCTGGACGCGGTGGCCTCGACGACCGACGGTTTCAAGCTGTCGCGGCTCGACCTCGAGCAGCGCCGCGAGGGCGACGTCCTCGGCGCCACGCAGGCCGGACGGTCGAGCAGCCTGCGCCTGCTCACGCTCCAGAAGGACGAGGACGTCATCAGGGACGCGCGTGAGGAGGCCACCGCCCTGGTCGAGGCCGACCCGGAGCTCGCCGCCCATCCGGGCCTCGCCGCCGAGCTGGCCTCCCTGCTCGACGAGGACCGCACCGAGTTCCTCGAAAAGACCTGACCGCCCGGGGAACCCCGCCGGCACCGCCGGGCCCGGCCACCGGCCGCGGCCCGGCCTCCGCGTGCCCACCCTCCGCGGGCCCGGCGTGAACGGCGTCGGCACGCCCCTGTGACCACCGTCACCTAGTAAACCCCCTAGGGGTATGTTAACGTCCCCTCTCGTCAGACAGACATACCCCCTAGAGGTATATGGAGGCGGACATGTCCGTGCAGGGAAACCGGCGGTGGTGGGCGCTCCTCGTGCTCGCGACCGCCCAGTTCATGGTCATCATGGACACCTCGATCATCGGGGTCGCCCTCCCCGACATGCGGCGCGACCTCGGCTTCTCGCCGGGCGGCCTGCAATGGGTGTTCAACGCGTACGTGATCGTCTTCGGCGGGCTGCTGCTGCTCGGCGGGCGGCTGGCCGACCTGCTCGGCGCCCGGCGGGTCTTCAGTGCGGGCTGGGCCGTCCTGATCGTCGGCTCGATCGTCGCGGCGGCGGCCCAGAACCCCGGGACCGAGCTCCTCGGCCGCGGCGTCCAGGGCGTCGGCGCCGCGCTGATCGCCCCCGCGTCGATGACGCTGCTCATGACGATCTTCGGGCGGAACCCGCGGGAGCTCGGCAGGGCGATGGCGCTCTACGGCGCCGCGGCCCCGGCCGGCGGCACGGCGGGGGTGTTCCTCGGCGGCGTGCTCACCGAGTGGCTGAGCTGGCCGTGGGTGTTCATCCTCTACGTCCCGATCGGCCTGGCCACGCTCGCCGCGGTCCCGGCCGTGCTGCCCGCCGTCGGGTCCCGGCGCGGCTCGATCGACGTGCTCGGCGCCGCCGCGGTGACGGGCGGGCTGGCGCTGGCGGTGTTCGCGATCGTCCGGGCCCCGGACCAGGGCTGGGGCTCGGCCGGGACGCTGCTCGAACTCGCGGGGGCGGCTGTCCTGCTGGCCGTGTTCGTGCTCGTCCAGCGGACGCTGCGGCACCCGCTGATGCCGCTGTCGGTGTGGCGCACGCCGGACCTGGCGGCGGCGAACGTGGTGTTCGCGCTGCTCGGCGGCGCGTGGATCCCGGCCTGGTACTTCCTCAACCTGTACCTCCAGCAGGTGCTCGGCTTCGGCGCGTTCGCCAGTGGCGCGGCGCTGCTGCCGATGACCGTCACGGTGATGGTCCTGATGGTCGGGGTGACCGGCCGGCTGATGGGCAGGTTCGGGACGAAGCCGCTCGCGGTCGCCGGGATGGCGATCCTCGCGCTCGGCCTGGGCTGGCTCGCGCTGGCGCGTCCGGACGGGAGCTTCGCGGTGGACGTGCTGGCGGCCTCGATGGTCGCGGCGCTCGGCATGTCGCTGGCCTTCATCCCGACGATGATGACGGCGATCTCCAGGGTGCCCGGCGAGCAGAGCGGTCTGGCCTCGGGCATCGTCAACACCACCTACCAGGTGGGCTCGGCGCTCGGACTGGCGGTGGCGGGTGCGTTCGCCGCGTCCCGGGGCGCGGACGCCATCGGCGACGCCGCGCGGCTCACCGATGGGTTCCGGGCCGCGTTCGTGGTGGCGGCCGTGATCGCCGGGGCGGGCGCGGTGCTCGGCCTGGCGCTGCTGCGCGGACGCGGCGCCTCCGCTCGGGCGGACGGGCCGGCCGAGCCGGCGGCGGAGCGGGCCGCGTGACCGTTCGCCCGCCGGGCGAGGGGGCCGCGCGTGGCGCGGTCCCTCTGTCCCGTGCATATTTCCTACTTATCCAGTTGACTTGATGGGAAACTGGGGTCACGATGAGCGGATGAAGGTGAATCCGAGTGCGCCCCTCACCGTGCGGCTCCACGTCGACCTCCGGCGCCAGGCCGGCGCCCTCTGTACCCGTCGCTGATCCCGCCCCCTTCCGCCGGCCGCGGCGCCGGCGCCCGGATCCGACGGCTTCCCGGAGGCCCGCCATGACGATCATCGGCCGAACCACCCCCGACCCCCTCCCCGCCATCGGGCCGCCCCGGCCCGAGCACCTCCGCCTCGCCGACATCGAGGCCCGGCTCCGCGGCCCCGAACCCGCGGTGCGCGCCGCCGCCCTGAAGGCACTCGCCGAGATCGCCGGGACGGAGGACGCCCCGCGCGGCGTCGGCGACACCCTCGCCTGGGCGCTGGCCGACGAGCACGAGGACGTGCGCCGCCTCGCGGCCGACGCGCTGCGCGGCCTCCCCGAGGTCCACCTCGGGGACGACGGCGTCGACGCCCTGCTGCTCGCCGCCGCCCGCGGCCGCGACCCCTTCGTCCGGGAGACGGCCGCCGACCTGCTGGCGATCCTGGTCCAGGGCACCGGGGAGCTCTACGCGCAGGGGCTCCAGGACGACGAGCCCCAGGTGCGGCTCCAGGCCGTCCTCGGGCTGGTCGGGCTCCGCGCGGTCCGCGCCGTCGCCGAGGCCGCCGACGACCCGTCCCGCGAGATCCGGGTGGCGGTGGCCGAGGGCCTGGCCCGGCTGGCCGCGCCCGCCGGGACACCCGCCCTGGACCATCTCCTCGCCGACCACGACCCGGTCGTGGTGATGGCCGCCCTCGACGCAGCCGCCGGGCTCGGCGTGCCCGAGCTCCTGGAGGGACGGGTCGTGACCGCCGTCGCGCACCCGAGCTGGCAGGTGCGGCGCCGGGCCGCGTTCGCGCTGGCGGCGGCAACGCCGGAAACCGCCGTCCGCCCGCTGGTCCGTGCCCTCCGCGACCCCACCGCGGACGTCCGCCGGGCCGCGGTCCAGTCCTTGGAGCAGTGGACGGGCGGCCTCCGCGCCGGGGCCGGACGGCCCGAGGTCGTCACCGCGCTCACCGAGGCGCTGGCCGATCCCGACCCGGGCGTGCGCACCCAGGCCCGCTGGGCGCTCGCCTGATCCGGCGGGCCGCGCACGGACGCGGCGCGGCCGGGCACGCACCGAACACATCGGTGATCACAGGCGTCTAACGAGTGACGGAAGAAAGGGCCATCCGGCACTCGGGCGGGTACAGCTCCCGTGGCGGGTCCGCACGCGACGGAGGAGAACCCATGACGCCCGTTCGACCTCTGCTGCCGGACGATCCCGCGCGGCTGGGCCGCTACGAGCTGGTGGGCAGGCTGGGCGAGGGCGGGCAGAGCGTGGTGTACCTCGGCCGCACCGGCGACGGGCGGCAGGCGGCCGTCAAGCTGCTGCGCGCCCAGCTCAGCCGCAACCCCGAGTGGCGGGGCCGGTTCGAGCGGGAGATGAAGCTCATCGGCCGGGTCGCCGGGTTCTGCACCGCGCAGGTCCTCGACGCCGACGTGTCCGGCGAGCTTCCCTACGTCGTCAGCGAGTACGTGCCGGGCCCCTCGCTCTCCGGGCTGCTCGCCGCCTCGGGCCCGCGCGCCGGCACCGACCTCGACCGGCTCGCGATCGGCACGATCACCGCGCTGGCGGCGATCCACCGGGCCGGGATCCTGCACCGCGACTTCAAGCCGTCGAACGTGCTGATGGGGCCGGACGGCCCGCGCGTCATCGACTTCGGCATCGCCCGCGTGCTCGGCCCGTCGGCGGCGAAGGCGAGCGGTGTGGTCGGCACGCCCTCCTACATGGCACCCGAGCAGGTGACCGACGCCGAGCTGGGCGCCGCCGTCGACCTGTTCGCCTGGGGCTCGACGATGCTGTTCGCCGCGACCGGGCGGCACCCGTTCGGCAACGACACGATCTCCGCGGTCTTCCACCGCATCCTCCAGCAGGACCCCGACCTGTCGCCGCTGCCCGGCTCGCTGCGCGGCATCGTCGGCGCCTGCCTGGCCAAGGACCCGGCGGCGCGCCCCGACGCCCAGCGGGTGCTGCTCGACCTGCTCGGCCTCCAGGCGCCGCTCGCGCACGAGGCCGAGGAACGGCCGGAGGGGGCGCTCAGCACCGGCGCCTCGTTCGCCGGCGACGTGCGGATCCCGCCGCCCACCCACCAGGTCGAGCGCGGCGGCGCCGGCCGTGGCCCGGCCGAGCCGCGCCCGGACGCCCGGACCGTCCCGCCGCCGTCCCGCCGCCGGCGCGGACGGCTCGCCCTCGCCGTCGCCGTCCCGGTGCTCCTGGTGGCCGGCGGCGGCACCGCCTGGGGGCTGATGTCGGACCGCGGCTCGGAAGGCCCCGCGCCGCGCGTCCCCGACACCGCCGTCCCGCCCGCCGCCGCGCAGGCCGTGACGGCACCGGCCGCGGGTGCCATCAGCGCGGTCCTCAGCTTCGACTACAAGACCGTCGACCAGAACGTGGCGGCGGCGCACCGGCGGGTCACGTCCCGCTACAAGACCGAGTACGACAGGCAGTTGCAGGCCGACAACTGGCGCAACCGGCTCCAGGAGACCAGGAGCTCCATCGGCACCGAGGTGGTCGACTCCGGGGTGGTGGCCTCGGCGGCCGACCGGGTCACCGTCCTGTCCTACGTGAAGCGGACGGTGAAGACGGCGAACGCGCCCACGAAGCTGCTCCAGTACCCGATGCGGGTGACGATGGTCAGGCAGGACGGGGGCTGGCTCCTCGACACCCTGTACATCCTCGCCGCCAACTCGGTGCGCGGTGACATCGGCGCCTCGTCCTGGCCCGCCGCGCAGGGGAAGGCCGTGCTCGCCGCCGTGGCGGCCGACAAAGCGGTCGCGGAGGGCACGCCGGTGGAGGTCGGCCTGCGCGCCGGAGGGAACGCCCAGCAGGTGACCGCGCTGGCCGTCGTGGGCTCGTGCGCGCGGGGCGCCTGCAAGGAGTCCGACAAGATGACCTTCCAGCGGCTGCTTCTGCAAAAGTCGAACGCCGGCTGGCAGATCGCGAAGAGCGAACGGCTCTCCTCAGAGGGCGCGGCTGGCGGCTGACCACACCGGTCGCGCAGGGCCTCTGCCCCCAGCGGCCTGGATGTGAGAAGGGGCGCCTCCCAGCGGGAGACGCCCCTTCAGCGGTGAACCTTCAGTGGCGGAACGCTCAGGCTTCCCGGGCCTGGCGCCTGCGGGTGGCGGCGACCGCGGCGCCGCCCGCCAGGACGGCGCCGAGGCCGAGCGCGACGATCGGGAGGCTGTCGGCACCGGTGAACGGCAGCCCGGCGGGCGGTGCCATCGACGCCGCGGAGGCGCCGGGCTCGACGACGCCGCCCGCGGGGAGCGCGGGCAGGAGCGGGGACGACGGCGGGAGTTCGGGCAGCGGCGGCGTCGGGCTCGGCGGGATCGACCCGTCGCCCGGCGGTGGTGTCGGCGGCGTCGGCGGCGTCGGGGGGCTCGGCGGGGTGGGAGGCGGCGGCGTTGGGGGTGTCGGCGGCACCGGCGGCACGGGCGCCTCCGCGCAGCCCGAGCCGAGGCAGCCGCTCAGCCCGACGTTCGCGGCGAGCGGCCGGCCGCCGGCGGGGGTGACGCTGAGGCCCAGCCCGGTCGCGCCGCTGATGACCTGGCGGCCGGGGGAGACCGTCCCGCCGGTCTTCAGCTTCAGGTCGGCACGTCCGGCCGGGGTGCGGACGTTGCCGTCCACCCGCGCGCCGCCGCGCACCGTGCCGTCGGCGAACGAGAGCGACCCGCCGGTGCGCACCCGCACCCCGGCACCGCCCGCGGGGGTGTTCAGGCCCGCGCCGACGTCGAGCCCACCGCTCGCGGTCCTGGTGCGCTCGTCATAGCCCAGCGTGGCCTTGAGCCGCAGGTCGAGCAGGGGCGGCGGCGCCTGCTTCGCGCGGGCGCCACCACGGGCGCCACCGTCCCGGGCACCGGCACCGCGGTTCCCGTCCTGGCTCCCGGCCCGGGTCGCGCGGGGCTTCGCCGCCTTCGTCGCGACCGGCTTCACGACGAGTTCCCGCGCGTGGCGGGCGGCGCTCCGGGCACCGGGACGAGCCGTCCGGCCGTCCGTCCCCGGCCATTTGATCTTCGGGACGGCCGCTCTCCCCGCGGGCGCGTGCCCGGCGGCGGCCCGGGCGGGCTGGTGCGCGAGGCGGTGCGGGGCGGCCGGCCGGGCGTCGTGCCGGTCGGCGCGCGGGGCGGGGGCCTGCGCCCCGGCCGCCTGCGAGACGCCGCTCATCGCCGCGATGCCCAGTACCGTCGCGCCGGCCGTCACCGCCAGTCGTTGTCCTTGGTGCACGGGAGGCTCCTGGATCGTAGGTTGCACAACCTGCAATCACGTTCACACGTCATGTAGTCGATGTGAACAGCGACGGCGGTATTTGGTGGAGGTCCACAAGCGGCGCCCGGTGCCTTTGTTGACCTTTCTCGTGGAAATCCGGCCGGGGTGCCGGGTGGTCCGGCGGCACCCCGATACTTGACGGATGACCAGGGTCATCGCGGGAAGCGCAGGCGGGCGGAGGCTCGCCGTACCACCGGGTCGGGACACCCGGCCGACCAGCGACCGGGCCCGGGAGGGCCTGTTCTCCACCGTGCAGGCGCTGCTCGGCCCCCTCGACGGGCTGCGCGTCGCCGACCTGTTCGCCGGATCCGGCGCGGTGGGCCTCGAAGCGCTCTCCCGGGGCGCGGCGCACGCGCTGCTGGTCGAGTCGCATCCGCGCGCGGCCAAGGTGATCAGGCAGAACGCCGACGCGCTCGGCCTGCCCGGCGCGCAGCCCTGCGCCGACCGGGTCGAGCGGCTCGTCCGCCGTCCCCCCTCCGCGCCGTACGACCTGATCTTCGCCGATCCGCCCTACGCACTGGGGGACGAGGCCGTCACCGCGCTGCTGGAGGCGCTGCGCGACAACGGGTGGACCGCCCCGGACGCGCTGGTCGTGGTCGAGCGGTCCGTGCGCGGGGCCGCGCTGGCGTGGCCCCCGGGCTACTCCGCCGAACGCGACCGGAGTTACGGTGAAGCGGTGTTCTGGTACGGCCGCACCGACGGGTGACGCCCGGCCGGCCGGTTCAGCGGGACCGGCCGGGGCAAGAGGGGAGGGGCAGGGCAAGGCCCAAGGGCAGGGCTGAAGGCGGGACGTAGGGCCAGGGCACGGCGGCCGGGCCGAAGGCCGCGGAGTCCGTCTTCCGCCGGCACCAGGATGAGTGATCGTTTCAGCTTCGGGGAGCTGGTCGGCTTGAGGTCCGGTATCGACAAGGCCCTGGGACGGACCTGGATCCTGGCGCTGCTGATGGGCCTGGCGCTCATGGTCAACGTCACCTACGTCCAGGGCTTCGAGGCACAGAACCTGCGCGACGACGCGCTCAACGGCCGGCAGTACGCCGAGCGCGACAAGATCGACCGCGGCCCGATCGTCGCCGGCGGCGAGCGGCTGGCCTGGTCGGTGCCGGTCGCGGGCAAGCGCTTCCAGCGCCGCTACAAGGAGAGCGCGATCTTCTCGCCGATCACCGGCTACTTCTCGCTGTTCTCCCAGACCGGCCTGGAGAGCGCCGAGAACCACGTGCTCGACGGCACCGACCCGCGGCTGGCCACCACCGACCTGGTCAACCGGATCATCGGCAAGCGGGTCGGGGGCGGCACCGTGGAGACCACGATCGACCCCAAGGCCCAGCGGGCGGCCTACGCCGCGCTCAAGGGGAGCGGGGCCCGGCGCGCCGCGGCCGTCGCGATGGACGCCCGCACCGGGGCGATCCTGGTGATGGCCTCCACCCCGTCCTACGACGCCAACGATGTGGCCGTCCCCGACGCCAAGAAGGCCCAGGCCGCCTTCACCCGGCTGAACGCCCAGCCGCTCAAGCCCCTGCTCAACAAGGCGGCCAACGAGGTGTTCCCGCCGGGATCCACGTTCAAGACGGTGGTCGTGGCGGCCGCCCTCGCCGCGGGCTCGTCCGGCGACGAGCAGGTCAGGGCGGGCCGCAGCTACCGTCCGGCGGGGGCGGGGCAGGCGATCAACAACGACGTGGGCGACATCGGCGGCCAGTGCGACCTCCCGGCGATCCCCCTGATCGACTCCTATGCCCAGTCGTGCAACACCACGTTCGCGTTCATGGGTGCCGAGAAGCCCGGCAACACCGCCGTCGCCGAGCAGGCGGCCCGCTTCGGCTTCTACCACGGGATCGGGGCCGGGAAGGGCCTGTCCGGTGCCGCCAGCTCGTTCCCGAAGACCGACCAGCCCTCGCTCAGCGCGCTCGGCTCGATCGGGCAGGGCAGCACGGTCGCGACCCCGCTCCAGATGGCGCTGGTCGCCTCGGCCGCGATCAACGACGGCAAGGTCATGCGGCCGTACCTGGTCGGCAAGGTCCGCGGCCCGGACGGGGCGGTGGTGGACGAGACGTCCGCGAGCAGGCTCTCGCAGGCGCTGACCTCCGGCCAGGCGGCCGAGCTGCGCGCGATGATGCGGGCGGTGATCACCAAGGGCACCGGCAAGCGGCTCCAGGGCGGTCCGATCGCCGGCGGCAAGACCGGCACCGCCGACATCGAGAACGCCGGCTACAACGACCGCTGGTTCATCGGCTTCGGACCGAAGACCGACCCGCGCTACGCGGTGGCGGTCATGACGGAGGCCGACGGGTACGGGATCGAGTCGGGCCCGATCGCGGCGGACATCATCGGACGACTGGGCGGCTGAGCCCGGGTGAAGGCGGCTTCGGGACGGTTTGGTACGGTCGCGCCGCAGGCGCCCACCTGCACAGAAGGTCACTCGCAAGGATGGAGTCCCTCGTGCGCCGTGTCGTTTGTCCCGGCTCATTCGATCCCGTCACCAACGGACATCTCGACATCATCAGCCGCGCCTCCCGGCTCTTCGACGAGGTGGTCGTCGCGGTGATGATCAACAAGACCAAGCAGGGGTTGTTCACCGTCGACGAGCGCATCGAGATGCTCGGCGAGGTGACCAGGGAGTACGGCAACGTCAAGATCGACAAATGGCACGGGCTGCTGGTGGACTTCTGCCGGCAGAGCGACATCCCGGTGATCGTCAAGGGCCTGCGCGCGGTCAGCGACTACGAGTACGAGCTCCAGATGGCCCAGATGAACCACCGCATGGCGGGCGTGGAGACCATGTTCATGTCGACCAACCCGCTGTACTCCTACCTCTCCTCGTCCCTGATGAAGGAGATCGTCAAGTACGGCGGGGACGTGTCCGGGCTGATCCCCGATCCGGTCCACGAACGGCTCGTCAAGCGCCTCCAGGAGTCCTGACCCGGTCCGGCCCGAGGGGCGGGGGTCCGGGCACGTGCCGTCGTTCGGTACCCTGGACAGCGGCCGTGAACGACGGTCGTCATTCGCCATGCCTCACGAAAGCAGGAATCCGCTGTCCCGCCTCGATCCCCACGCCCCGCTCGTGCTCGATACCCGAGCGCTGAGCAGGCAACCCGGATCGTCGAAGGAGAAGCGCCTGTCCGTGCCGGCTCCGGAGAATTTCGGCGTCGAGATGCTCGGCGTCCCCGAGGGTGCGGCCATCGAGCTGGAACTGCGGCTCGAGGCGGTCCTGGAGGGGGTGCTGCTCACGGGCACCGCGACGGTCCCCCTCGAAGGGGAGTGCGCGCGCTGCCTCGACCCGATCGCCTCGAGCTTCGAGGCGGACTTCCAGGAGCTCTTCGTCTATCCTGACACCCGCTCCGGCGGGAATGCGGGCGACGACGAGCTGCGCCTCGAGGACGACCTGATCGACCTCGAGCCGCTGCTCCGGGACGCGGTGGTGCTCGCGCTGCCGCTGTCCCCGCTGTGCCGGGACGACTGTCCCGGCCTGTGCACGGAGTGCGGTGCCAGGCTGGCCGACGCCGGACCTGACCACCACCATGATGTCGCCGACCCCCGGTGGGCGGCGCTCAAGGGCTTGACCGGCGATGTCCCGCGTACCGACGCGGAGACGGAGCCGGGCTCCCCCGACGCGGGGAGCGGGGGATAATCTTCCCCCGCAGTCCATTCGACCCACGATACGGAAAGCAGGAGGGCTGACGTGGCCGTCCCCAAGCGCAAGAAGTCGCGCAGCAACACGCGGCACCGGCGTTCGCAGTGGAAGACCGCGGTTCCGACCCTGGTCGACTGCCCGACCTGCCGCGACAAGAAGCTGCCCCACACCGCGTGTGCGACGTGCGGCACCTACGACCGGCGGCAGGTCATCGCCCCGTCGGCCTGAGCTCTTTCGCATCCTGGGGGGCGGATCCGCGTACGTGACGCGGCCCGCCCCTCAAGGTGCCGGGCATCGACCACCCGGCGGGTGACGTCGGCGTGGTGACCGGCAGAGGACCGGAGCCCGGAGCCGTGGTGCACGCCGGGATTGACCACCGGCGCGCACCTCGTCTTCGAGGACCTCTCCTCCCGCCGTGCGTCCGCGCCCCAGGCCGTCACGCGCCATGACGGCGACCGCGCACCCCGCGGCGCCCGGCCTGTGAGGAGGGCCTGTGAGCGGTAAGAAGTCCGGTCCGGTGCCGGATCGCGCGGAACTGAGCAGCGCGCTCGGCGTGGAGGTCACCGCTTCCCTGCTCGAACGGGCGCTTACGCACCGTTCGTACGCCTATGAGAACGGCGGCCTGCCCACCAACGAGCGCCTGGAGTTCCTGGGCGACTCGGTGCTGGGGCTCGTCGTCACCGACACCCTGTTCCGGGGGCACCCCGACCTTCCCGAGGGGCAGCTCGCCAAGCTGCGCGCCGCGGTGGTCAACATGCGGGCCCTGGCGGGCGTCGCCCGCTCCCTGGGCGTCGGCGCCCACATCCGGCTCGGCCGGGGCGAAGAGGGCACCGGCGGCCGGGACAAGTCCTCGATCCTCGCCGACACGCTGGAGGCGCTGATCGGCGCCGTCTATCTCGACCAGGGCCTGGACGAGGCGTCCGCCCTGGTGCACCGGCTCTTCGACGGGCTCATCGCCCGCTCGGCGGGGCTGGGCGCGGGCCTCGACTGGAAGACCTCGCTGCAAGAGCTGACGGCGGTCGAGGAGCTCGGCGTGCCCGAGTACCACGTCGCCGAGAGCGGCCCTGACCACCAGAAGACGTTCCGCGCCTCGGTGCGGGTCGCCGGCACCACCTACGGGGCGGGCGAGGGCCGCAGCAAGAAGGAGGCCGAGCAGCACGCCGCCGAGGCCGCCTGGAACGCGATCCGCGAGATCGTCGTGGCGCGCGACTCCGGCTCCTCCTCCGACGCCGGGGCCGGGGTCGGGACCGGCGGCGACGGCATCCGCCCGGCGGGTCCGGCCGGTGCCTGAGCTGCCCGAGGTCGAGGTCGTCCGGCGGGGGCTCGAACGCTGGGCGACCGGCCGGACGATCGCGGCGGCCGAGGTGCTGCACCCGAGGGCCGTCCGCAGGCACGAGACGGGTCCGGCCGACTTCGCCGGGCGGCTCGCCGGACGCACCGTGCGGCCTCCGCGCCGCCGCGGCAAGTACCTGTGGCTGCCGCTGGCCGACGACGCCCCGCACGAGGCCCCAGAATGCGCGCTGCCCGCCGGGACCGGGTCCGGCGGCGGCGGGGAGGGGCGGGCGCCCGCGGAGGCGCTGCTGGCGCATCTGGGCATGAGCGGCCAGCTCCTGGTGGGCGAGCCCGACCGCGAGTGGGAGAAGCATCTGCGGGTGCGGATCACCTTCACCGACGGCGGTCGCGACCTGCGCTTCGTCGACCAGCGGACGTTCGGGCACCTCATGGTCTCCGACCTGGTGCCCGACACCGTCACCGGCGGCGGTGGCGGCGCGCCGGTCCCCGCGACGATCGCGCACATCGGCGCCGACCCGCTGGAGGAGGCGTTCGACGAGGAGGCGTTCTTCCGCGCGCTGCGCCGCCGCCAGACCGGCCTCAAGCGCGCCCTGCTCGACCAGTCGCTGATCAGCGGGGTGGGCAACATCTACGCCGACGAGGCGCTGTGGCGGGCCCGGCTGCACTGGGCGCGGCCCACCGAGACGCTCACCCGGGCCGAGGCGGGCCGGGTGCTCACGGCGGCGCGCGAGGTCATGTCGGCCGCGCTCGCGGTCGGCGGGACGTCCTTCGACAACCTCTACGTCGACGTCGACGGTGAGAGCGGCTACTTCGAACGGTCGCTCGACGCCTACGGGCGGCGGGACGAGCCGTGCCGCCGCTGCGGCACGCCGATCCGGCGCGACGAGTTCATGAACCGCTCCTCCTACAGTTGCCCGACGTGCCAGCCGCGTCCGCGCCGCGCGCGCTACTAACCGAACGGACCCCACGATGGACGACCAGACCGTACGCTTGACCGCTTGGGCCCGCGGCCGGGTGCAGGGCGTGGGCTTCCGCTGGTGGGTCCGGGCCCGTGCCCTGGAGCTCGGTCTGGACGGCAGCGCCACCAACCTGCGGGACGGACGGGTCGAGGTGGTGGCCGAGGGGCCGCGCGCGTCGTGCGAGCGGATGCTCGAACTGCTGCGCGGTCCGGGCACGCCGGGGCACGTCGCGGGGGTCGCCGAACGGTGGAGTGAGCCGCGCGGAGAGGCGCCCGGTTTCCTGGAACGGTGATCGGGTAGGGAATTCCGGTTTGTACCTGCTAAACTAGTGCCGACAGGTTGTTACCGGCCCGTGATGTGCGTCTTGACCAGGACACTGGCCGGTGCGACTCTAGACGATACGCGCACCAACCTCGGTTGCTCTTTGTGCGCGATCCCTGCTGGTTACTCAGCGTGGAGGACCTTTAGTCATGGCGAAGGCTCTACTCGGCCACGTCGGCGGTCCCGACCCCCGGATGGTCGCGGAGATGCGGCGCCTTCAGCAGCGCGTACGTGATCTGGAAGCCGAGCTCGTGCGGCTTCAGGCAGAGAACGACGCGCTCGCGACGGCTCCGGACGACGACGTGATGTCGCTCGCAGTGAAGGAACGTGAACCGGCGCTGACCTGATCGGCGCCTTTTTCGAGAACCAGGACAGGGACGCCGTGTGAAGGCGTCCCTTCTTTTTGCCCGCCGCTTCGGCGGGCGCCGGGCGGCGGCCCGGAAGGGCAGGCGGCCGGGCACGGCATGTCCGTTACGCCCTACCTGACATCCGCCGAACATTCCGCCCGCCGGCCGGGGGTCCACCCGGCGGCGGGTCCGTTCGGCCACCCCGCGAACGGGCCGCTGGGCCCGCGACCCGCCCGCGACGACCCAAGCCGCGATCTTCCCGATCCCTCGATTTCCCGTATCCGGTCCGGTTGCCGGGCTCGCGGGGCCCCGGCCGGTATCGTTCGACGGGCTCCCGGGCGTGCGCCGGGACGGGACGGGGGCGCGGCGGCCTCCCGAGGAGGCCCACCGGTCCCGGTCGAGGCAGGACGTCAGGGGGAAGCGGCCCCCTGCGCCATTCCCGGAGGAGGACGGCGAGCGCGTGTATCTGAAGAACCTGACGCTGCGCGGCTTCAAGTCCTTCGCGTCCTCCACCACGCTGAAGTTCGAGCCGGGCATCACCGCCGTCGTCGGCCCGAACGGGTCGGGCAAGTCCAACGTCGTCGACGCGCTCGCGTGGGTGATGGGGGAGCAGGGCGCCAAGTCGCTGCGCGGCGGCAAGATGGAGGACGTCATCTTCGCCGGCACCGCCAGCCGGGCGCCGCTCGGGCGGGCCGAGGTGGTGCTGACCATCGACAATTCCGACGGCGCGCTGCCGATCGACTACACCGAGGTCAAGATCAGCCGGCTGATGTTCCGGTCGGGGCAGAGCGAGTACGCCATCAACGGCGACCCGTGCCGGCTGCTCGACATCCAGGAGCTGCTGTCGGACTCGGGCATCGGCCGCGAGATGCACGTGATCATCGGGCAGGGCCAGCTCGACCGGGTGCTGCACTCGGGCAACGAGGGGCGCCGCGCGGTGATCGAGGAGGCCGCCGGGGTCCTCAAGCACCGAAAGCGGAAGGAAAAGGCGCTGCGCAAGCTGGACGCGATGCAGGCCAACCTGACCCGCGTCCAGGACCTCACCGGCGAGCTGCGCCGCCAGCTCAAGCCGCTCGGCCGGCAGGCCGAGCTCGCGCGCCGGGCGGCCGTCATCCAGGCCGACCTGCGCGACGCGCGGATCCGGCTGCTGGCCGACGACCTGGTGACGCTGCGCACCAGGCTGGAGCAGGAGGCCGCCGACGAGGCGGCGATCCGCGCGCGCCGCACCGAGACCGAGCGGGCCCTGGCGGGGGCGCAGGAGCGCGAGGCCGTCCTGGAGGCCGAGGAGACCGCCGAGGCGCCCAGGCTGGCGCAGGTCCAGGACACGTGGTTCCGGCTGTCGGCGCTGAAGGAGCGCCTGCGCGGCGTCGCCGACCTCGCCGCCGAACGGCACCGCAACGCCTCCGAGGCGCGCGACGAGGAGCGGCGCGGCCGTGACCCCGAGGACATGGAGCGCGAGGCCGCCGGGATCCGCGAGCAGGAGGAGATGCTGCGCGCCGCGCTCGACGAGGCCGAGGACGCGCTGGCCCGCGCGGTCGAGGAGCGCTCGGGCGCCGAGGAGGCCCTCGGCGCCGAGGAGCGCCGGCTCCAGGCCGCCGTCCGCGCCGCCGCCGACCGCCGCGAGGAGCTGGCCCGGCTGCGCGGCCGGGTCGAGGCGCTGCGCAGCAAGGCCCAGGCCGGACGGTCCGAGATCGGCCGGCTCGCCGACGCCCGCGACGAGGCCGGGCAGCGCGCCGAGGGCGCCCAGGCCGAGTTCGAGGCGTTCGAGGCCGAGGTCGTCGAGGACCCGGAGCTGGCCGCCGAGCATGAGGCGGTCCAGGAGGCCCTCGCCACGGCGAAGGACGCGGCCGAGGCCGCGCGGGCGGCGGTCGACGGGCCGCGCCAGGAGCTGAAGGACGCCCGCGCGGCGGTCACCGCGGCCCGTTCCGCCGACCAGGCCGCGCAGAAGCGGGTCACCGCGCTCGGAGCCCGGATCGAGGCCCTCGACCTGACCCTGGCGAGCGCCGCCGACGGCGGCGAGGCGCTCCTCGCCGCCGCGGCGGACGGGTCGATCGCCGGGGTGCTGGGCACGGTCGCGTCGCTGCTGACCGTCCGGCCCGGGTACGAGACGGCCGTGGCGGCGGCGCTCGGCAACGCCGCCGAGGGCATCGCGGTCGGTTCGCTCGACACCGCCGAGGCGGCCCTGGCGCTGCTGCGGGACCGCGACGCCGGACGGGCGGGACTGGTGGTCGGCGGCGGCGGCGGCGCGGCGAGGGCGCCGGAGGTCCCGGGCGTCGACCGAGCGATCGACGCGGTGACCGTCCCCAACGCCGTGCGGCCCGCGCTGGAGCACCTGCTGGGCGACGTGGCCGTGGTGGACGACGTGGCCGCCGCCGCCGGGCTCGTCCGGCGCGAACCGGGCCTGCGGGCCGTCACCCGCGGCGGTGAGCTCGTCGGCGCGCACTGGGCGCAGGGTGGCGGTGGCGGAGCAGCGCAGAGCCTGTTGCAGATGCGCGCCACGCTCGACCAGGCCACCGAGGATCTCGCCGCCGCCGAGACCGCCGCCGAGCAGAGCGCGGACGCGCTCACCGGCGGCACCGAACGCGAGCAGGCCGCCCAGGGCGCGCTCGACGAGGCGCAGGCGGCCGTCACCCAGGCGCAGGCCGGGGTCAACCAGGCCCAGTCCGAGCTCGACCGGGTGCGGTCCCGGGTCCGCGAGTTCGACGCGCGGGCCGCGCAGGAGGCCAAGCGCGCCGCCCGGCTGGAGGCCGACGTCCGCGCCGCCCGGGGCGAGGCCGAGCGCCTCACCAAGGCGCTGGACGCCGCGGGCGAGTCCCTGGAGAGCGACACCGCGGCGGCCGAGGAGCTGGCGGTCCGGCTGGCCGAGTCCGAGGAGGCCGCGGAGGTCGCCGAGGAGGCCGGGTACGACACCGGCGCCCGCGACGAGCTGAACGCCCGCACGCAGGAGCTGCGCTCCGCCGAGATGGAGTCGCGGCTGTCGGTCCGCACCGCCGAGGAGCGGGTCCAGGCGATCACCGGCCGCGCCGACGCGCTGGAGCGCGGGGCCCGCCGCGAACGGGAGGAGCGGGCCCTGGCCGCCCGCCGCCGCGCCCGCCGCGAGCAGCAGGCCAGGATCGCCGAGGCGGTCCTGAAGGGCAGCCGGTTCGCGCTGCGGGGCATCGAGACGTCGCTGGAGTCGGCGATCGAGCGGCGCGAGGCGGCCGAACGCGCCCGCGCCGCCCGTGAGGCCGAGCTCAGGGTCGTCCGCACCCAGGTGCGCGACCTGTCGGGCACGCTCGAACGGCTGGTCAACGTGGTCCACGGCAACGAGGTCGCGCGCGCCGAGCAGCGGCTCCGGCTGGAGCAGCTCGAGCAGCGGGCGCTGGAGGAGTTCGGGCTGGAGGTCGGCTCGCTGGTGGCGGAGTACGGGCCCGACCAGCTCGTCCCGCCGACGGGCCCCGAGGCCGAGTCCGAGGACGCGCGGCCCGTCCCCTTTGACCGGACGGTGCAGGAGAAGCGCGCCAAGGCCGCCGAGCGGCAGCTCAACCAGCTCGGCAAGGTCAACCCGCTGGCGCTGGAGGAGTTCGCGGCGCTGGAGGAGCGGCACGCCTTCCTCACCTCGCAGCTTGAGGACCTCAAGAAGACCCGCCGCGACCTGCTCGACATCGTCAAGGAGGTCGACGACCGGGTGCAGGCGGTGTTCGCCTCCGCCTACGAGGACACCGCCCGCGAGTTCGAGCGGATCTTCGCGCGGCTGTTCCCGGGCGGCGAGGGCAGCCTGTCGCTCACCGAGCCCGACGACCTGCTCGCCACCGGCGTCGAGGTCGCCGCGCGCCCGCCGGGCAAGAAGGTCAAGCGGCTGTCGCTGCTGTCGGGCGGCGAGCGGTCGCTGGTCGCGATCGCGTTCCTGGTCGCGGTGTTCAAGGCCCGCCCGTCGCCGTTCTACGTGCTCGACGAGGTCGAGGCGGCGCTGGACGACACCAACACGCAGCGGCTGATCACCGTGTTCGAGGAGCTGCGCGAGTCGTCCCAGCTGATCGTCATCACCCACCAGAAGCGGACGATGGAGGGCGCCGACGCGCTCTACGGCGTCAGCATGCGCGGCGACGGCGTCACCCAGGTCGTCAGCCAGCGGCTGCGCGAGCAAGAGCCGGCCTGACCGGCGCCGTCCGGGAGCACGCGCGCATCGCGCTGCGGGCCGGGGATCCGGAGGAGGCGGCGGACGGGCTCGGCCGCTGGATCGCCGCCGCCGCCCGGCCGGAATTGGTGATCCGGAGGGCTGGAAATTCCTTCTTGATCAACAACTGTCGTCGCCCCGAACGCGCCCCGCGTTCCGGGACGATCACAAGACCGCGTGACCGGTGGACGAGCGGAGTGTGTTCGGCGCACCGGTGCCGGTCTGGAAAACTGGGGTGGTTATGGAATATCTGATCCTCATCGCCGGGCTGGCCGCCCTCGCCCTGATCGTCGGCGGCGTCGTGTTCCTGCGGCCCGGCCGCCGCAGGCCCCGCCCGCCCGTCGAGCCCGCCGAACGGCCCGCCGACATCCTCCCCGGCGGGGCCACCGCCGCAGGGGCCACGGATCAGGAGGCGCCCACCGCCGAACGGGCGCCGCCGGCCGCCGCGGCGACCGCCGCGCCGCCCGCGGTCGAGATCGAGCGGCCCCCGCCCGGCGCCGGCCGGCTGGTCCGGCTGCGCGCCCGGCTCGCCCGCTCCCAGAACACCTTCGGCAAGACCCTCCTCGTCCTGCTGGCGCGCGAGACGCTCGACGACGACGCGTGGGAGGAGATCGAGGACACGCTGATCACCGCCGACATGGGCGCCGCGGTGGCCCGGCAGATCACCGACGACCTGCGCACCCGGGTCCAGGTCCTCGGCACCCGCAGCCCCGCCGAGGTGCGCGGCCTGCTCAAGGAGGAGCTGGTCAAGCAGATCGGCGCCGACCTCGACCGCACGCTGCACACCGAGCCGCACGGCAACAAGCCGGCCGTCGTGATGGTCGTCGGGGTCAACGGCACCGGCAAGACCACCACCTGCGGCAAGCTGGGCCGGGTGCTGGTCGGAGACGGCCGCACCGTCCTGCTCGGCGCCGCCGACACCTTCCGCGCCGCCGCCGCCGACCAGTTGGAGACGTGGGGGTCGCGCGTCGGTGCCCAGGTCGTCCGGCGCGACGAGGGCGCCGACCCGGCCAGCGTCGCCTTCGACGCGGTGAAGCAGGGCATCGACAGCAAGGTCGACACCGTCATCGTCGACACCGCCGGCCGGCTGCACACCAAGACCGGGCTGATGGACGAGCTCGGCAAGGTCAAGCGGGTGGTCGAGAAGCAGGCCGAGGTCGACGAGGTGCTGCTGGTCCTGGACGCGACCACCGGCCAGAACGGGATGCAGCAGGCCCGCGTGTTCGCCGAGGTCGTCAACATCACCGGCGTGGTGCTGACCAAGCTCGACGGCACCGCCAAGGGCGGCATCGTCGTCCAGGTGCAGCGCGAGCTCGGCGTCCCGGTGAAGCTGGTCGGCCTGGGCGAGGGCCCCGACGACCTCGCGCCGTTCGAGCCGGAGGCCTTCGTCGAGGCGATCCTGGGCGACTGACCGCCCGTCCCACCCGTCCCGTACGTCACCGACGCCCCGCGCGCATCATGCGATGCGCGCGGGGCGTCGCTTTTGGTGAATCTTTAATTCCGGCCGTATCGGCGGCGGAATAGGCGATGTGAGGACTCGGAAACATCGTCGAAACACACCCGGGTTGGGTTTCACATAGTGGAAACGCAAGGGCCTTTCAGGTGAAACCGCCACGGAAGAGTCTCTGGAGCAGTTCAAGTTCCCTGCGAGGAGGGACTCTTCCCGAGATGAAGATCGATAGCGGTAGCACCGCCTGGATGCTGACGAGTGCCGCGCTCGTCCTGCTGATGACACCGGGCCTGGCCTTCTTCTACGGAGGCATGAGCCGGGCCAAGAGCGTGCTCAACATGATGATGATGAGCTTCGTCAGCATCGCCGTGGTGGGCATGCTCTGGGTCGTCTACGGCTATTCCCTCGCGTTCACCGGCGGCGGGCTCAGCTCGTTCATCGGCGGGTTCGGCGACTGGGGCCTGGTCGGGCTGGAGAAGGTGACGACGGCGGGCGACGGGTCCGGCATCCCGCAGCTGGTGTTCGTGGCGTTCCAGGCCACCTTCGCCATCATCACCGTCGCGCTGATCAGCGGCGCCGTGGCGGACCGTGCCAAGTTCGGGGCCTGGGTCGTGTTCACCCTGGTCTGGGTCACCCTGGTCTACATCCCGATCGCGCACTGGGTCTGGTGGTCGGACGGCAAGGACGGCGGCGCGTCCGGCTGGCTCTTCGACCTCGGGGCGCTCGACTTCGCGGGCGGCACGGTGGTGCACATCAACGCCGGCGTGGCGGCCCTGGCCCTGGTGCTGGTCCTCGGCAGGCGCAAGGGCTGGCCGAAGGACCCGATGCGCCCGCACAACCTGCCGTTCGTCCTGCTCGGTGCCGGGCTGCTGTGGTTCGGCTGGTTCGGGTTCAACGCCGGCTCGGCGCTCGGCGCCGGCGGCACCGCGGCGGTCGCCTTCATCAACACCCTGGTCGCGACCTGCGCGGCGGCCTTCGCCTGGATCGTGGTGGAGAAGCTCCGCGACGGCAGCTCCACCACGCTCGGCATCGCGTCCGGCGTGGTGGCCGGCCTGGTCGCGATCACCCCGGCCTGCGGCTTCGTCACCCCGCTCGGCGCGATCGTCATCGGCCTGGCCGCCGGCGCGGTCTGCGCGTTCGCGGTCAGCCTGAAGTACAAGCTCGGGTACGACGACTCGCTCGACGTGGTCGGCGTGCACATGGTCGGCGGCATCGTCGGCGCCCTGCTGATCGGCATCCTGGCCACCACCTCGGTGAACGACGCGGGCGCGGACGGCCTGCTGGCCGGCGGCGGGCTCGGGCTGCTCGGCAAGCAGGCGGTGGCGGTCCTGGCGACGCTCGTCTACTCCTTCGTCGTGACGTTCGTCATCGCCAAGGTCATCGACAAGGTGATGGGCTTCCGGATCAGCGAGGAGGATGAGATCACCGGCATCGACAGCGCCGCGCACGCGGAGACCGCGTACGACTTCGGCACCGTCCGCACCGGGGCGACCGCCGCGGTGCCCCCGTCCGCGCCGGTCGGCGACGGGACTCCCAAGAAGGTCGAGGCACAGGGATGAAGCTCATCACGGCGGTCATCAAGCCGTTCAAGCTCGACGAGGTCAAGACCGCTCTGGAGGCGTTCGGGGTCAGGGGCCTGACCGTCAGCGAGGCCAGCGGCTTCGGCCGGCAGAAGGGGCACACCGAGGTCTACCGGGGCGCCGAGTACAAGGTGGACCTGGTGCCCAAGCTGCGGGTCGAGGTCCTGGTCGACGACGAGGACGCCGAGGACATCATCGACGTCGTCGTCAAGGCCGCCCGCACCGACAAGATCGGTGACGGCAAGGTCTGGGCGGTCCCGGTGGAGACGGTGGTCCGCGTCCGCACCGGCGAGACCGGCCCGGAAGCCCTGTAGGGAGCGGAGTGGTCCTCGCTCACGGAACGCCCGGCCCGCCCGCCTCCGGCCGCGCCACCGGCACCACCGGCGGCGGCGCGGCCCAGGCCGCCCAGGCGGTCCGCGCGGCCCTCGCGGCGGCGCGGACCGGCCGCTCCGACGACCTCGACCGCTGGCTCACCGGCCTCCTCGCCGCGCCCGGCCTCGAGGACGTCGCGCTCGTCGCGGTGGGCGGCCACGCCCGCCGCGAGCTGACCCCCGGCGGCGACCTGGACCTGGTGCTGCTGCACCGAGGCCGGGCCGACGTCGCCGAGATCGCCGACCGCGTCTGGTACCCGGTCTGGGACTCCGGGCTGCGGCTCGACCACTCGGTCCGCACTCTGCACGAGGCCCGCACCGTCGCGCGCGGCGACATGAAGGCGGCGCTCGGCCTGCTCTCCGCCCGCCGCGTCGCCGGGGAGCACGCGCTCGTGGACGAGCTGCGCGCCGCCGTCCTGGCCGACTGGCGCGCCGACGCCCGGGTCCGCCTCGCCGAGCTGGCCCGGATGTGCCGGGCACGTTGGGAGACGCAGGGCGAGCTGGCGTTCCTCCTCGAACCCGACCTCAAGGAGGCCCACGGCGGCCTCCGCGACGTGCACGTCATGCAGGCGGTGGCCGCCTCCTGGGTGGCGTCCGCCCCGGACGAACGCGTCCGCGCCGCCCACGACCTCCTGCTGGACGTCCGGCACGTACTGCACGACGCCACCGGACGCTCGTCAGACCGCCTCGTCCTCCAGGAACAGGACGCCGTCGCGCAGGCCCTCGGCCTGCCCGACGCCAACGTGCTTCAGCGCGCCGTCACCGAGGCCGCCCGCACCATCACCTACGTCGGCGACAACCTTTGGCGGCGGGTCGAACGCTTCTGCGCGCCGCGCGTGCCGGCGGCCGTGTCCGTCCCGGCGTCGGGGGCCGCACCAGGACGGCGCGGCGTCGAGCGCAGGCCCGTCGGTGACGGCGCCGTCGAGCACGAGGGCGAGGTCGTCCTCGCCCGCGGCGCCGACCTGGACGACCCGGCGCTGGTGCTGCGGGTCGCCGCGTCCGCCGCGCAGGCCGGCCTGCCGCTCGCCCCCGCGACCGTCGACCGGCTGGCCGAACGCGCCGCGCTCCCGGCGCCGCCCTGGCCCGCCGCGGCCCGCGACGCCCTGGTGTCGCTGCTCGGCGCGGGCCCCGCCGCCATCGGCGTCTGGGAGGCCCTCGACCAGGCCGGGCTGATCGTCCGGCTGCTCCCCGAGTGGGAACGCGTCCGCAACCGGCCCCAGCGCAACCCCGTGCACCGCTTCACCGTCGACCGGCACCTCGTCGAGGCCGCCGCCGGAGCCGCCGCCCTCACCCGCGAGGTCGCCCGCCCCGACCTGCTCCTGATCGGCGCCCTGCTGCACGACATCGGCAAGGGCCATACCGGCGACCACTCCGTCAGCGGCGCCGGCGTCGCGCGCACCATGGCCGTCCGGCTCGGTTTCGAGGACGGCGACGTGCGCGTCCTCGAAACGGTCGTCCGCCGCCACCTGCTGCTCCCCGAGACCGCCACCCGCCGCGACATCGACGACCCGATGACCCTCCGCACCGTCACCGCCGCCGTCTCCGCCGTCCCAGGCCGCGCGGGCGAGACCATCGAGCTCCTCGCCGCCCTCGCGATCGCCGACGGCAGGGCCACCGGCCCCGCCGCCTGGGGAGCCTGGAAGGCGCGCCTCGTCGCCGAGCTGGCCCGGCGCGCCACCGCGGCCCTCTCCGGCGGCACGCCCCCGCCTGCGCCCGTGCTCACCCCCGGGCAGCTCGCCCTGGCCCGCCACGACGGGGGATCGGTCCGCGTCGCCGGGTCCCGCGTCACGATCTCGGCCCCCGACCGGCCCGGCCTGCTCTGGCGCGCGGCGGGCATCCTGGCCCTGCACCGCCTCGTCGTCCGGACCGCCCGGGCGGTCACCGCCCCCGGCGCCGAGACCGCCGTCCTCGACTTCACCGCCGTCCCCGAGTACGGCACCCCGCCCGACCCCGCGACCCTCGAAGCCGACCTGCGCCGCATGCTCGCCGACCGGCTCGACGTGGCCGCCCGCCTCGACCGGCGCGCGCGGGCCGTCCGGATCCGGCCGGGCGCCACCGTCCCGCCGCCCCGCGTGACGATCGTCGACGACGCGTCCAGCACCGCCACGGTCGTCGAGGTGCGCGCGCACGACCGACCCGGCCTCCTGTGGCGCATCGGCCAGGCCCTGGGCTCCTGCGGCCTCCACGTCCGCGCCGCCCAGGTCGACACGCTGGGGGCCGAGGCGGTGGACGTCTTCTACGTGGTGGACGGGACGGGCCGCCCGCTCACCGAGCCCGCCGCGCTGTCGGCCGCCCGCACCCAGGTCATGTCCGCGCTCCGCTAGGGCGCGGGCGCCGTCCGGACGGCCCGGGAGATCCGCTGTGCTCGGGCGGGCGGGACCCGGCCGTCGACCCGATAGTCTGATAGGCGATCCCAGAAGCTTTCCAAGGACGGTCCAGACACGTGTTCGAGACGCTCTCCGACCGGTTGACGACGGTCTTTTCGTCGTTGCGCAGCAAGGGCCGGCTCTCCGAGGCCGACATCAACGCGACGGCCCGCGAGATCCGTGTCGCGCTGCTCGAGGCCGACGTGGCACTGCCCGTGGTCAAGGACTTCATCGGGCAGGTCAAGGAACGCGCCCGGGGATCGGAGGTCTCCCAGGCGCTGAACCCGGCCCAGCAGGTCGTCAAGATCGTCAACGAGGAGCTCGTCAACATCCTCGGCGGCGAGACGCGCCGGGTCCGGTACGCCAAGAACCCGCCCACCGTGATCATGCTCGCGGGCCTCCAGGGCGC
The DNA here is from genome assembly GCF_036227065.1 of Spirillospora sp. NBC_01491. Classification (GTDB taxonomy): domain Bacteria; phylum Actinomycetota; class Actinomycetes; order Streptosporangiales; family Streptosporangiaceae; genus Spirillospora; species Spirillospora xylanilytica. The sequence continues at coordinate 7,101,148 of NZ_CP109432.1, forward strand.
GGGCAAGACCACCCTGGCGGGCAAGCTCGCCAAGTGGCTCAAGGCCGAGGGGCACGCCCCGCTCCTGGTCGCGGCCGACCTCCAGCGGCCCAACGCCGTCCAGCAGCTCCAGGTCGTCGGCGAGCGCGCCGGCGTGCCGGTCTTCGCGCCCGAGCCGGGCAGCGGCGTCGGCGACCCGGTCGAGGTCTCCCGCCGCTCCATCGAGCAGGCCAAGCACGCCCAGCACGACGTGGTCGTCGTCGACACCGCCGGCCGCCTCGGCGTCGACGCCGAGATGATGCAGCAGGCCATCGACATCCGCGACGCGGTCAAGCCCGACGAGGTCCTGTTCGTCGTCGACGCCATGGTCGGCCAGGACGCGGTCAACACCGCCCAGGCGTTCATGGACGGCGTCGGCTTCGACGGCGTCGTGCTCACCAAGCTCGACGGCGACGCGCGCGGCGGCGCCGCGCTGTCGGTCCGGCACATCACCGGCCGGCCGATCATGTTCGCCTCGACCGGCGAGAAGCTCGAGGACTTCAGCGTCTTCCACCCCGACCGGATGGCCGGTCGGATCCTCGACATGGGCGACGTGCTCACCCTGATCGAGCAGGCCGAGCAGGCGTTCGACACCGCCCAGGCCGAGAAGATGACCAGCAAGTTCGCCTCGGGCGAGGACTTCACCCTCGAGGACTTCCTCGAGCAGATGATGATGATCCGCAAGCTCGGGCCGATCGGCAACCTGCTCGGCATGATGCCCGGCATGGGGCAGGTCCGCGACCAGGTCGGCCAGATCGACGACAAGGACCTGGACCGGGTCGCGGCGATCATCCGCTCGATGACCCCGCAGGAGCGCGGCAACCCCAAGATCATCAACGGCTCCCGGCGGGCCCGCATCGCGGGCGGCTCCGGCGTCACCGTCGGCGAGGTCAACAGCCTGGTCACCCGCTTCTTCGACGCGCAGAAGATGGTCCGCCAGATGGCCGGCGGCATGGGCATCCCCGGCATGCCGGGCGGTCGCCGCAAGGCCACCAAGGCGGCGAAGGCGGCCAAGGGCAAGAAGGGCAAGCAGCGCAGCGGCGACCCGCGCAAGCGCCAGGCCGGCGGCAAGCAGGCCGAGGAGCAGACCACCGCGCCCGACGCCGCCCCGAAGGGCCTCCCGCCCGGCCTGGGCGGTCCCGGCGGCCTCCCGCCGGGCCTGGGCGGCGGCCAGCTGCCCCCCGGCCTCCAGATGCCCGACCTCGGCAAGCTCCAGGGCCGCAAGAAGAAGTGACCGCGCCGCGTCCCGCCGCCGCTCTCAGCGGCGCCGGGACGCGCCCGGCACCCTGGCACGCCCGGCAAGCCCGGCACCCCCGTTCGCCACGCCGAGACGGCCCGCGGCGCGCCGCGGCGGGTCGCGCCGCACGCCACGGTGGGTGACGCCGCATGCCTCAGCGGGTGACGCCGCACGCCACGGTGGACCACGCCACGCCCCGGCGGTCCCGGCATGATCGACTCAGCGTCCACCGGACGGTCACGCAGAGAAGTCGCCGCGTGTCACCGTACGATTGCGCTTTCACCGCCATCGTCTGGCAGAATGGCAGGCTGGAAACCCCGGATTCGCCAAGGCGCCCTCTCTCGTCCTGTGCGGCCGGAGTCCATCGAGCGGCCGGTCACCGGTGTTCCCCACCTGGGTACGGCCTGCTCACCCTGTAAATGAAGTCTGGAGTACACCACTCTCGTGGCAGTCAAGATCAAGCTCAAGCGTCTGGGGAAGATCCGGAACCCGCAGTACCGGATCGTCGTCGCCGATGCCCGTACCAAGCGTGACGGCCGGGCCATCGAGGAGATCGGGCTCTACCAGCCCAAGCAGGAGCCGTCGCTCATCCAGATCGACTCCGAGCGCGCGCAGTACTGGCTGGGCGTCGGCGCGCAGCCGACCGAGCCGGTCCTCAGCCTGCTGAAGATCACCGGCGACTGGCAGAAGTTCAAGGGCGAGCCGGGCGCCGAGGGCACCCTCCGGGTGGCCGAGCCCAAGGCCGACAAGAAGGCCGTCTTCGAGGCCGCGGTCAAGGAGTCCATGGGCGACGCCCCGGCCGCCGCCCCCGCGGCCAAGGCCAAGAAGAAGGCCGAGCCGAAGAAGACCGAGGCCAAGGCCGAGGACACCGAGGCCAAGGCCGAGACCACCGAAGTCAAGAGCGAGGGCTGACGTGCTCGAAGAAGCGCTCGAGCACCTGGTCCGCGGGATCGTCGAGAACCCGGACGACGTCCGGGTTCGCGCCCGCCGGATCAGGGGCGGCCGGGTCCTGGAGGTGCGCGTGCACCCCGAGGACCTCGGCAAGGTCATCGGCCGCAGCGGTCGTACCGCCAAGGCCCTGCGCACAGTGATCAGCGCCCTCTCCGGGGGACGCTACGTGCGCGTGGACCTGCTCGACGTCAACGAGGTCCGCTGAGTGGCCCTCCGGCATCCGCAGCGATGCGGGGAGTGCCGGGGGACCCTCCGGCGTGGGACGGCCCGGCGGCCGCGGCGACGCGGCCCCGGCCCGGCAGCCCGTACCGGGGGACCCCTGGGCGACCGGCGATTGACGGAGCAGACCCGATGAGCGAGCCCCTCGTGGTGGGCCGGATCGGCCGGCCGCACGGGATCCGCGGTGAGAACACGATCGACGTCCGCACGGACGATCCCGAGGCCCGGTTCGCGCCGGGAACCTCGCTCACCACCGACCCGGCGGCCACCGGCCCGCTCACCATCGAGCGTGCTCGCTGGCATTCGGGGCGCCTGCTCGTGCGCTTCGCCGGGGTCGACGACCGCACCGCCGCGGAGGAGCTCCGCGGCACGTGGCTCGTCGTCGACCCCACCGACATCCCCTCGACCGACGACCCCGACGACTACCACGACCAGGAACTGGTCGGGCTCGCCGTGGTCACCGCCGAGGGCGCCGAGGTCGGCACGATCACCGAGATCCTGCACCACGGCCAGGACCTCCTGGTCGTGCGCCGGACCGGCGGGGACGATGTGCTGGTGCCTTTCGTGGCCGCGCTCGTCCCCGAGGTGGACGTTCCCGGGGGGCGGCTCGTCATCGACCCGCCCCCCGGGCTCCTCGGCGAATCATGAGAATCGACATCGTCTCGATCTTCCCGGAGTACTTCGCTCCGCTGGAGGTCTCCCTGCTGGGCAAGGCCCGCCGCAACGGGCTGCTCGACGTCCACCTGCACGATCTGCGGGAATGGGCGCACGACCGGCACCGCACGGTCGACGACACCCCGTACGGCGGCGGCCCCGGCATGGTGATGAAGCCCGAGCCGTGGGGCGAGGCCCTTGACACCCTCGCGCCCGCCGGCGGCGAGGTCCCCCGCCTGGTCGTGCCGACCCCCAGCGGGCGGCCGTTCACCCAGGCCCTCGCGACCCAGTACGCGGCCGAGCCCCGGCTGCTCTTCGCCTGCGGTCGCTACGAGGGGATCGACTCCCGGGTGGTCGAGGAGGCCCGTACCAGGATGCCGGTCGACGAGGTCAGCCTCGGCGACTTCGTGCTCGCCGGCGGCGAGGTCGCGGTGCTGGTCATGGTCGAGGCCGTCGGACGGCTGCTCCCGGGGGTGCTCGGCAACGCCGACTCGGTCGCCGACGACTCGTTCGCCCCCGGCGCGATGGAGTCCCTCCTCGAGGGGCCCGTCTACACCAAGCCACCGGTCTGGCGCGAACGTCCAATTCCGGACATCCTGCTCTCGGGGCACCACGGGGCGATCGCCCGCTGGCGGCGCGACGAGGCGCTCCGCCGCACCGCGCGCAACCGCCCCGAACTGCTCGCCCGCCTTGATCCGGACGCCCTCGACGCACATGACCGGAAGGTCCTCGCCGAGGCCGGTTTTCCGGTGCGCGGCGAAGATATGGCACACTGAGACGGCGCCGTGTGCCCATACACGCGGCGCCACGGCTTCCAAGAAGATCCACTTCGCGCGGCGCGACGCCCCCACTCTTGTTCCACGGGGCCTCTCGATGTCCGCGTTCGACCCATGAGGAACAGCTGTCATGCACACCCTGATCCAGGAGATCGAGAAGGCCGCGATGCGTGCCGACGTTCCGGACTTCCGTCCGGGCGACACGCTCAAGGTGCACGTCCGCGTCACCGAAGGCACCCGGAGCCGGATCCAGGTCTTCCAGGGCGTGGTGATCCGGCGGCAGGGCGGTGGCGCCCGCGAGACCTTCACCGTCCGCAAGGTCAGCTACAGCGTCGGCGTCGAGCGCACCTTCCCGCTCAACAGCCCCTCGATCGACAAGATCGAGGTCGTGACCCGCGGCGACGTCCGCCGGGCCAAGCTCTACTACCTGCGCAACCTGCGCGGCAAGGCCGCCCGCATCAAGGAGAAGCGCGACTTCTGAGCCAGCGGCTCGTGCGACGCCCCGGAACCCTTCGAGGTCTCCGGGGCGTTGCCCGTTTCGGGCAGGGTTGCTCGGGGCTCCGTCGGGCGACACGCCCGCGCGCGGGGTGCTGGGGCCGCGTCGCCGATAGGCTTTCGCTCTGATGACTGACGAGGACGATCGGAGAGACGTGCGTTCCGAAGCCGAGGGCGCGGTGCCCGAAGAGAAGCAGACCGTGACCTCCGGCGAGGAGACGGCCGACACCTCCGACGACGAATCCGGGCGCAAGAAGAAGAAGCAGGGCTCCTTCTGGAAAGAGCTGCCCATCCTGATCGGGGTGGCGCTCGTCCTGGCCCTGGTCATCAAGGCGTTCGCCGTGCAGGCGTTCTACATCCCGTCGGGATCCATGGAGAACACCCTCCAGGTCGGCGACCGCGTCCTCGTCAACAAGATCGTCTACCACACCCGCGACATCGCCCGCGGCGACACCGTCGTCTTCAACGGACTCGACTCCTGGGACCCCGAGATGGAGGTCAAGGAGCCCACCAACCCCGTCTCCAAGGTCCTGAGGGCCGTCGGTAGCGCCTTCGGTGTGGCCCCCAACGAGAAGGACTACATCAAGCGGGTCATCGGCATCCCCGGCGACCGCGTGGCGTGCTGCGACGCCAAGGGCCGGGTCACCGTCAACGGCGTCGCCCTCGACGAGGACGCCTACCTGTTCACTGACCCGGTCACCCACGAGCGGAACAGGCCCTCCAACGACCCCTTCAACGTGGTCGTCAAGCCGGGCCAGCTCTGGGTGATGGGCGACCACCGCGAGCTGTCCTACGACTCCCGCTCCCACCGCGGCGACCCGGGCGGCGGCACCATCCCGATCAACCGCGTGATCGGCCGCGCCTTCGTCATCGTGTGGCCGCTCAACCGCGTCGGCACCCTGCCCATCCCCAAGACCTACAAGCAGCCCGCTCTGAAGGCCGCCGCCGCGCTGGCCCCGGCCACCCCGGTCGCACTGGGCCTGGTGGGCGCCGTCCCGCTCACCTACCTGACCCGCCGCCTCCGTCTCCGCCGCACCGCCTGACCGCCTGACCGCCTGACCGCCTGGCGGCCTGACCGCCCAAGCCCACCCACCACCCCGGTCCGGTGCGGCATCCCGCTCCGGTCGGCGCCCTGGCCCGGTCAGCCCTTCGCCCGGTCGACATCTCAGCCCGCCCGGTGCCCTGGTCCGGTCGGCGTCCCGGCCTGTCCGGCCCGACCGGATTCTCAGCCCGCCCAGCGCCGCGGTTCAGGCTGCGCCGCGGCCTGACCGGATTCCCAGCCCGCCCGGCTCCGCTGTCTGGTGGCGCCCCGGCCTGACCGGATTCCCAGCCGGCCCAGCGCCGCGGTTCAGTCTGCGCCGTGGCCTGACCGGATTCCCAGCCGGCCCGGCTCCGCTGGCTGATCGGGGCCCTGGCCCGACGGCATCCCGGCCTGATCGGGGCCCTGGTCCGGCCGGCGTCCCGGCCTGTCCGGCCCGCCGGTTCGGTCGGCGCTCCAGAACGCCTCGACCGACTTCGTGGGGTCACGGTGCGCATCAGCTCGAGTCGCCTGCCAGGCAGCCCGCAGCAGCCCATGATCTCGCTACTAGGGCGACCCGCTTGGCAGCCGCAAACGATCAAGCGGTCTCCGAAGCCCGCCCAGAGCCGCTGCACCGCTGGAACCCGCCCACCTGTCCCCGGCTGTAGTCGCTGCCGTCGGGGTCGATCAGGTCGTTGACGATCATCCCGAGCGCACCTGCCCATGGCCGCCGGACGTGGGGCATACGCGCCTCGCTGACGGGGCGACGCCTGGGCGAACCGCGTCAACTCTTCCGTTGACCGCCTCGCCCTGCGTGGGGCGCGTTGGGGCATCGCCATCGGGGTTCGCCCGCCGGGCCCGGCCGGCGGGCCTTGGTCGGCTTCCGGTGCGTGAACGGCCAGGGGTCGGCAAGATCGAGGCAATGCCGAGTTCAAGTGGGGTGGCGCGGCTCTGATCGTTGAGGGCGACACGGTCGGCTGGGGGAGGGGAAGCCTTGGTGCGCGCGGGCGTTTCGGTTGACTTGCTTGAAGGTGAGGGGATTTGGGCGTGATGGATTCGACCTTGAGCGCTGCCTGGTCGGGGGTGCGGCGGAGGGCGACGGGGCGGGCCGCCGGGCGGGAACATGCCCGAAACGGTGGTATTCGGGGAGCGTGACATGGTTCTGGCGACGTACCCTGCGGAACATGATGGGTCGTCCACTTCGCTTCACGCCGCGACGCGACGCCGGGCTGCACGCTTACGAGCGGGCCTTGGAGCACGGTGGGTTCAGCCCCGTGGCCGGCGTCGACGAGGCGGGACGCGGGGCCTGCGCGGGGCCGCTGGTCGTCGGTGCGGTGATCCTTCAGGGCGGGCGGAGTGGACGGATCGAGGGCCTGGCCGACTCCAAGCTCCTGACCCCGGCGCGCCGCGAGGAGCTGTACGCGGAGATCGTCGAGCGTGCCGAGGCGTGGAGCGTCGTCGTCGTCCCGTGCCACGACATCGACCGGATGGGCGTGCACCGGTGCAATATCACCGGGATGCGGCGGGCCCTCGCCGCGCTGGAGCGGCGGCCCGCATACGTGCTGAGCGACGGGTTCGCGGTGCCCGGCCTGGAGGTGCCGGCACTCGCGGTGATCAAGGGTGATCAGGTGGCCGCGTGCATGGCCGCCGCGTCCATCGTGGCCAAGGTCACCCGGGACCGGATCATGACCGAGTTGCACGAGCGCTATCCGGACTACGGCTTCGACGTGCACAAGGGCTACGTGACACGCGCTCACAGCGCGGCGCTGAAGGCGCATGGACCATGTGCGGAGCATCGGTTCTCCTACGTCAACGTGGGGCGGGCCTTGCGTAAGAATGGTGAGGTGGCCTTGGGGGAGGGGACCGGGGAACTGCCCGAACCGGGGGTTCCCGGCGATGGCCGGACGGAAGGGGCACGAGCGTGAGCGCCGAGGATCTCGAGAAGTACGAGACCGAGATGGAGCTTCAGCTCTATCGCGAGTACCGCGACGTCGTCGGGCTGTTCACCTACGTCGTGGAGACCGAGCGGAGGTTCTACCTCACCAATTCGGTCGATCTACAGGTTCGCAGCGCGGACAACGGCGAGGTCTTCTTCGAGGTCACGATGCAGGACGCCTGGGTCTGGGACATGTACCGCCCGGCGCGCTTCGTCAAGAACGTCCGGGTCGTCACGTTCAAGGACGTTAACGTCGAGGAACTCGCCAAGAGCGACTTCGAGCTGCCCTCCGAGCAGTGATCACCTCCGCTGTTTCGCGGTCGTGGTGAGACGCCAGCCGCCCCGATCCCGTTCGACGAAGCCGGCGGCGGCCAGCAGTCCGATCTTGCCGTTGGCCGCTGCCAGGTCGAGGCCGGCCTTGGCGGCGAGCTGGGCGGGCCCCGCCGCGCCCCGGGCCGGGAACGCCTCCAGCACCGAGCGGGTCGCCGGTTCGAGGCGGTCGCGGGGGAGCACCGGGGTGTGCGGTTCGGGCGCGAGGTCGGCGCCGAACCGGCCGACCGCCTCGATCACCTCCTCGGGACGGGCGACCAGGATGGCGCCCTCGTCGCGGAGGAGCCGGTGGCAGCCCACCGATGTGCGGGCCTCGACCGGGCCGGGCACCGCCATCACCGTGCGGCCGAGCTTGCGGGCCCAGGTCGCGGTGCTGAGCGCGCCGCTGCGGTACTCGGCCTCGACGACGACGGTGCCGCGGGACAGGGCCGCGATGACCCGGTTCCTGACGAGGAAGCGCAGCCGCTGGGGCGGGCTGCCGGGCGGCGACTCGCTCACCAGCAGCGAGCGGCGCGCCATCTCGGCGAACAGGCCGTCGTTGGCCGCCGGATAGGGGACGTCGACGCCGTTGGCGAAGATCGCGATGGTCGGGCCGTCGGCGGCCAGCGCTCCCCGGTGCGCGGCGGCGTCGATGCCCAGCGCGCCCCCGGAGATCACGGTCCAGCCCTGTGCGGCCAGATCGGCGGCGAACTCCGCGGCGATCCGGAGACCGTACGGGGACGCCGCCCGGGAGCCGACCATCGCCACCGACCGCAGGCAGCCGTAGCGGAGGTCGCCGGGACCGCGCAGCCAGAGTGCGTACGGCTTCTGCGGGCCCAGATCGTCGAGCGTGGTCGGCCACTCGGGATCGCCGGGACAGACCAGGCGCCCGCCCAGGCGTTCACAGACGGCGAGGTCCTGCTCGGGATCGGCCGTCGTCAGACGGATCCGCCAGCGGTCGAGGCGCCGCGCGCAGCGCTGTAATTCCTCGTCCGTGGAGACGAGACCGTCGGGAACCCTGGCGGCGCGGACCGCCCGCAGGGCCCCGTCCGCTCCCTCGTGATCGATGAGCCGGTTCAGCAGGGTCTCACCCGGCTCCGCCGCCGCGCACAGCGCGGCACGCGCCTCCCTCTCGTCGGTCATGGGTTCGGCCCTTTCGTCGAAGGCGATGCGTCCGCGCCGCTGAGCCGGTTTCGCGGTGCTCTGGCGGACGAGGAACGTGGATGGGTGCTCGGGGACGACTGCCTCCCGATCCGTGCGGCCGAAGGCTGAGAGGCGGGCCGAGTCGGAACGGGGCGCTGAGAACCCCGTTGGTGTTCGGTATCGCGTCCGGTCGGCCGGTCGGCCTTCTGCTGCGTGCCGGAGAGGTCCGGTGGCGCAGGACCGTCGTGTCGTGGAGTCGGTCGGGCTCGATGTGGTCGGCGGGTGCGGATCTCTGGGTTGGGAGGGATGGGCTCGGCGGGTGAGGGGAGTGCGGTCATGGGCGACGTCCACTCCACAGGGCCAGGGCGCCGCCGATGTCGTCGGTGCCGGGCTCGTCGCGGCCGGACAGGTCGGCGATGGTCCAGGCCACGCGGAGGACGCGGTCGAGACCGCGGGCACTCAGCGTGCCCAACTGGAGGGCGTCGTCGGCGGCGCGCATGGCCTCGGGCGGGGGCGTGAAGCGGCGCCGCAGTTCTGGGCCGGGGATCTCGGAGTTGGACCGCCAGGGCGTGTCGCCCAGGCGTTTGAGCGTGCGCTCCCTGGCCAGCAGGACCCGCTCGGCGACGAGCCGGCTGGCCTCGGCGAACTCCAGGTCGTAGCGCAACTCGGCCCGGCTGGCCGGGCTCAGCTCCAGCTTCAGGTCGATGCGGTCGAGGAGCGGGCCGGAGATGCGGGCCAGATATCTGCGCCGGAGCGCCGGAGCGCACGAGCAGTCGACCTGCTTGGCCGCCGCGCACGGGCAGGGATTGGCGGCGAGGACGAGGGTGAACCTGGCCGGGAAGCACGCGGTGCCCTCGGCCCGGGAGATGCGCACCTCGCCCTCTTCGAGGGGCTGGCGGAGGGCGTCCAGGGTTCCGCCGACGAACTCAGGAGCCTCGTCCAGGAAGAGGATGCCTCGATGTGCCAGGGAGACGGCGCCGGGTTGCAGCAGGCGGCCCGACCCGCCGCCGACCATCGCCGCCCGGGTGGCGGTGTGGTGCGGTGCGTAGAACGGCGGCCTTGTGATCAGCGGCTGGCCCGGCGGGAGGGTGCCCGCGACCGAGTGGATCGCCGTCACCTCGAGCGCCGAGTCGGGTTCGAGCGGGGGCATCAGCGTCGGCAGGCGCTCGGCCAGCATCGTCTTCCCGCAGCCCGGCGGGCCGGAGAAGAAGAGATGGTGGCCTCCCGCCGCGCTGATCTCCAGCGCGCGGCGGGCCTCGGCCTGGCCACGCACATCGGCCAGGTCGAGCCCGGTTCGCCGGTCCGGGCGCCGGATGGTGAGCCCGTCGGACGGGGCGGTCGGGGGCGGGTGGTCTTCGTCGGCCTCCTGAGGGGGCGGTTCGTCGCGGAGGATGCACAGCAGGCCGCGCAGCGTTCCCGCGGAGATCACCTCCATGTCCGGGACCAGTTCGGCCTCGGCCGCGTTGGCGCGGGGCACGACGACGGTGCGGCAGCCCGCGTTGGCGGCGGCGAGCACGGCGGGCAGGACGCCGGGGATGGCGCGGATCCGCCCGTCCAGGCCGAGTTCGCCGATCAGCACCAGCCCGGCGCAGGAGCGCGGCGGCACCGCCTCGGCGGCGGCCAGCAGCGCGACCGCGATCGCGCAGTCGAACGTCGAGCCCCGCTTGGGCAGACTGGCGGGGAACAGGGAAACAGTGACGTGCCGGTTAGGCCAGTCCTCCCCCGAGTTGTAGATGGCGGCCCGCACCCGGTCGCGGGCCTCGCTGAGCGCGGCGTCGGGCAGGCCCACCAGATGCAGGCCGGGCACGCCGCTGGTGATGGCCGCCTCCACGTCCACCACGAAGCCGTCCACGCCGACCAGGGACACCGAACGGGTCTTGGCGAGGGTCATTCAGCACACCTCCCGGTGGTGCTCGAGGAGGAACCCGCCGTCGACGGTGAGCAGACCGATCACGTCCACCCGGAGCTCGCCCCGGACGCCGTGGGCCGCGGCCCAGCGCCAGGCCAGCCGCCGTAAGCGGGCGGCCTTGCCGGCGTTGATCGCTTCGAGCGGCCCGCCGTAGGCGGTGGAGCTGCGGGTCTTGACCTCGCAGACGACGTGCCGCCGCCCGTCGTGGGCGACGATGTCGATCTCGCCCTCCCGGCACCTCCAGTTGCGCGCCAGGACGGTCCAGCCGATCCGGTCCAGGTAGCCGACCGCCGCGTCCTCGCCGCGCCGCCCCAGGCTGATGTTGGCGTTCATGCGCCTCACCTCCGGTCTTCGACGGTGCCGGGTCGGCGGTGAGAGCACCAGGCGAACGGCGTTCTGTGGAAAACGTTCAGCGCGTTTTGATCATGGTCTGAACTGCGGAGACGCGGTCATGCGGTCCCATGGCCCTCGTTTTGGCCCGTGTCTGGCCCAGCGCCGGGGTTTTCGCAGGTCAGCGCGTCGAGGTTCGCGAGGGCGGCGTCAACGGCAGCGTTGGCCGCATCTTCCATTCCGTCGAACCAGTGCGCGTAGGTGGTGTAGAGCATTTGGACGGAGTGGCCCAGACGCCGCGCTACCTCGGTTGCCGGGACGCCGCTGGCGAGCAGCAGGGAGGCGTTTCCGTGCCGCAGGTCATAGGGGCGGTCAGCGAGCTTGGAGGCCCTGTCAGGGCCGCTCAGGCCCAGGACGCGGGCACGTTGCCAGACGCGCCGGTAGGTCTGTCCGGTGACGGGTGCGAACGTCTCGGCGTTCTCCCAGAACAGCCGACCGTCGGGCGCGGTTCCGTAGCGTTCGATGTGGGTGCGCAGGGAGGCCACCAGGACGGGCGGGATCGGGACCGGCCGGACCTCACCGGGTGCCCGATGCTTGAGTTCCCGTTCCCGATGGCGGGCCCCGTCATCGGTCCACGCCGCAGCGACCTCCGGGCGGTTGCCCGCCAGCAGCAGTGACCCCCAGCCGGTAGGGGGCAGGCTGCAATCGTGTTCGTGGAGCGCCCGCGCCTCACCCGGCCGGGTACCGGCGTAGTACAGGACATCGAAGAACGCCGCCAGGTGACCGCCGCCCCGGACATCACTCACGGCCGCCAGCACCGCGCGCGCTTGGGCGAGCGAGGGGACCCGCCGGGGGTCGATTGCGTCACTGGCCCGCCGCCGCTTGGTCTTGACGCCGGTCAGCGGGTTGCCGCTCAGAAGCCCTCGTTCATCGGCGTAGTCCAGCAGCGCATGCAGCACCGCCCGCCGGTTGCGCATGCTGGTGTGCGCCAGCCGCTCACCGTCCAGCCGCAGCGCCAGCGCCCCCAGCAGCTCACGCAGCGCCGCCCGATCCTCCAGAGCCGTGACCGGACGGGAGACCGCCGCCAGCCACGCCAGCGCCGCCCGGATGTCGTCGGGCATGTCGCAGATCTGGCCGTCTGGGGACGCCCACGCGCCAGGGCGGAGCGCGTACATCGACAGCGCCCGCCGGAGCGTCTTCTCTTCCGGCCGCCCGCGCTTGGCCTTCTTTCCCTCCAGCGTCGCCAGCACGATCGGGACCAGCGACCGCACCAGCGCCGCCCGGGTGTTGTCGGACGCCTCCGCCCACCGCATCGCGACGAACGCCCGAGCATGCGAGTACACCGTCTCCGCCGACCGGGCCCAGGAGACCGGTTCACCCGTGGTCAGGCTGAACACCTCACCCTCACGGGCAGCCCCCACCAGCGACGACCGGTAGGTCTCCGCCAACGCTTTGGTGAGGTAGGACCGGCTGAAAGCAGCGGCATCCACGCGCCACCGCACCTCGTACGGCTTGCGCCTATTCGCGCGCTTGCGGATCTGCCAGAATTGAATGTCTTGCGCCTTGATCATCGAGGGGAGCCTTCCTGGTCGATTTCGAGCGCCTGTAGCCATTCTACGAAATCCGTACGCCGAATTCTCAGCTCACTATTAGGCAACCGAAACGCTTTAGGGCCCCGGCCAGTCGCCAGCCATCGATACACCGTGGAACGACCTACATGCAGCTCAGACGCTAGATCACGCACTGACATGACATCAATGGAGGTCATCGAGTACCACCCCAGAAATTGCAGCCACGGGCCACCTGCGGGCCAGCAAGAAATGCATCAACGAAAGATGATCAGTCGACCGCAAGCGGACAATTTATGTCCCACAATTGCCACATGCAGCCCTTGACATTAATTAACTGGAATGCATGGGGTTGCGGCAGGCGACCGCCCGCCACCCCGACCGACCGCCTTCGGGGCGGGCCAATGCGATATCCGCGCGCTCCCCCGCTTGGCCGACCTACAACCATCGGTGCCGCTTCGCGGCGCTCCCGCCGTGCGACCCGGTCCGGGGACACAACGCGCCGTCCCGCACGCCATGCCCCCGGACACGATCACCGCTCGTCCCGCCCCGCCCGTAGCGCAGGACGCTGCACCGGGCGCCCCCGGGTGAAGGCCATCAGGATCCATTCGCACGTCACCCGGAGCAGGAGGACTCCGAGGGCACCAGCCGCGATCACCACGGGCGAGTACAGCCACCAGCCCGCGCCCATCCAGGCTGCGAATCCCCAGATGAGCAGCAGACCCGCCAGCGTCCAGCACACCACCAGCACGACCCCCGCCGCATACACCCAGCCGATCAGCCGAGGCGTGATCAGCCGCCGGAACCGCAGATCCAGCAGCCCACCCAGCACACTCCGGCTCTGATACGGACCGCCCATCACAGCCCCCACCAGTCGCATGCCCCAGCCAGCAGCAGCACCGGCGCCACCACCAGCAGCACGAAGCCGACCACTGTCCAGAAGAAGCGCGGGTAGCGCTCACGCAGGGGCGTCCGGAACCGCAGCGTGATCCTCTGCCCGCCCCCGCCACCACCGCGCGCCACCGACCGCAGCAGATACCGCAGCAGCACCAGCGCGAGCACGATCCCCGCAACCCCGCTCACCACAGATCACCCGCCCGCGCCACCGTGACCAGGTCCTCCGCATCCCGCATCGCCGCATGATCACGAGCCAACGTCGCCGCCAGGTCCGCATCACCCAGCCGCGCCCACCCCGACGCCACGAACCGCCAGTCACGCACGACCACCGTGCCCTCATCCTGGCCAGCCCACGGATCCGCCGCCCCCACCCGCTCCGCACGCTCACGCGCCCGCCAAGCCCGCCGCACCCCACGCAGCGTTCCCAACGTCACCGAGTACGAACGGCTTTTGGTCGCGAAGTGGCCCCGGAACCCGAGCATGTGAACGTGCTCCGCCAACCGCAGCCCCGCACACTCCGGCGTGCGTGACAGCCTCAGGCACGCCAGCACCAGAAGCATGGTGTGCGGGTTGTCCACCCGCCGAGAGATACGCCCTACCTCGCGGCGTCCGAACCGGCGCGGCGGAAGCCCCGACAAGACGTCTCCGGCGGTCTTGGTCGCGTACTTGGCCAAATAGCTCGCCGCCCGCGCCGGGTCCGCGATCGGTGCCACGTCGAGTTGCTCACCCCAGCGCGCGACCCGCCCACCGACCGGCAACGACACGGCCACCCGCCCAGCCGCATCCCTGATCGCGTCCTCCAGCAACGCCGAATCAGCCCACGCCGGAGGCGCCGCCACCCCCTCACCGGCCACCCCATCCAGCCGAACCACCGCGTGCAGGTGCACCGCCCCGCGCCGCTGGAACTCCGCCACCTTGACGAAGGACACGCGGAGCTGCTCCCGGACCGTGCGGACCGTGATCGGTATACCGCTCCGGGCACTGCCCAGCCGCGCCAGCGCCCGGTAGGTGTAGATGACCGTCCGGCGCCACAGCTCAGGCACCGCCGAATGCCACAGCACGTGACCGCTGTAGTCGTAACAGTCCCAGCACAACGGACGCCCGACCAGCCGCTCACCGTCCCCATGCCGCTCATCGCACCACGCCCGCATCGCGTGCTCGCAGACCAGCGGCCCGACCCGCTTACGGCACGGCCGCGCCCCAGCCCGATGCACCGCCCCAAACGACGGCGCCGTGAGCGTCGCCAAGACCACCGGATGCCCCGCCACCGAATCCGGCACCGCATCCGGCCCGCCCGGAACCGACGGCGCACGCCCCCGCAGGCCCGCCGCCACCACATGCCAGGTATCCCGCCGATACCGCTCCGCACACGCAGGACACACCGCCGCCCGCCGATCCCCGCACGCCAACAGCAGCACCCCGTCAGGCTCACCAGCCGTGGAGTACTCCGCCCGCACCTCACCCGTACGCCCGTCCACCGCCGCCGCGCCACCACGCACCCGCACCGGACGCGAGCAATGCCCCGCATGCTCAACCTGCCGAGCCCACGCCCGCCAACCCGACTCGGACCCGACCCGCGCCAGCATCCCTGCCAGCACACCCCCCACACCCGCAGCCCTCGAAACCCGCACGGGCGACGCCGCCGGCAGAACGGGGCCCCTCCGGGGTGACCTCCGGTCATTCAGCCGGCCGCTCATGCCCCCGCCCCACCATCGGCCCCCGACACTCGGCCCGAACCGTGACGACCCCGCGCCTGGCCCCCGTAGACGAACCTCCACAGACACCACATCAACGCGTACCAATCCGGACTGTCCGTCTCCACCGCCGGGTATCCGTAGCTCGCCAGCACGTCACCCACCTCACGCACCAGCATCGTTGACCAGTCCTCCGGCCCCCCGGCCCGCTCCGGCCGCGCCACCGGATACACCCGACCCGGCACCACCGCCGCACACGGACACACCTGCGCCGCCACCCGCTTCGAGAACTCCGACATGATCGCTCCCATCAGGAAGAGGACCCCGCGCGGCGGGCACGCTTCCGCCACCCCGCCGCGCGAGGACCTGAAGAAGGTTGAAGAAGAGGAGAGAAGAGGAGGGAGGGCGGGCTCAGACCCAGCCCTCACCACCCACGAGCCGCCGCAGCGCCGCACCCTTGGCGACGATGTCGCGGATCTCGTTATCGCCGATGTAGAAGGATTTGATCCGGCGGGGGCGGTTGCCCTCAGAGTGCAGCCAGCCGACACCACGCGTCCGCCGGTCGATATCGGCAGCGCTGAAGCCAGCCGAAGCCATCCCCGCACCCAAAATCGTGTCCGAGGCATCCCGGGTGTTGCACCGCATCGCCAGGCGCAACGCCATCAGGTCACGCCACCCCGTAGGCACCACATCCCCACCGGGTTTCTGCGTGGCCGCCAGCTCCACGATCAAAGCCGCACGCCCCCGCGCCGTCAGATCCTCACCCAACGCGTTGAAGTGCTTGGCCGCCTTCTTGTCGGTGTTGGCTGTGAAGAACCGCATCTCATCGATCGCGGCCACGATCACCGGCGCCTCACTCGGCCGCAGCACCCGCCGCCCCGACGACTCCAGCAGTTCGTAACGCGCGTCCATCTCCTTGATCAGGTCCTCAAGCTGCCCGATCCCGGCATCGATGTCGTTGTAGACCACCCGCTCCATCACCGGACGCCACAGCGCCAGTTCAACGCGCTTGGCATCCCACCCCCAGATCCTCGCCGCCGGATCCAGAGCCGCCGCCGCCAGCAGGATCGACAGCGCCGCGCTCTTCCCCGATTCCGGCTCACCGCCGATCAGCATGTTCTTTCCGGGAAGGCGCACACTGACCGTGTCGCCCATGTCATCGACCGCCAGCGGCACCGGGTCACCCAACGACCGTTGCCCGCCACCGGCCCACGGCCACGGAATCGGCAAGCTCACGTTTGGATCCCGAGGATTGGCAAACGGATCATTGCGGACCACGTCCACGTGGGCCAGGTCCGCCCGGTCCATATCCCGCGTGACCCGGACCTCACGCACCCGCATGACCGCCGCCACCCGCTCCCGCTCCGCCTCCAACTCATCCGCCGTCGCACCACGCGGGATCCGAACCAGCAGTCGATCACCCGCAGGCACGCGCCGATCCCGCTTGATCCGAGGGATCCGATCGTTGACGGTCGTCAACGCGCAGAACCGCATCGCGCGGTCCCAGTGCCGACGCAGCCGCGCCCGCCGCCACACCCGCCCGGACCGCCGACGCGACCACGGCACCACCGCCACCGCCACCACCAGAGCGACCGGAGCCGCCACCGCACCCGGCCAGCCACGCCCCAGCCACCCCGCCGCCGCCAGCCCCACCACGACCACCAGCGCCACCAGCTCACGCCGCCACAACCAGGACGGCCGGATCACCCATAGCAGCACCGCCGATCCCGGCGTCAGCCGAGCCCGCACCGGCAGGTCCGGCCGCTGAAGCACGGGCGGCAGCCCGATTTGCCCCGGAGCCTGCGTCCCCGTCATTCGCTGCTGACTCATCGGGCCCCACCCAGGCCCCCGCCGTACCGGACACCCGGCCAGCCCTCCGCAGACCGGCGCTGACCGGCTACCCGCTCATCCCACGGCCCCTGATCCACCGCCTCCACCCGCGTGGCATCCCCACCCGCCGTACGGGACGGCCGGATCGTCCGAGACACGTGCCCGCCCGGCGAATGCGCCCGGGGCCGACGCGCCCACGCGTCCCACGCCTCAGCACGCCGCACGTGCAACTCACGCCACGTCCCGCGCGGAACCAGGTCGGCGACCAGGTCCAGCATCGCGACCCCGTCCAGCCGCCCATCCGCCGGGAGATGCGTCCACACCGTCCAGCCCGCCGCCGCCGCGTGCAGCCACCCATGCGGCGCCGCCTCACCCTGACCGCCACGCGACCCCGCACCCGCCAGCGCACCGCACGTCAGCCCGGCAGCCAGTACTCGACGCCGCCGCCGCTCGCCGACCTCCACCAACCGCAGCCACGTCGGCCCCGCCGGTTCCGTCAGCGAGTAATGAACACGCACCGGCCCCGTCGCCGCCACGCTGATCACATAGGCGCACTCCCCGTACGCCCACCGCTCATCGTCCGCGCCGACCGCCACCAACGCATCTTCCGGAAGCTCCGGCCCCCGGCCCCAGCCCAACCGGGCGAACAGCCCGCCGCTCACTTCGCGGCCTTTCCCGCGCCGCCCGCCGGAGCCTCCGCACCCGGACCCGGCATCGCCGCCGCCTCCAGCCGCTCCGCCGTCCACCACGTCACCGAATCGCCCTTTCGGTCGATCGCGTTGAGGGCTAGCCCCACCGGCGCAACGAACTGTCCTTGAGCCAGCCCCGGGTCACCGATCAGCCCCACCCGAATCGGCGCCGACCCCGCACCGTCCATCACCAGAAGCCGCACCTGAAACAGCGGCTCACCCTCCGGCGACGTCCTGAGCGCCTTGGTCTCGAAGTCGCGCCGCTGTTCCGGCAGGTCCGCCACCAGGAACATCATCCCGTCCATCTCGATCTTGAACTGCACCGCCACCTCCGACGTTCCGAAGAGGTACCTAGCTTGGTACCTCGGTACGTCCTAAGGTGTGCCGAATCCGGCCAGCATGCAAACCCTGACGTTCCAAGCTAGGCACGCTAGGATCGGTACCGAAGGATAAAGTCGCTGCATACAAGAGCTAACCCGGATTAAGGAGTGTCCACATTGGGCCAGCAACGCGAACGCGCAACGAGCGGCCAGACAACCGGCAGCTCACCCGCCCTGTACGCAACAATCTGCGACGAACTGATTGCGGAAATCCGCGCGGGAACCCGGCCCCCTGGCACTTGGATGCCCACCAACAGCGACATCCAGGACCGGTGGGGCGTCAGCAACAGAACCAGCCGAAGAGTCCTCTATGAACTGGAACAAGCCGGATTGATCAAAGGCCAGGGCACGCGCGGCTACCTGGTCACCGGCCAACGGCAAATCGTCGATCGAACCATCCCCGACCCTGGTCCAGCAGCAGGACACCACCCGACCTACGCCGCCCCCCGACCAGCACACACCGTGTCACTCGGCGGCAATATCCCCGATCAGCTCTGCGCCCTCCAGGTCATACGCGCCGGTTGGGAACCCGCGCCACCGGACGTCGCCCAGGCACTGCGGCTCCCCGGCCCCGGCGCACCGGTCTGCGTCCGCCACCGCCTCGTGACCGACCCACCGGGCGCAGTCACCCTCGAACTACGCACCAGCTACACCCCGCACGTCCCCTCAGGAAGCCCGCTCACCGAGCACGCCATCATCCCCGGCTCATGGCCCGAGATCCTCACCCGCTACACCAACCATCGCCCCGTCACCGCAACCACGCTCGTCAGCGTGCGGCAACCCAGCGGGCACGAAGCCCCCGCCCTCCAGATCACCCCGCAAGCCTCCGTGCTGGTCCGCACCAGCACCCTCCACAGCTCCGACGGCACCCCGGTAGACCAGACCATCAGCATCTGGCCCGCCGACTCCACCACCATCCACGCCGTCAACCACCCGCTCAACTGACCAGAAATCAGACCAGCGGGCACAGCGAAGCGCCGGGGCAGCGGCTCCCACCGCCCCGACGCTTCACCTGGAATAGCGACACGGCGCCGGCTACTCCCTCCGGTCGCCCTACGGGTGGCCTCCGGCCATGACCGGCCCCACCCCTGTCAGCACGCAACGGGAGCCGCGGCCCCTACCGGTACAGGCCCCGAGCCACGTGCAACTCAAGTAGAGCCGTGTTCGTCAGGCCCACGCCGCCCGCCAGTCCGACCACCATGGCCAGTTCATCGCGGTAATACAGCCGGTGCTTGCCCGGGTGATACACCATGCTGATTAAGGCGCGGTCGGCCCAGTACCGCAGCCGCCCGACGGGCACGCCGACGATTCGCGCAGCTTCCCCAGGACGGCACCAATCGCCGCCCATTGGGCAGTGCATCACCGCTACCCAGCCCCAACGGCACGGCTTGACCTCAGGACTGATCATCGTGTGGTCCACCAGAGCAGCCGCCGGACCGCCCAACCCCACCGGTTCGGCTGCCCATCGCCAATCAGGTCATCCCACGGTTCCAGGCCCCGCAGCACGTCCATGACGTTGTCGGCTGCCAGCGCGTACGCCTCCGCCCGACCCAGGTGCATACCAGCTTCCTGTAACTGACCACGCCCGAGGAGCATGAGTGCATCGGCTTCGCTTCGCGCAGCGAGTGACCGCCACCCGTCAGCCTCGCTCACGGTGATCGCGAGCGCCGACCACAGCCGGTAGGCCATCCGCTGATCCTCTCGCTCGATCCGCGCTAGCAGACCTCGAACCACGTCGTCCCGCCTCCGTCGTATCCCCAGGCAGAGGCCAGCGCCTCCACGATCATGAGCCCTCTACCGCACTCGCGTGCGTCGTCCTCCGGCTGCACTTTCGGCAGAGTCATCCCGCCGTCGTCCTCGATCTCCACCCGTAGACCGCGACCCGACACCAGCACGCGCACCTCGATCCCGCCGCCACTCAGCCGACTCGCCGAATGGATGAAGGAGTTCGTCGCAACCTCTGACGCGCACAGATCGACATCGCCGAGGTCCACGTCATGGACTCGACCAGCCAACGCGCCCGCCGCTGCATCCAGCACGAATGCACGCACCGCACGCACGGGCTCGTGCTCACTCCCGCAGACGCGCGTCACCTTCACCGGGTGCCAAAGCATCACCGCTCAACTCCCGCGATCCGGTGTGCAGCAGTCAGTGACCCGTCAGCCGCCGCGCTATGGATGCCATCCCACAGGTACGACCAGGCCCCCCCACGTTCGGCGATGCTCAACACCGCCATCAGTCGCGCCCCCGAGCTCACCCGGACCCACAGCACGGGCTGCCCTGTTGCTGGGAGCGCCAGGTACGAAGCGCGTCCCAGACAGCGCAAATCGATCATCAAGTCGTTGAGCAGTCTGAATCGCCGGAGGACCGGATTTCGTCCTGCATCGTGTCGGTCTGTTTGATCTCTGCACACCGGAATCACCACCATCGCAGCGTCCGTCAGGGCGTAACTGGCCGACTGCACAGTGTGTTGCGCTGCACTGTGCGATGCTCCGTGCCAGCAGGCTTAATACATAGCACGCGTTTGCAGGGCTGCACAATGCAGTCCTGTATATCGCGAGGTGTACGATCTCCATCGGAGGTGTTCATGGCATCCGACAGCCCCACCGTTCGCCGTCGTCAGCTCATGGCTGAACTCAAGCAACTTCGAGAGCACGCGCAGCTCACCCAGGAGACGGCGGCCGATCAACTCGACTGGCACCCGACCAAGATCTTCAGGATCGAGACGGGCCGCACTGGGCCACACCCCAACGACGTGCGCGCCATGCTCGACGTCTACAAGGTCACTGATCCGACGCAGCGAGAAGCCCTCATCCAGCTTGCGAAGGAAGCGCGGAAGCGTGGTTGGTGGTACTCCTACCGGGACGTGTTGCCGAGCAAGTACGAGTTCTACATCGGCATGGAGTCCGAAGCGTCTTCCGTCCGGACGTTCGAGCTGGCAGTCATCCCCGGGCTGCTCCAGACAGTTGACTACGCCGAGGCTCTCGTTCGGGGCGGCCCTCTTGAGCTTGACCCCGACGAGATCCAACGCAGGGTCGAAGTCCGCGTGAACCGACAGCAGGTGCTGACCAAGCCTGATCGTCCGCAACTCTGGGCGATCTTGGACGAGGCGGCGCTTCGTCGGCCGGTGGGAGGCCGTGAGGTGATGCGCGCTCAACTGCGCCATCTCCAGCAGTCGGCCAAGGGCAGGACGACCATCCAGGTCATCCCGTACAAGGTCGGGGCCCACCCCGGCACCACTGGACCGTTCATCGTGCTTGGCTTCCCCGGCGCCAACGATGTCGACGTGGCCTACATGGAGACCATCGGCGGGAACCTGTGGGTGGACAAGCCTGAGGAGGTCGAGCAGTACACCACCGCGTTTGACCATCTACGGGCCGTGGCGCTCAGTCCGGACGACACCCGCGATATGCTGAATGCAGTAATAAAAGAGCTTCAGTGACCGTCAGAGGAGGCGCGGGATGACAGCTACAGATCTGTCCCGTGCAGTCTGGCGTACCAGCGCGCGCAGCCAGCAGAACGGCGCATGCGTAGAGGTCGCTCCCACGCCCGACGCGGTAGCGGTGAGGGACAGCAGAGACCAGGACGGCCCCGTGCTGCTCTTGCCTCCTGAGACGTGGCAGGCGTTCAGCCAGCGCATCAAGCGCGGTACGTACGACATCTAGCCTCACCCGGCCGACCGTTCGGGTAGCTAGCAGGCGCGCAGTCAGTTCGTGTGAGGCTTTTCCCTACCAGGTCAAGGCACGCCGTCAGCACCGGTCAGCCGGGGCGGGCGCAAGCGCCCTTCCCGGCTACCGGAGCTTCCGCCGTGCGGGGTTCGGCGCGGTCTCTCTGACAGCATCCGGCCGGATCCGCAACGGCAGCACGGCCTACGGCCGCCCCTCCGGGGTGGCTTCGCCATGCCGCCGGCGCTCCCCTCACGTTCGCCCGCCACGCTCCCCGCCACGTCCGGCACTACGCGCCGCTAGGCAGCGTTCCCAACCCTCCGCGCCGATCCGGCTACGCCGGATCGGCGCGGGCGGCACGGCCGCCGATCAGGTCCGGGACGGACGCGGGGCCCCTACCCCACGCCGCCCGTCCCATCGGCGCCGACCGCCCAGCCTCCCGGCATGCCGCTCGACGCGTCCGGCCGGTCCGCCGCCACGCGCCGCTTCGTGCCGTCCTCGCCGTGTCGCTCGCATGCTCCGTCCGGTTCGCTAACCGACAGGCTCAGCCCCGTCGACGACCAGGCCCAGCCTCCGCATCTCTCCACGAATACTGCCGCTCGACCTTCCGATCTGGTTGATCATCTCCCGCATCGGCGTCTTGCTCGCGCACATCTCCCGCAGCCGCGTCCGCTCACTCTCATCCCACGGCCTTCCGTGGTTGACGTGCTCAGCCTTCAGTCGCTCCGTCCGCGCCTGCCTGCCCCGATCCACGTTGCGCACACCCGCCACCGGCACGTCCAGCAGGGCTTCGCCCTGTGCGCCGACCAGCACCAGCCGCGCGGCATCCACCGTCACCTCCGTGACCAACGCCCCAGCAAAGTTCTGCTCCTCAGCGAAGATCACTCGTACCCGTGCCATCGACCCGCCTCCCGTGAGGTACTGAGCCCCCGATCGCACGACGTGATACCCGATCTACCGCCTTCGCACGCACACCCGACACGTTGCCCGCCCCCGGCGCCGACGCCCGATTCCGCCTACCGCACGCAGTCACCCACGACCCTGGAATGTGCCCATGCTGATCACGCGGTTCCCAACCAACCCCGACCCCCGCCCCCTACAACCGAGCCACCGAAGGTGGCCAGCGCCCATAAGCGCGTATGCGACCCTCCCAGCGCGCTAAGCCACCACCCCGCAAGCCAGACCAGACGCACCCCGGCCTCCAACCCGCACGGGGCCAGCGAGCGCACGGCGGACGGGCACGGGCTTGACCGGGGACCCCTCCGGCGGGCCGCCCCACGGGCCAAGCGGGCAGCCCCAAGGGGAGCCCGTTGCCGGAGCAGGCTAGCGGCCCGCCGCCCCGGTCAAGCCCGCACCCGTCCGCCCACCGTGACGCCCCGCAGCCACCCCCGCCATCCTTATCGGAGAGACACCGAGAGGAACCAGCCATGAAGACCGACGAACTCACCGCCGCCACCGCCGACCAGCTCAAGCGAACCGGAGAAATCCGCGCCACCTACCACTCCCACCACGACCGCGACCGCCTACGCGCCGCAGGACGCCAAGCCGGACGACTCATAGCCCGCCCCGTCCGAACCTTCGACATCCCAGCCACCCCCACCCCCCGTTGCAGCACCGAGAAATGCGGCACCGTGGTGATCACAGTCACCAACTGGGGCACCAACCCCCTTGAAGCACGCCTAACCGAGAGCCGCGCGAACAACGCAGTCGACCGCGCCCTAGCCTCCGACCAGCACTAACGGCGACGGGCCATGGCCCGTGTATGGCCCACGAACAACGAGCAACAACGGCCAACAGCGAGCACCAGTGAGACAAGATCACCCACCACTCACACCGCCACACCCCATCACCCCAGGTCAACCCGCATCCCCACACGCCAACGGGGCGGCATCCAGACTTCCGGACACCGCCCCGCGAGACGGATCGTTTTTCTGTGGATAACTCGCCGCGAGATCACGGCGATTCGGCGGAAAACGGGTTTCGGTGCTTGCGCCGGCGGAGATCGTGGCGCAGCGTGGCGGCTGTGCCCACCGATGACGACGCCGCTCCGCTCAGGGAGGCGGTCGCCGAGTTCGAGCGCCACCTGCGCGCCGAGAGGGGCGTGTCGCCGCACACGCTCCGCGCCTACCTGGGCGACCTCGCAGACCTGTGCCGGTACGCCGCGGACGTCGGGGTGGACGAGCCCGCAGGAATGGAGATCGGCGTGCTGCGTGCCTGGCTCGCACACCAGCACGCCCTGGGCCGGTCTCGAGCGACCCTCGCGCGCCGCACCGCCGCCGCCCGCGCGTTCACCGGCCACCTGTACCGGCGTGGCCTGATTCCCAGTGACCCGGGCGTGCTGCTGGGGACCCCCAAGGCACAACGTGATCTGCCCGCGGTGATCACCCAGGACGACGCCGCCCGGCTCCTGGACGAGGTGGAGGCCCAAGGGCCGCTCGGGTTGAGGGACCTGGCGATCCTCGAAGTGCTCTACGGCACCGGCGTACGGGTCAGCGAACTGTGCGGGCTCGACATCGACGACCTGGACACCGGCCGCAGAACCGCCCGGGTGTTGGGCAAGGGCGGCAGAGAACGCACCGTGCCCATGGGAGAACCCGCTGTACGGTCTGTGCAGGACTGGCTGAGGGCGGGACGTCCCGCCCTCAGCACCAAGGACAGTGGCCCGGCCCTGTTCCTCGGCGCCCGAGGGGGACGCCTGCACCCCACCAGCGCCCGGAGGGTCGTGCACGGACGGATCGCCGAGGTGGGTGACGTACCCGACCTCAGCCCCCACGGACTGCGCCATAGCGCCGCCACCCACCTACTGGAGGGGGGTGCGGACCTGCGGAGCGTCCAGGAGATTCTGGGGCACGCCTCGTTGCAGACCACCCAGCTCTACACGCACGTCTCGGCCGAGCGGCTCAAACAGGTCCACCGGCAGGCCCACCCGCGCGGCGCCAGCGAGTCATAGCGAGAGCGCGTCGCGGGAGAGGAGGCGGCCCTGGACGCCTCGACGCAGGTTGGTCAGGGTGTTCGCCGTAGGCGGCGCTCTTGGGCCAGGTCGATGACGTCCGGGGGCTGGCGCAGGGCCGTTCGCCGTCGCGGGCGTCCTTGCCGCCATACGAACAGGAGCGCGAACGCCAGCAGCATGCCGGTCAACGCCCCGCCGCCCGCCGTCGCCGCGTCGCGTAGCTCCATCTGGTGCGGTCGCTCCGCAGGCGCGGGACGTGACACCGGTGCAGGTCGCTCTGGCGGGCGCCAGTGGGGGAGCAGCCGTACGCGGTGCCCCACCAGGCTGAGCGGGTCGAGATAGACCGCCCCGCGACGCAATCCCCAGTGCAGGCAGGCGCTGGAGCAGTGGAACGGGCCGTTCTCGACGACGCCGATACGGGCGCCGGAGGCGACCTGGCGGCCCGTCCGGACGGTCGGGCGCACCGGCAGGTACGTGGTGCGGAGGGCGCCGTGGGTGACCGCGATGACGCCGCGCCCGGCGAGCCGTCCGGCGTACGAGATTCGGCCCGCTCCGGCGGCGTACACGGGCTGCCCAGGGCGGGCGGCCAGGTCAACGCCGCGATGGCCGGGGCCCCAGGGCAGGGCGGGCGGGGAGAATCCCCGTACGATCCCGGGCACGGGGGACAGCGGCCAGTGCCATTGGGCGGGGGGCGCGGTGGTGGTCAGGATCATCATCACTGTGAGCAGGGTCATACTTTGCAGCCTGCCGACCGGGCCCGCGCCCGGGCCAGACCCGGCACGAATTGTGGAAAACCTCGGCGATCCCGGGCCCCCGGGTCCGGTTGATTCCACGTGTGCGGCGTGCGTCCCGTAGACTTGGTAAACGGTCGCGCCGGGTGCATACCCGGGCGGCCGAATTCACGCGCTCGCCAGCCACCTGCATCTCGCCGGTGGGGCACAGCCTCTCGGTCCGTCGGTACGACGGTGGGGCCGGTGTCCGTGCGCAGACGACAACCGAGACGTGGCCCGTATTCGGGCCGGACAGGAGAACACGGGCTATGGCACCCGTCGTCACCATGCGGCAGCTCCTCGAGAGCGGCGTCCACTTCGGCCACCAGACTCGTCGGTGGAACCCGAAGATGAAGCGCTTCATCCTCACGGACCGCAACGGCATTTACATCATCGACCTCCAGCAGTCGCTGTCCTACATCGACCGGGCCTTCGAGTTCGTCAAGGCCACGGTCGCCCACGGGGGCACGATCCTGTTCGTCGGCACCAAGAAGCAGGCCCAGGAGGCCATCTCGGAGCAGGCCACCCGGGTCGGGATGCCGTACGTCAACCAGCGCTGGCTGG
Source organism: Spirillospora sp. NBC_01491 (assembly GCF_036227065.1). GTDB lineage: Bacteria > Actinomycetota > Actinomycetes > Streptosporangiales > Streptosporangiaceae > Spirillospora > Spirillospora xylanilytica. The sequence goes on from NZ_CP109432.1 coordinate 7,127,150, forward strand.
GCGGCATGCTCACCAACTTCTCCACCGTGCACAAGCGGCTCACCCGGCTCAAGGAGCTGGAGGAGATCAACTACGACGACGTGGCCGGCTCCGGCATGACCAAGAAGGAGCTCCTCGGCCTGCGCCGCGAGAAGGACAAGCTGGAGCGCACCCTCGGCGGTATCCGCGACATGGCGAAGGTTCCGAGCGCCATCTGGATCGTGGACACCAAGAAGGAGCACATCGCGGTCAACGAGGCCAAGAAGCTCGGCATCCCGGTCGTCGCGATCCTCGACACCAACTGCGACCCCGACGAGGTCGACTACCCGATCCCGGGCAACGACGACGCCATCCGCAGCGTCGGGCTGCTGACCCGCGTCGTGGCCGACTCCGTCGCCGACGGCCTCATCGCCCGCGCGGGCGCCGCGTCCGGCGGGGACGACAAGCCGGCCGAGGGCGGCGCGACCGCCGCCGAGCCGCTGGCCGAGTGGGAGCGGGAACTGCTGGAGAGCAAGAAGGCGGAGTCCGGCGCCGAGACGGCCAAGGACGCCGTGGCCGACGAGTCCGCTGCCGCCGCCGTCGTGACCGGTGAGCCCGCCGCCGACGCCGCTGCCGCCGCCGAGGCGCAGGAGGGCGTGGTCCCGGCCGCCGAGGAGACCGCTCCGGCCGCGGAGGCCACTGAGGCCGCTGAGGCTCCGGCCGCTGAGGCCCCGGCCACCGAGGCCGAGCAGAGCTGACGACGCGGGGTCCCGGGGCGGCGCCGCCGCCCCGGGGCCCGGTCTCCGCGCAGTCTTCCCACCACGACAGAGACGAAAGAGCGATGGCGAACTTCACCGCCGCAGATGTCAAGCGGCTTCGCGAGCTGACCGGCTCCGGCATGATGGCCGTCAAGAACGCCCTCACCGAGGCGGACGGCGACTTCGAGAAGGCCACCGAGCTGCTGCGCCTCCAGGGCGCCAAGGACGTCGGCAAGCGCGCCGAGCGCACCGCGGCCAACGGCCTGGTCGCCGAGCACTTCGAGAACGCCACCGACGGCGCGCTCCTCGAACTCAACTGCGAGACCGACTTCGTCGCCAAGAACGCCCAGTTCATCGAGCTGGCGGACCGCCTGGTCCGGTTCGCCGCCGAGAGCGGCGTCGCGGACGCGGCCGAGCTGCTGGCCGCCGAGATCGAGCCGGGCACCACCGTCAAGGCGCTGATCGAGGAGAACAGCGCCAAGATCGGCGAGAAGCTGGAACTGCGCAACTTCGCCCATTTCAAGGGCACCTACGTGGCCAGCTACCTGCACAAGTCCGACCCGCAGCTGCCGCCGACCACCGGCGTGCTGGTCGAGCTCGACGGCGAGAACGCCGAGGTCGCCAAGGACATCGCGCAGCAGATCGCGGCGATGGCCCCCAAGTACCTCACCCGGGACGAGATCCCCGCCGAGGCGATCGAGAAGGAGCGGGCGCTCGCCGAGCAGCTCACCCGCGACGAGGGCAAGCCCGAGAAGGCGATCCCGAAGATCGTCGAGGGCCGGGTCAACGGCTACTTCCGCGACTTCGTGCTGCTGGAGCAGGCGTTCGTCAAGGACAGCAAGAAGACGATCACCAAGGTCCTCGACGAGGCCGGCGTGAAGGTCGTGCGTTTCGCCCGCTTCAAGGTCGGGCAGGCGTAGGGGCACTCTGGAGACAGGGACCCGACAGATACCGCGACGCAACGAGGAGGCCGCCGACGTGCCGGAGACAACGAACCCAAGCGCGCCGGCGGCTTCGTCGTCCGGGCACGCGCCCCGTGCGGGCTGGAAGCGGGTGCTGCTCAAGCTCTCGGGTGAGGCGTTCGCCGGCCGTGATCCGCTGGGCATCGACCCGGAGATCGTGCAGCACGTGGCGGAGGCCATCTCCGAGGCGGTCGCCGACGGCGTCCAGGTCGCGGTGGTCTGCGGCGGCGGCAACATGTTCCGCGGTGCCGTCATGGCCGAGCGCGGCATGGACCGCGGCCGGGCCGACTACATGGGCATGATCGGTACGGTGATCAACTGCCTGGCGCTCCAGGACTTCCTGGAGAAGCTGGGCCTCGACACCCGGGTGCAGACCGCGATCACCATGAGCCAGGTGGCCGAGCCCTACATTCCGCGGCGCGCCATCAGGCACCTGGAGAAGGGCCGCGTGGTGATCTTCGGGGCGGGGCTCGGGCAGCCGTTCTTCTCCACCGACACCACGGCCGCGCAGCGCGCGCTGGAGATCGGCGCCGAGGCGGTGCTGAAGGCGACTCAGGTGGACGGCGTGTACGACGCCGACCCGCGCAAGAATCCGGACGCTGTCAAGTTCGACCGTTTGGATTACGGTGAGGTTCTACAGCGGGGACTGAAGGTCATGGACGCCACGGCCATCAGCCTCTGCATGGACAACGCGCTCCCCATCGTGGTCTTCGACCTCATGGGGCAGGGCAACATCGTCCGGGCCGTCCGGGGTGAGAAGATCGGCACGCTGGTCAACCCGGCCGAAGGCTGACCACCCGAGCCCCTTGGCGGCAGCGCAAGGGCCGACCAGATGACATGGGAGTCGAAGTGATCGACGAGACCCTCCTCGAGGCCGAGGAGAAGATGGAGAAGGCGGTCGCGGTCGCCAAGGAGGACTTCCAGGCCATCCGCACCGGCCGGGTCACCCCCGCCATGTTCAACAAGATCACTGCCGAGTACTACGGTACGCCGACGCCGATCAACCAGCTGGCGTCCTTCACCCTGCCCGAGCCGCGCATGGTCATCGTGCAGGTCTTCGACAAGTCCTCCATGCAGGCGGTGGAGAAGGCGATCCGCGACAGCGACCTCGGCGTCAACCCCACCAACGACGGCAACGTCCTCCGGGTGGTGTTCCCCGACCTGTCCGAGGAGCGCCGCCGGGAGTTCATCAAGGTCGCCGGGGGCAAGGCGGAGGACAGCAAGATCTCCATCCGCAACATCCGCCGCCGGACCAAGGACACCCTCGACAAGCTCGTCAAGGACGGCGATGCCGGCGAGGACGAGGTCAGGCGTGCCGAGAAGGAGCTCGACGACGCCACGCACAGGTACGTGGCGCAGATCGACGAGCTTCTCGAGCACAAGAAGGCCGAACTGCTCGAAGTGTGATGGAACTCGACGAGACCGGGGAGCCCGCGGGCTCCCCGGGTGAGCCGGAGGCGCCCGTGCCCGGTACGCCCCGCGGAACCACGCCGGACCCGTCCGCGTCCTCGCCGGACGGGACGGGCCCGCAGGGCAAGGCGGGACGCAATCTGCCGCTCGCCATCGGCGTCGGGGTGACCCTCGGCGCCCTGGTCCTGATCTCCATGTACACCGTGAAGGAGATCTTCCTCGGTGTGATGGTGGTCTTCCTGCTCCTCGGCATGCGCGAGCTGGCCGGCGCGTTCGGGACCCGTGGCGTCCGGGCGCCGTTCATCCCGCTGGCGACCGGGGTGGTGGCCGCGCCCGTCGTCGCGTACGTGTGGGGCACCACCGGCCTGGTCGCGGGCGTGTCGCTGACCGTGCTGGCCGTGATGATGACCCGGGTACTGGACGGGGCCGACGGATACGTCCGGGACGTGACCGCCGGCGTGTTCATGGCCGGCTACCTGGTGCTGATGGGCGGCATCGTGGCGCTGCTCATGCGTCCCGACGACGGCGACGACCGCATCGTGATCTTCGTGGCGATCACCGTGGCCAGCGACATCGGCGGCTACTTCGCCGGATCGTTCCTCGGCAAGCACAAGATGGCGCCCACCATCAGCCCGAAGAAGACGTGGGAGGGCCTCGCCGGCTCGGTGCTCACGTGCATGGCCGTCGGCGCGTGGCTGGTCTGGTGGCTGCTGGACGACGGCCAGGTCTGGCACGGCGTCCTGATCGGCCTGGCCGCGGTGTTCACCGCCACCGTCGGCGACCTGATCGAGTCGGTGATCAAGCGGGACCTCGGCATCAAGGACATGGGCACCTTGCTGCCCGGCCATGGCGGTGTGATGGACCGGCTCGACTCGCTGGTCGCGACGGCCCCCGTCGTGTGGCTCCTCCTCGAACTGTTCGCCCCTCCAGGCTGAAGCGGGCGCCCTGTGCAGACGCCCTGGGCGGGCGCTCTGGGCGGGCGGGTCAGGTGACGATCCAGGAACGGCCCTGCTCGGCCAGCCGCCGGACGAGGGCGTCCGACCCCTCGCTCTTGGCGTACCTGTGCTCCTCACCCGAGATGGGCACCAGCCAGAGCCAGCGCACGGGATCGCCACCGACCTGAAGACCGGACAGGCCGGGAGCCGCCGGACCGTCCAGTCTGCTCGGGTCCTCCAGCAGCAGCACCCCCTCCCAGGGGGATGCGCCGTTGCTCAGAGGGAACGTGTGGGACTCGTGGTACCACTTGACCACGTCGCCCGCCGCGAACCAGGTCACCGACCGCCACGGGTACTGCGACAGCCACGGGAAGATGCTCCCGGCGCGCTGGCTCGGCAGGGACGTGGCCACTGCGAGCTCGATCCGGCCGTGCGGGGCGACGTCGTCCTCGTACAGCTCGACGGTGGGCATCCGCTGCCGGCTCATCCCGACCGTGCTCAGCACGGTGAACTCACGGTCGCCGCGCGCGGGCCGTTCGGAGACGCCCACGGTGGGCAGCGCTCCGCCGCGTCCTCCCGGGAGCTGGCGTCCGACATCGTGCCAGTAGTGGCCACCGGGTCCGAGGCGCTGCAACAGGTGCCCCAGGACGGACTGCTGGAAATCGGCCCAGGACCCCTCTGTCCGGCAGCGGCTCCAGTGCTCGCGCGCCCGCTCGATCCGGGGGCCGAACTCCTTGATCTCGTCGTCCAGGGGGAACGCGAACGGGCTCTGCTCGATGACCTCCTGGCTGTAGCCCGGGATGCCCCGGGCCATGTCGGACCATCCGGGGATGACGCAGAGCGGCTCGCCGGAGTCCAGGAGGGCCACGCCGTCGCCCTCCTCGAACCACACGACCTCCAGGGTCTCGGCCTCCAGCGAGGCGCGTCCCCCCGGATGCCGCACGTGCGAGGCGGGCAGGGCGGGAGGCCGCCCCGCGTCCAGCCGCGAGCGGTCGAGCTCGGACGGCGCGACGCGATGACCCGCGATCCAGACCGCGCCGATCACGGCGTCCCGGGAGTCCTTCAGGTAGGCCGCGGTGACGGTGTCGTCGGTCTCGACGACGAGACGGCGGCTGCCGTAGGGGCTGGCCTCTGTGTGGACGACCGTGGCGGCGCCCCGGGGCGAAGTGGAACCCCTGCGCAATACCGACATGATCAAGACCTTAGTCGCAGACGGCGCCGTCCGTAGGGATGTCGCGAGTCGTCCGCGCGGGTCCGGGCGTCTGGACGAGGCATCGGCCGGCGTTTGCGACACTGGAGGGACCATGTCTGCCACCACCGAGTCAGCCGCCGAGCCGACCAGCGAGCCCGCCGCCGCCGAGACCGCCGTGCCGCAAGCCGCCAAGAAGACGCCGGCGAAGCTCGTCTTCGCCGCGCCGCGCCGGGGCAAGCCGCCGCGGCACCTCGCCGACCTCACCGCCGCCGAACGCCGCGAGGCGGTCGTCGAACTGGGGGAGAAGCCGTTCCGCGCGGATCAGCTCTCCCGGCACTACTTCGCGCGCCTGGCCGACGACCCGGCCGAGATGACCGACCTGCCCGCCGCGATCCGGGAGCGGCTGACGGCCGAGCTGCTGCCTCCGCTGCTCACGTCGGTACGGGAGCTGGCGTGCGATGACGGCCGGACGCTGAAGAATGTCTGGAAGGCGTTCGACGGCGTGCTGTTCGAGTCGGTGCTGATGCGCTACCCCGACCGCACCACGATGTGCGTGTCGTCCCAGGCCGGCTGCGGGATGAACTGCCCGTTCTGCGCGACCGGGCAGGCGGGGCTGACCCGCAACCTCTCCACCGCGGAGATCGTCGAGCAGGTCGCCGCGGGGGCGCGGGCGCTGGCCCGCGGCCGGGTCCCGGGCGGTCCGGGCCGGGTGTCCAACATCGTGTTCATGGGCATGGGCGAACCGCTGGCCAACTACAAGGCGGTGCTCGGCGCGGTCCGCAGGATCACCGATCCGGCGCCCGGCGGCCTCGGCATCTCGCAGCGGTCGGTCACGGTGTCCACGGTCGGCCTCGTCCCGGCGATCGAGAAGCTGGCCGCCGAGGACCTGTCGGTGCGGCTCGCGGTGTCGCTGCACGCGCCCGACGACGAGCTGCGCGACGATCTGGTCCCGATCAACAACAGGTGGAAGGTCGCCGAGGTGCTGGACGCCGCCTGGGCCTACGCGAGCCGGTCGGGCCGCCGGGTGTCGATCGAGTACGCGCTGATCAAGGACGTCAACGACCAGGCGTGGCGGGCGGATCTTCTCGGCAGGCTCTTGCGCGGCCACCTCGTACACGTCAATCTGATCCCGTTGAACCCCACGCCGGGGTCCAAGTGGACCGCATCCCGGCCGCAGGACGAGAAGGAGTTCGTGCGGCGCCTGGAGGCCCACGGGGTCCCGGTCACGGTGCGCGACACTCGGGGCAGGGAGATCGACGGGGCATGCGGCCAGCTGGCCGCGGCGACCGAGGACTGAGCGGGCCCGGCGGGCGTGTTCCCTGCGCCGCGCGGGCGCGCGGGAGCACATGCTGAGGAGCCCGGACCGGTGAAGACGGGGCCGCGCCTTGCGGTGGGTTTGCGCGGTTACGACCGCGCCCAGGTGGACGAGCTGCTCGGGCGGATCGCCGGCGCGTTGAACGGCGGCCCGCCCGTGACGGCCGACGAGGTGCGCGCGGTCAGGTTCGACATCGTGCTGCGCGGCTACGAGCAGCGGGCGGTGGACGAGCTGGTGCAGGAGTGCGTCCGCGAGCTCCAGACCGCAGCGCCGATCGGGCAGCGGCCGGGCCGTCCCCGGGTGCATCCGGGCTGGCTGATCAACTGGATCCAGGACTCGCGCTTCTCCGGCGCCGGGATGCGCGCCGGCTACGACGTCCGGGACGTGGACGCGTTCCTCGACCGGGTGGTCTCCGGACTGCGCGGCGCGGCGCCGCCGGTGACCGCGCGGGACGTGCGCGAATGCGTGTTCCGGGCGGTCCGGCTCGGGCCCGGCTACGACGAGCAGGAGGTCGACCGCTTCCTGGCGCAGCTCGCCGGGGCGCTCGAACGCCGCTGAGTTATCCACAATCGCGCGGGGGGCTGGATTTCGGCCGCGCGGCGCGCAACGCTACGTGACATGGATCACTTCGCCACGCAGCGTCAGCGCCTGCGTTCCCTGTTCGGCGTCTTCTTCGCCCCGGAGGTCACCGGCGCGCTGCTGCCGCTGATCCGGCCCGCGCTGCGCCTCGGCGCCGACGGCCCGGTGACCGTGCGGCTCGGCGGTACGCCGCTGCTCCCGCCGGACGAGCCCTGGCCGGTCTGGGAGGGCCGGCCGCTCGACTTCCTCGGCGCGGTCGACTTCGCCGAGCTGGCCGCGCTCGGCCCGATCGCCGGGCTGCCGGCCGAGGGCACCGCCGCCTTCTACTACGCGAGCGAGATCCCGCGGCCCTGGGGCGACGCGCCCGGCCAGCGGGACGGCTGGCGGGTGTTCACCGGCGGCGACCTGCGCGAGGCCGAGCCTCCCGCGGGCACCTCGAACTATCCGCCCTGCCCGGTGGAGGCGGCGCCCTTCCTGTCCCTGCCGTCGCCGCAGGAGCCCGTGGTGCGGCGGTTGGAGGAGCTCTACAGCGGCATCCTCCCGGTCTACGAGCAGCTCTACGTGGCGTGGACGCAGTACGCCTGGCCGGACGATCTGCCGGTGCACCAGCTCGGCGGCTGGCCGGCGCTGGTGCAGCGCCCGGTCGGGCCCGACTGCCTGCTCGCCTCCACCGGGCGCGACGCGGAGTCCGCCGAGATGTCCGGCGACGAGCAAGCGGCGGCGGAGGAGGAGTGGCGGCTGCTGCTTCAGCTCGACTCCGACAAACGCCTGGGCTGGCATTGGGGCGATCCGGGCCGCGTCTACTTCTGCACCCGGGACCAGGAGCCCCTCGAACGCTCCTGGCTCACCTTGCAGGCCACCTGACGCTCCGGTGGCCATGAAGGTGTGTTCACCGCGTCCGGCGGCCACTCGGGCGCGATGGCGGCCACCACATCGTGATGGCGGCGGGGTGCGCGCGTCGCCGGCCGGGCGCGCGCCGCCGCCGGCCGACGGGGGAGGTGGCCGGGCCGACCAGCCGACCGGGGCGTGTCGAGGCGCGTGCCTGGATGGCGCGGCCGAAATCGGACATGCGGAGCGCCTCTCAGGGGCGGTGGCGTTTGGTGAGGAGGTAGGCGATGCCGACGACGACGGACCAGGCGGCGAGGTGCAGTGCGATGCCGGGGAAGTCGGTGATGAAGGCGTCGGGTCCGTGGTGGGCGGCGTGGAGCCAGCCGATCATCGGGACCGAGAGCCGGTCGAGCGGTCCCAGGCTGAGCAGCAGCAGGGCCGCCGCTCCGCCGAGCAGGGCGAGGAGGGAGACGCCGGGGTCGGGGATGATCGCCCGGCTGGTCCAGGCGCCCAGCAGGGTGCCCGCGGCGGCCACCAGCAGGTTCAGAGCCGTGCCGATCACGATCGGCGTGGCCTGCACCCCGGAGGTCGCCGCCTGGATGAGCGGGATCGCGAGGATCACGGCGCTGAGGCAGACGTTGATCGAGTACGCGGCGAGCAGCCCCGCCCAGGTCGGGGTGGTGCGGCGGCGGGCGGCGGTGGCCGACAGGTTGCGCTGCTCGTCCGGCTGGGTGTCGAGCAGCGCGCGGGCGGACCAGGCCCAGACCGGGAACATGAAGGCGGCGACGTCGCCGAACGTCCCCACTGCGAGCTCGGCGGCGTTCGCCCCGCCGGGGCCCTGCCCCAGCACCAGCGCGATGATCAGCAGGACCACGATCAGCGGCTGGAGGACCCGCAGGGACAGGACGTATCCCGCGAACTGGAACCGGGCGAGAGCGATCACAGCGTCCGCCTCCGCACCTCGTGGCCATCGGCCCGCAGCTTGGTCTCCACCGTGTCGGCCTCGTCCGCCCGCACGATCACCTCCAGCACCGTCCGCTCGGCGGGCGCGGGCGGCTCCTCCAGCACGGCGACCATGCCGTCGGCGACGCTGATCCGGGTCACGCCCGGGAGGCTCTCGATACAGCCCTGGTGGTCGCTGACGACCACGGTCGCGCCGTGCGCCGCCCGGTCGGAGATCAGGGCGGGCAGGGCGTCGCGGGTCGCGGCGTCGAGTCCGGCGAACGGCTCGTCGAGGATGAGCAGGCCGGGGTCGCCGAGCAGGGCCTGGGCGAGCCCGACCTTCTGCGCGCTGCCCTTGGAGAGTTCTGGCAGCCGCACGCCGAGGAGGTGCTCGAAGCCGAGGCGCCCGGCCCAGCGGTCGAGGTCGGCGGGCACCCCGCGCACGGCGGCCATGTGGCCGAGGTAGGCGCGGACGGTGAACGGCTGGTCGACGGGGAAGCGCTCGGGCGCGTACCCGACCCGTCCCGGACGGCCGGTGACCGTGCCGCGGCGCGGGTCGCGCAGGCCCGCGATCAGCCGCAGCAACGTCGACTTGCCCGCCCCGTTGTGCCCGGTCACCTCGGTCACCGTGCCGGGGGCGAGCGTGAGTCCGACGTCCCGGAGCACCCAGGGGGCCTTCCGCCGGTACCGGAAGGCGACGCTTTCCAGCCGCATAAGCCACGGACGGTAGCGTCGCGGGCATAAGGGGGTCGTTAGGCGCGCGGGCCCGCCGCCCGGCAGAATGCGCGCATGACCGAATCCGTCAAAGGCTGCGTGTTCTGCGAGATCGCGAGGGGAGAACGCCCCGCGCACATCGTCCTGGACGCGCCGGACGCGTTCGCGTTTCTTGACGCACGCCCCTTGTTCAAGGGGCATACGCTGCTCGTCCCGCGCGACCATTACGCAACGCTGTCCGACCTTCCGGTGGAACTGGTGGGACCGTTCTTCGAACACGCGCGGCGCCTGTCCGGGGCGATGGAATCGGGACTCGGCGCGGCGGGCTCGTTCGTGGCGATGAACAACCGCATCAGCCAGAGCGTCCCGCATCTGCACGTCCATGTGGTGCCGCGCGAGCGCAAGGACGGGCTGCGGGGGTTCTTCTGGCCGCGCCACAAGTACCACTCGGACGAGGAGGCCGCCGACTACGCGGCCCGCCTCAGCGCGGCCCTCGCCCCAGAGCCCGAATCAGGGCAGGCGCCGGAGTGCGGATCAGGGCACACGTCGGAGCCTGGGCCGGGGCTCGCACCTGGAGTCTGAGTCCGGGCCCGCACCCGGAGTCTGAGTCCGAGAGTGGCGGAGTGTGGATCGGGTCCAGGACTCGGAGCTCGGGCTCGCCCGCGCCGGCGTGTGGATCGGGGCATGCGGTGGGGCCGGACCAGGGTGTGGGGTCGGGCGTGGGGCCAGGGGTTGTGATCATGCGGCCACCGGAGGTGGCCGCATGATCGGGCGGACTGGGTCAGCCGAGGGCCGCGAGGATCGCGACATAGGGTTCGGTGCCTCCGGTGTCGGCCGAGGGCTGGGTGCCGTCGTGCCGGGCGGTCCCGGCTGACGCGGCGTACTCGTAGAGATCGCGTTCGGCCCTGTCGAGGACCGTGGAAAGGACATACTGCGGGACCGTCCACCCGATCAGTTCGGCCGCCTTGCGGATCACGAGCCCCTGCTCTTCGGTCATCGGGAACTCGATGTGATCATCGGGGCGGGTGGCGGGAAGGTCCTGGCGAACCGACTCAGGCATGGCAGGTCTCCTTCCTGACGACCTCTAAAAAGTACGCCCGTGGACACGGGTGCTGCATCCCCACCAAGAAGGAGAACGGGGGGCCGTTTCGTATGAGGCGGGACGTGTTCCTTCGCCGGAATGGGCCGGAGTGTCAGGGGGTGCCCCAGGAATGGGTCTGCTTGCGCAGCTTGAGGTAGACGAAACTGTCGGTGGACACGACGCCGGTCACCGCGCGGATCCGGGCGAGCAGACGGAGTACCCGGTCGTCGTCCTCGCAGACCAGCTCCAGCAGGATGTCGAACGAGCCGGCGGTGATGACCACGTAGCCGACCTCGGTCAGCTCGGCCAGCTCGTCCGCGATCCGCTCCAGGTCGCCCTCGCACCTGAGACCGACCATCAGCCGCCGGGAGAAGCCGAGCGTGAGCGGGTCGGCCACGCCGACGATCTGCATGGCCCCGGCGTCCAGCAGCTTCTGCACCCGCTGCCGGACCGCCGCCTCCGAGAGCCCGACGGCCTTGCCGATGGCCGTGTACGAGCGCCGCCCGTCCTGCTGGAGCTGCTCGATGATCTGCTTGGCGGTCTCGTCCAGCTGGACGGTCTGCGGGCGCCGGGGGGAGGACGGCGCCCGCTCCGGAGTGCGCTCCGTCATCGTTGGTCTCCTCGTTGCGGCATCGTGATCGAGAGGCGAGGGGGTCAACGGATTCCGTTGTGAATTTCGATCGTAACAACGCAATCACTTGTCACGCCTGGGAAATCTCTGTCAGGGTCGGACCAACGGGACACATCGGGCGGCGGCCATCGAGGAGGGGCGATGACGACCAGCGGGACCGGGCTGCGCGGCTTCATCGGCGGTGACGACGCGGACCGCACGCGGATCGAGTACGTCATGCACCGCATCGGCTCCTGAACGGGTGGCCCCATGACCGTGACGCGCCATTCCGGGGTCCGTGCGGACGCCGCGCCGGACGGGTCCGCGCCCCCCGCCATCGAGCTGGTCGGCGTCCGGAAGACCTACCGCGCGAGGGGCGCGGACGTGACCGCCGTGCGCGGGCTCGATCTGGCGATCGCGCAGGGCGAGTTCTTCTCGCTGCTCGGGCCGTCCGGCTGCGGCAAGACGACCACCATGCGCCTGGTCGCCGGGTTCGAGGCCCCGACGGCGGGCGCGATCCGGTTGCAGGGACGCGACGTCACCGGGGTGCCCGCGGACAGGCGCGACGTCAACATGGTGTTCCAGTCCTACGCGCTGTTCCCGCACATGAACGTCTTCGAGAACGTGGCGTTCGGGCCGCGGCGGCGCGGCGCGGCCAAGCGCGAGATCGCCGACCGGGTCGGGGCGATGCTGGAGCTCGTCGACCTGACCGGCCGGGAGCGGCGGCGGCCCGCTGAGCTGTCGGGCGGGCAGCAGCAGCGGGTCGCGCTCGCCCGCGCCCTGGTCAACCGGCCGCGCGCGCTGCTGCTGGACGAGCCGCTCGGCGCGCTCGACCTCAAGCTCCGCCAGGCCATGCAGGTCGAGCTGAAGCGGATCCAGCGCGAGGTCGGGGTCACCTTCGTCCACGTCACCCACGACCAGGGCGAGGCGCTGACCATGTCGGACCGGATCGCGGTCATGAACGAGGGGCGGATCGAGCAGCTCGGCACCCCGCGCGAGGTCTACGAGCATCCCGCGACCCGGTTCACCGCCGGGTTCATCGGCACCTCCAACCTGCTGTCCGGCGAGGTCGCCGAGGTCACCGCCGACCGCGCGGTCCTGCGGTACGGGCCGGCCGGGCGGATCTCGGTGCCGCTGCGGTCCGGGCTCACGGTCGCGGCCGGGGAACGGCTGGAGCTGACCGTCCGTCCCGAGAAGATCGGGATCGGCCCGGACGCGCCGGACGGCGACGCGCTCTGCCGGGTCCGCGGCACCGTCACCGAGGTCGTCTACCAGGGCACCTCGACCAGCTACAGCGTCGCCACCGCGACCGGCGCCGACGTGGTCGCCTTCCTCCAGAACGCCACGTCGGCCGACGAGATCGCCGTTCGGGGGGACGCCGTCTGGCTGTCGTGGGACCCGCGCCACTCCTACGCCATCGGAGCAGCCACGTGAGCGAGATCGACCCCGCCCTGCTGCGCGGCCTCACCCGCCCCCGCCGCGACGTCCTGCGGCTGCTGGGCGCGGGGGGCGCCGCGCTCGCCCTCGCCGCCTGCGGGGTGAAGGGGCAGGGCGGCAAGGAGACGGTCACCACGGGCGACGTCCGCGAGTTCTGGCGGGACAAGACCAGGGCCGGGAGGCTGAGCTGGGCCAACTGGCCCGGCTACATGCAGGACGACCGCGCCACGCTCAAGGCGTTCGAGAAGGCCACCGGGACCGAGGTGACCTACAAGGAGGTCATCGAGGAGACCGCGCCGTGGTTCGGCAAGATCCAGGCGCCGCTCGCCGCCGGGCAGTCGATCGGATTCGACCTGATGGTCATGACCAACGGCATCCAGCTGGAGAGGTGCCGCCGGCTCGGCTACCTGGCGCCGCTCGACCACACCCGGCTGCGGACCTTCGCGGCCAACGCGGCGGCCGGGTTCAAGAACCCGTCCTACGACCCGGGCAACGCCTTCACCGTCCCGTACGTCTCGGGCATCACCGGCATCGCCTACAACACCCGGTACGTGAAGGAGGAGATCACCGGTATCGCGCAGCTCTTCGACCCCGAGTACAAGGGACGGGTCGGGATGATGGCCGACTCGCAGGAGCTCGGCAGCTTCGGGATGCTCGCGCTCGGCATCGACCCCGAGCGGTCGACCCCGGCCGACTGGGCGAGGGCCGGCGCGCGGCTGCGCCGGCAGCGCGACGACGGGATCGTCCGCAAGTACTACAACCAGGACTACATCGACGCGGTCAGCAAGGGCGAGGTCTGGATGACGATGGCCTGGTCGGGCGACGCCTACAGCATGGCCGGGCCCGACGTGAGGTTCGTGGTGCCCCGCGAGGGCGGCACGATCTGGACCGACAACCTGTGCGTCCCGAGGACCGCCGAGCACCCGGTGGACGCGCTGGAGCTGATGGACTGGCTGTACGCGCCGGAGAACAACGCGCCGCTGACCGAGTTCATCAACTACATCACGCCCGTCCCGGCGACCCGGCCCCTCATCGCGCGGGACGCGGCGGCGGCGCGCGGCGGGGAGCGGGCCGACCTGGAGCGGCTGAGCGCGAGCCCGCTGGTCTTCCCGTCCGAGGCCGAGCTGGCGCGGCTGCGGCGCTACCGGCGGCTCGCGCCGGCCGAGGAGGCGGAGTACCAGAAGATCTTCGAACCGATCGCCAAGGGCTCCTGATGCGCCGCGCCGGGAGAGGGGACGAGGACGGGCACGGCGAGGCGCGGAGCCTCACGCCCTACCTGCTGGTCCTGCCGTCCGGGCTGTGGCTGCTGGCGTTCCTCGCGGTGCCGCTGGTGCTGATGGCGTCGCTGTCGTTGCAGACGGGGAACCTCGTCGACGGCTTCCAGCAGACCTTCCACTGGCAGAACTACACCGACGGCCTCGGCACCTACGGCGACAAGTTCGTGCGGTCCCTCTGGTACGGGTTGCTGGCCACGGCCGCGTGCGCCGCGCTGGCCTACCCGGCGGCGTACTGGATCGCGTTCCACGGCGGCCGTGCCAAGTCGACCTACCTCTTCCTGCTCCTGCTGCCGTACTTCGTGTCGTTCGTGCTGCGGACGATCTCGTGGAAGCTGGTGCTGACCGACAACGGGCCCGTGCTCGGCCCGCTGCGCGACCACGGGCTGCTGCCGGACGGGTTCCACGTCCTCGACACCGGCTTCGCGGTGGTGTCCGGGCTCACCTACGGCTTCCTGCCGTTCATGGTGCTGCCGATCTACGTCGCGCTCGAACGGATCGATCCGCGCGTGGTGGAGGCGGCCCGCGACCTGTACGCGGGCCGGGTCCGGGCGTTCGCCCGGATCGTGCTGCCGCTGTCGCTGCCGGGCGTGCTCGCCGGGGTGGTCATGACGTTCGTCCCGGTCGCGGCCGACTACGTCAACGCCGAGGTGCTGGGCGGCCCGCGGAACACCATGATCGGGAACGTGATCCAGGCCGAGTACTTCGACAACAGCGCCTACCCGCTCGCGTCGGCGCTGTCGTTCACGCTGATGGCGATGCTGCTGCTGGGTGTCTTCGCGTACGCGCGCGCCCTCGGCGCCGGGAGCGCGCTGGAGGCGGCGCGCCGATGACCGGTGCCCCCGCCCGGACCGGGCCCCGCGTTCTGCGGGTCTACACGCTGGCGCTGATCGCGTGGCTGGTGCTGCCGATCGCCGTCATGGTCCTCTTCGGGTTCAACGACACCCGAAGCCGGCAGAACTTCCGCTGGGAGGGGTTCACGCTCAGGTGGTACACCCACCTGTTCGACAAGGCCGACCTCACCACGGCGGTGCTGAACTCGCTGACCATCGCGCTGTTCAGCACCGCGATCAGCACCGTGCTCGGCACCCTGGCCGGGCTCGCCCTCGGCCGGTACCGGTTTCGCGGCCGGGGCGCGGCGACCCTGCTCCTGCTCATGGCGATCGCGTGCCCGGAACTGGTGATGGGCGCCTCGCTGCTGTCGATGTTCGTCACCTTCGGCCTGCCGCGCGGTTATCCGACCGTCCTGGCCGCGCATGTGATGTTCTCGGTGGCGTTCGTGGCGGTGACCGTCCGGGCCAGGGCGGCCGGGCTGGACCCCTCGGTGGACGAGGCCGCGCGGGACCTCGGAGCCGGCCCGTGGACCCGGTTCCGGCTGGTCACGCTGCCGATGCTCAGGCCGGGGGTGGCGGCGGGGGCGCTGCTGGCGTTGGTGCTCTCGATCGACGACGTCGTCATCACCGGCTTCACCGGCGGCGCCACTGTCACGTTCCCGCTGTGGATCTACGGTTCGACCAGGACCGGGACGCCGCCGCAGGTCAACGTGATGGGCACGCTGATCTTCATGGTCGGCATCGTGATCGCGGTGGTGCTGGCCCGCCGCGCCGCGCGCCGCCGCTGACCCGCGGCGCGAGCGGCCGGTGAGCGGTGAGCGAGGGCGAGCGCGTGGGCTTTGCCCGGACGGGATGCTGATTCCGGACACACGGGGGAGAGGAACATCGTGGACGTGGTGAAGGCGCTCGCCGAGGCCGAGCCGGCGCCGTTCTGGCTGGACGATCCGGCCCGTCCGGCCCCGTCGCCCGCGTTGTCCGGCGCGGTGACCTGTGACCTCGCCGTCGTCGGCGGCGGCTACGGCGGGCTCTGGACGGCGCTGATGGCCAAGGAGCGCGACCCGTCGCTCGACGTGGTGCTGCTGGAGGCCGGCCGGATCGGCGGCGCCGCGTCCGGCCGCAATGGCGGGTTCTGCTCGGCGAGCCTCACCCACGGGCTCCGCAACGGCCTGGAGCGCTGGCCGGACGACATGCCCGATCTGGAGCGGCTCGGCTGGGACAACCTGCGGGCCATCGGCGACACGCTGCGACGGCACCGGATCGACGCCGAGTGGGAGCTCACCGGCGAGATGAGCGTCGCGACCGAGGAGTGGCACCTCCCCGCCCTTGCCGAGGAGGCCGAGATCGCGTTCGAGCTCGGCTGGCAGCCGATGCTGCTGAGCGCCGAGGGGGCCCGCGCCGAGGTCGCCTCGCCCACGTACCTGGGCGCCCTGTGGGACCGCGACAGCGTCGCGATGCTGCATCCGGCCAAGCTCGCCTGGGGCCTCGCGGACGCGTGCCGCGCGCTCGGCGTCCGCATCCACGAGAACACCCGGGTGACGGGCCTCCGCGCCGAGCCCGCCAGAGGCGGAGGAGCCCTGGGCGGACGTCGCGGACGCTGGGCCGGAGCCGGAGCCGGGCCGCTGCATCTCGCCGCGGCGTCCGGTTCGGTCACCGCGCACCGCGTCGCGCTCGCCTCCGGCGCGTTCCCGTCGCTGCTCAGGCGGCTGCGCGGCTACCTGGTGCCGGTGTACGACTACGCGCTGGTGACCGAGCCGCTCTCGGCGGAGCAGCGCGCGGCGATCGGATGGCGGCACCGGCAGGGGCTCGGCGACAGCGCCAACCAGTTCCACTACTACCGGCTGACGGCGGACGGCGGGATCGTGTGGGGCGGCTACGACGCGATCTACCATTTCGGCAACGGGCTGCGCCCCGGGCTGGAGCACCGGCCGGCCACGTTCGCCACCCTCGCGCGGCACTTCTTCACCACGTTCCCGCAGCTCGAAGGGATCCGCTTCAGCCACGCGTGGGGCGGCGTGGTGGACACCTGCACGCGCTTCTGCGCCTTCTACGGCTCGGCGCACGACCGCAGGCTCGCCTATGCGGCGGGCTACACCGGGCTCGGCGTCGGCGCGACCCGCTTCGGCGCCGACGTCATGCTCGACCTCCTCGGCGTCGGCCTGGCCCCGGGGGAGGAGACCGAGCGCACCCGTCTGGAGATGGTCCGCTCCAAGCCGGTCCCGTTCCCGCCCGAGCCGCTCCGCTACGGGGTGATCGAGCTGACCCGCCGCGAGATGGCCCGCGCCGACCGCAACGCGGGCCGCCGCGGGCTGTGGCTGCGCGCCCTCGACCGCTTCGGCCTGGGTTTCGACTCGTGACCGCCGCCCCGTCCTCGGCGCCGCGGCGCTGGGGTCAGCGGTCGAGCGACTGGTAGGCGCAGGTCCAGAAGTCCTGGTAGACGGGGTTGTGCGCCGGGTACTGCAAGCGCTGCGTCATCAGGATCGCGATCAGGTCCTCGGCGGGGTCGGACTGCCAGCTCGTGCCGTAGCCGCCGTCCCAGCCGTACGCGCCGGGCGTCGCCGACAGGGTGTCGCGGCGGGTGACGACCGAGACGCCGAAGTCCCAGTCACGCGCGTCGCCGAACTCCCGCGCGCGCTGCGCCGGGGTGAGCTGCCCGGTGGTCATCAGCTCGACCGACCGCCGCGACAGGATCCGCTCGGTGCCGTACCGGCCCTTGCCGAGCAGCATCCGGGCGAACGCCAGTTGGTCGTCGGCCGTCGAGACCGGCCCGGCCGCGCCGTCCGGGAACGCGGGGCGCGGGCCCACGCGCCCGGGCGGGCTCGGTGTCCTCGAGCGGGCCGTCGGGACGGCGCAGCACCCGGCGATCGGCCAGCTCGGGCAGCAGCCGGTCGACCGGCTCGTCGAGTCGGAGCCGGCACTCCTCGATCAGGATCAGCGCCGCCGCGGCCGTGACCGGCTTGCTCATCGAGCTGATCCGGAAGATCGAGTCGCGGCTCATCGGCGCTCCGCCGAAGGACCGCGCGCCGGTCGCGCCGGCGTGCACCTCCTCGCCCCGGGCGAGCAGGGTGACCAGTCCGGGCACGCGCTCGCGGGCGACATGCGCGGCCATGACCTCGTGCAGGCGGCCGAGCCGCGCCTCGGAGAATCCGTTCATGACCTGATGGACTCGCCGGCCGGTCCGCAATAACCGGCCCATCCGGAACCGCGTGGTGACCGGACGGGACGGAACGCCCGGTCAGTCCGGGGACTCCTCCTCGGCTCCGAAGATGACCGAGGAGACCTCCAGGTAGAGCTGCTCAGGGTAGGGCATGAACCCCACGTTGCGGAGCGCCTGCTTCTGCCCGGCCGACTCCATGACGAACTCGCCGTAGCCGAGCATCCGGCCGAGCACCGAGCGCTCCAGCGCGATGTCGGTGACCTTGGCCAGCGGCATCATCGCCACGTCGCGGTTGAGCACGCCGCTGATCACCATCACCCGATGCTCGGTGACCAGGAAGAACTCCATCGACCAGGCGATCACCTTCCAGAGCAGGAGGCCCAGCGTCAGCAGCCACAGCCACCAGATCCAGATCAGCCCGACCAGCACGCCCGCGACCCCGCACAGGACCAGGCCGCCGAGCACCACCGCGACCGGGTACATCAGCACCGCCGGGTGCCGCCGGACCGCGATGACCCGTCCCTCATGGGACATCAGGTACTTGTCGACGGTCCGCGACCCGGAGTCGCGGAAGACCATCATGTCCTGCATGTTCATGGCCGCACCCTCGTCATGATCCGGTGACCTTCACCGTAGCCGACCCGAACCCCCGCGCGCAGGGGCCGCACGGTAGGCCGTCCCCCGCCGCGGGGGTGTTGTGCCCATGACCTTGTGCGCGCGCCACGGGCGCCGGATGATGTTGGGCATGGACGGCGCGGAGGGGCCCGGGACGGGGCCGCGGCCCGGACCGGCGGGCGGCGCGCGGGGCGCCCGCGGCGAGTTCGCGCCCGATGTGACGGGACGCCCGGTCTGGCGGCTCCTGGTCCGCGGTCTCGGCGTCTACCTCCCCGGCTGGAACGTGCCGGGCGGGGCGCTGCGGGTGTCGGCCGGCACACCGGGGCCGGACGGGTTCGGCCCGCCCGCGTTCCTCGACGGCGGCTCCGGGTTCGGCCTGCACCTGCCCGCCCGGCGCCGCGGTCTGGAGCCCGACCGGGAGATCTACGTGCGCGGCCGGGAGGACCCGAGCTTCGGCATCGTCATCGCCGGGCCGTCGGCCGCGATCGGCAGCCGCGTGGTGGACGCCGCCGGGCTGGTGCGGTACGCGCGCCGGCTCATCTTCGAGGAGCTGTTCGACACCGGCGACTCCGACTCGGTCCCGTACGCGGTGCGGGCGGCGCGGGCGGTGGAGAACGTGGTGTTCCTCGACCGCGCCGCGGGCATCGGCCTGTGCGCGGAGGCCGACCCGGTGACGCGCGCCGTCGCCTGCCCGGTGTTCGTGCGCATCGGCGCGCCCACCGAACGCACCGTACGGGCCTACGGGGCCGCGGCCCAGCCGGTGAGGTCCCAGAGCTGATGGGAGGGCAGGCGGCGGAGCCGGTCGCCGGCCGCGGCCGGGTCCCAGAAGACCTCGTCGCTCTCCAGCTCCAGCGACTGCCCCGCCGACAGCACGGCGCACAGGAGCTCGTCACGGGTGCGCACGGCCATCAGCGGGCCGATCTGCGCGACCGCGCCGCTGCTCTCGTGCAGCGTGCGCAGCAGCGCCTTCAGCGCCGCCTCGTCCTCGGGGCCCCGCACCGGGCCGAGGCCGGGAGGCAGCGGCGGGCGGTCGCGGGCGAGGCCGCCGCCGTTGTGCGGCAGGTCGGCGCCGGTGGAGATGAGCAGCGCGGTGAAGGCCCCGGTGAGGTCCTCGGCGCGCATCCCGCCGAGGAAGTAGCGGCGGCGTTCGGGGGAGTCGCCGGTGGTGTCGCCGGGGCCCTCGGCCGTGCGGAACCTGACGTTCAGCCGGTTGGCGCGCACGCACCGCTCGTAGATGTCGGTGAGGATGTCGTCGAGCCGGCCGTCGCGCGTCCACAGCCGCCCGGTCGCGGTCACCGCCGTGCCGTCGTCGCCCGTCCGGGGCCGTCCGGCGAGCGCGGTGGCGACCGCGTCGTCGAGCTCGCCCTCGGTGTACTGGAGCAGCTCGGCGACGACGTCCTCGACGTCCTCCAGCGTACGGGTCAGGGTGCGCTGGAGCTCCAGGATCTCGCCGCCGCCGCGTTCGAGGTCGGACAGCCGCTCCAGCGCCGTGTCGACCTTGTCCTCGACCTCGCCGGCGCCGTCGCGGGTGACCGCGCGCACCGACGTCTCGACCTCTGACAGCTTGCGGCGCAGCGCGGCCAGCGTGATCCGCTGCTGTTCGAGGTCGTGCAGCCGTCCGGCCTGGGTGCGCAGGAACCCGTCCGCCTGGTGCACCAGCCCGGCCAGCTCCTCGACCTGCCCGGAGTTGTGCCGCAGCCGCGAGTCGAGCGCGGGCAGCACGTCCCGCTTCACCTTCGCCAGCTCGGCGGTGAGCTGCTCGCCCACCGTGACCAGCACGCTGTTCTGCTTGGTGACCTGCTCGTTCAGCTCGTCGATCCGGCGGACGAAGGCGCGCGCCTGGTCCCTGCTCTGCCTCCCGGCGTACAGCTCCAGCGCCCCGACCACGACGCACATCACCACCAGGATGACCGTCGTCATGGCACTCCTCGAGGGGCCGGGTGATCACCGGAACGGTTTCGATCGCGACCATAACTTACGATCACCGGCGCCGACCGGCACTTACGTAACCGACTGATCTCAGTGACCACCCGGTCTCATCCGCACCGCGCGGTCGCCGCCCGTCGCGACCCGGTCGCAGCGCGTCGCCCGGGGGTCTCGGGAGTTCCCGGGAGGTCAGTCGCAGCCCTCGAACTGGGGGACGGTGGAGGTGGTGTTGAGATGGGCGGGGCCGAACCACCTCTTCAGCAGCGTCACCGCCTCGCTGTCCCGCCCGGCCGCCGTCTGCTGGTAGAGCTCCGTGATGGCCTTGTTGATCTTCTCGCAGCCGTCGATGTCGCCCTTCCGGACCCCGATGCCGTACGGCTCCTCCGAGAACGGCGCGTTGACGATCTTCAGCTCCGGGCCCGGGGCCTCGCCCTTGGCCACCCGCGCCGCCTGCCCGGCCAGGATCAGGTCGTCGGTGGACACCGCGAAGACCTTCTTCTGCGCCAGCAGGTCGAAGCACTCGCCGTAGCCCTTCGCGGCCCTCACCGGCCGCACCGGCACCCCCCGCTCCTTCTTGACTCGGGGGAACGAGACCGAGCCCGGGACCTCGCACAGGCTCTTGCCCTCGAGGCCGCGCACGTCCGGGACGGAGGCGGCGTCGGTGGCGCGGACGAGGATGTCCTGGTGGGCGACGTAGTAGGGCCCGGCGAACGTCACGTCCGCCTTGCGGTCCGGCGTGATGGAGTAGCTGGCCACCACCATGTCGACGTCGCCGTCCTTGAGCATCCGCTCGCGGGTCTCGGAGGTCACCGCCTTGAACCGCAGCTTCTTCGCGGGCCCGCCGAGCCTTTTGGCGACCGCGCGGGCGATGTCGGGGTCGAAGCCCACGTAGTCGCCGTTCCGGGCCTTCAGACCGACGCCCGGCTGGTCGGGATTGACCCCGACGACCAGCTCGTCCTTGGCGGTGATCGAGCTCTCGGCGCCCGCGACGCCGCAGGCGCCCGCGGCGAGGAGCACCGCCGCGGCCAGCGCGGCGGACCCGGTCAGGCGTGCTCGCATGGTCGGCTCCCTCATCTCGGCCTCACCGGTACTCGGTCAGGCGGGGCCGCACGCCGATCAGGACCAGCGCGAAGATGACCAGCCCCGCCACGGGCAGCACGGCGTGCCAGCCGCCGGTCCCGCCTTTGGCGGCGTCGACGGCCCCCGTGAACGCCCCGTCGTGGATGTTGATCAGCTTCTGCATCGACCGGTCGTAGGCGGCGAAGTCATCGGCCGCCGCGCTCCGCGACGCGACCGCCTTCGTCCGCGCCGCGGTCGGCGAGCTCAGCCGCTCCTCGCTCTCCACCAGGTTCCTGAGGTCGCGGTCGCTCTGCTGGAACGCGCGGTAGTCGTTGATGACCTTGAGGAACGCGGCGTGCTGTTCCGGCAGCGAGGAGTGCGCCTCCTCGTTCTTGAGGAAGCCCTTGATCGGCAGCTGCTCGTCCTTGCCCGGCCGCAGGCCCTGCAGCGCCTGGTTGTAGGCGGTGAGACTCTCGGCCTTGAGGTAGAGGACGGTCTGGGACTTGCTGAAGTAGACCTGCTCGTAGGTGTCGGCGAGTTCGGGGTCGATCAGGTATCGGGTCCGGTCGGCGTTGGCGCTGTTGCTGATGGAGCGGGCCCGCCAGAGCGCGAGGATCGAGTCGAACCCGTCCTCCTTGGCCTTGCGGAGATGGTCGGCCTGCCCGGCCAGCACGGCCCAGCTCGCCCCGACCAGCACCAGGGTGCCGACGGTCGCCAGCGCGAGCGCGGGGTTCAGCAGGCGCCGGAAGCGAGCGGTCAGGAAGACCTGGAAACCGACCAGGATCGCCAGCAGCAGCAGCCCGATGACCAGCGTCCACACCTGGCCGGTCTGCACCGCGCCGCGCTTGGCCTCGTAGGTGTGGCGGACCAGGGTGCCGTTGTCGAGGGTCAGGTTGTAGGCCTTGGGCAGCAGGTCGAGCTTCATCAGCTCGGTCGCCTGCCGGTAGCGCTTGATCACCGGGAGCTTCGGGGGGCCCGCGGCGTGCGTGGGCCGGGCGTCGGGGGACCCCTGGTCGAGCAGGATGGCCTGGCCCGCGAGCCACTCGTACCGGCCGAGGGCGTCCAGCAGGTCCTGCGCGGTCTTCTTCTCGGTGTCCTCGTCGGCCAGCCTGGACGCCTCGAGCAGCGCCGCGCCCGCCTGCCGCCGGTTGTCGTCGAACCCGTCCAGCGCCTTCTTGCGCTCGTCGACCGGGCCCTGCGGCCGGCCGATCAGCAGCGCGTTGGCGAGCTGGGCGTCCATCTCGGTGAGCTTGTAGTACAGGCGGCTGGTCTTGACGACCTGGGGGCCGGCGTCGTCGCCGATCACCCGCACGCCGTCGCGGGCGTTGCCGATCGCCACCCAGACGATCACCAGGACGGCCGCCAGCACGATCCCCGTCAGCCCGGTCAACGCCCGGACCCGTCCCGCGACGGTGCGCGGGAGGAGCCGGGCGACTCCGGTCGGGGGCTTGGCCGCCGTGCGTCGCCGGACGGCGGCCTGCGCGGCCCGCGCGGGCGGGGGCGGAGTGCCGCCGGGCGACACGGCGCCGGGCGGGGGTGCGGGGGGAGGTACCGCCGGGGCCTGGGGCACGGCCGTCATGTCGCCTCGCCTCTCCTGAGCGTGATGGTGGTCCAGGCGCCCACATGGACGCGGTCGCCGTCGCCGACCGGGATCTCCACGTTGAGCGGGATGGGCTCGATCGAACCGTTCAGGCACGTCCGGTTGAGGGAGCCCGGATCGACCAGGACCCAGCCGCGGTCAGGACGGTAGAGCAGCACGGCGTGCGTCTTCGACACGCCGGGGTCCTCGGGCGCCTCGCGCAGGTCGATCTCGGGCACGGAGTTCTGGGACGAGCTGCGGCGCCCGATCCGCACCTGCGCGCCGACGAGCGGAATGCGCCGCTCGGGGCAGTACGGGGGGAACGGGATCTCCGAGGCGTCCGTCTCGTTCTCCACGAGCATCGCCTCGTAGTAGCCGCGGTCCGCGTTCACCACCGCCACCCACGCTCCGCCCTCGGCACCGCCGCCCTGCGCCTGCGCCGGTGCCGGAGGTGGCGGCGGTGTGGGGACCGGGCCAGGGGCTGGGGCTGGGGCTGGCGTGGATACGGGGGCGGGCGGCGGAACGGGAGCCGGGGCCGGGGGTGCGGGTGGTGGGGGAGGGGGCGTCGGGAGCGCAGTGGGTTTGCCTCCGCCGGTGGCGAAGTCGTAGCCGCACTCCTCGCAGAAGCGGTCGCTCGCGGGCGTCCCGCAGTCGGGGCAGATGTCGCCGCCGTTCGCCGCGTTCGGGAGCGTGACGGTGTTCACGCCGACGTTCGGCGACGCACCGGGCGGGACGGCGGGGGCGGGTGCGCCGCCGATCCGCTCGCCGCAGACGTCGCAGTAGTCGTCGGCCGCGGAGCTGTGGCCTGCTGGACAGGTGGCCATGCTCAGCCCTCGCCCTTGCGCGTCCGCACCGTCTTGCTGGAGGTGGTGTCCAGCGACATCTCGTCGGCCTTGTCGACGTTCTTCTTCAGCCGGACGGTGCCGGTGGCGAGGTCGACGACGTCCACCATCTTGCGGAGCAGCGTCGTGATCGCCTCGTTGCCCACCTCGTCGGCCAGCACCACGGCCCGGCCGAGGCGCGCGGTCGCGGTGTCGAGGTCGCCGTCCTTGCGGGCCTGCAACCCCTCCTGGATCGCCGAGTCGAGCTCGGTCTGGCCGGTGTAGTGCGCGACGCGCGGGTTGATCCGGGTGGACTGGACCTCGTCGTCGGTCCACAGGGCCAGCACGTTGCCGGTGGCGAGCACCTGCTCGGGCCGGCCGGGGCCGCCCGGCACGACCAGCTTCGCCCAGGCGGCGCGCAGCTCCTTGCCGACCTCGCCCGCCGGGACCTCGACGCAGATGTGGTAGTCCCGGCTCTCGGTGCCCCACGCGCCGAGCGGGTAGTCGCCCGCCTGCGGGCCCGACTCGGTGCGGCGGGCGGTCAGGTCCTCGACCGAGGGCATCACCTGCTTGACGAAGCGCAGCTTGGCGGTCTGCGGCGTCCACACGCGCAGCGACACGTCGGCGACCGCCTTGCCCATCGCGTCCTCGGTCATCGCCTGGAAGTCGGCGACCAGGTCCCTGGGGTCGGCGACCAGGCCCACGCTGCCGAGCAGCGCCGACGACACCTTGCGCAGCTCGGCGACCTCCCAGTCGGTGCCGATGCCGCGGCAGTCGCAGACGAACCGGCCGGTGCAGCGTGCGAGCACGGCGTCGAGCTCCTCGGCCGACTCGTGCTGGTTCTTGCCGTCGGTCAGCAGGATCGCGTGCCGGATGCCGTGCTGGTGCGCGTCGAAGAGCTGGTCGGCCAGCCGCAGCCACGAGCCGATCGCCGTCCCGCCCTGCGCCTTGAGCCGGCTCAGCTCACGCTTGGCCATCGCGCGCGAGTTCGCGTCGGCGGGCACGAGGGCGGGCTGGGCCGGGAACACCATGGAGGCCGAGTTGGCCCCCGAGACGACCGCGAAGTTCACCCCGTCGCGCAGAGTGTCGATCGCGGCCTGCGCGGCGGCGATCGCCGCGTGCAGCTTGGCGTCGGGATAGGACATCGACCCGGAGGTGTCGATGATGATCACCTCGGCCGCCGCCGCGGCCGGCCGGGCGGCCGTGGGCGGGCCGCCGGTCGACTCGACCGAGACGATGGCGTGGACCTCGCGCCCGCCCTCGGGCAGGAACTTGTTCTGATCGACCCTGATGGTGAATTGCGGCTGCTCGCTCATCGGTCATGCTCCGTGCTCGGTGTCGGGAGTGGGGAGGCGCCCGGGAAAGGGATCACAGCCACTGTGACGTTGTCTCGGCCGCCCGCGTTCAGGGCGTGCTGCACCAGAGTCCGCGCCGTCCCCAGGGGATCGCCCGCCGGATCGCCCGCCGGGCCGGTCAGCAGGGCCGCCAGGTCTTCGGCCGCCGGGAAGTAGTTCCACAGGCCGTCGCTGCACACCAGCAGGGTGCCGGGACCGCCGGGGGTGAAGGTGCGGACGTGCGGCCTGATCTCGTCGGCGTCCGCGCCCAGCCAGGCGGTGATCACGTGCGCGTTCGGGTGCGCCTCGGCCTCCGCCTCGGTCAGTGCGCCCTGCGCGACCATGATCGCCGCCCAGGAGTCGTCGTCGGTGAGCTGGCGCGGCGGCCCGAGCTCGGTCACGTCCTCGGTGTCCTCGGACAGGGCGAACTCGGCGGTGTCGGGGCCGTCGTCGCCCTCGCCGCCCCCGCCGCTCTCCGTGCCGGCCTCCGTCGCGGCCCCGCCGTCGGGGGAGGGGGAGAGCCAGTAGGCGCGGCTGTCGCCGATCCAGCCGACGGTCACCGATCCGGGCCCGGTCACCGCCGACACGTACGTGCAGGAGGGCGACTCGGACGGGGACGGCGCCAGCGCCGCCACGGCCTCGGCGGCCCTGAGTGCCGCCGCGCGGGTGGCGCTCTCGGGGTCCTCGCCCGCCTCCAGCAGCGCGACCAGCTCGGCGACGCCCGTGTCGGCCGCCGCGCGGGAGGCGTCGTCGGGGTGCGGCGAGGAGCCGACCCCGTCGCACACCACGGCGGCGACGCCCTGTGCGTGGACGGCCAGGGCGATGGCGTCCTCGTTGCGGCTGTAGCGCTTGCCGCGGTCGCTCGCGCCCGCGGCGGCCGGCGCTTTCGCGGCGCCGTCCCCGCCCGGTCCCGTTCCGGGGCCCGGGAGCTCGATCTCGATGTGGTCGCGCTCGGCGGGCTGGCGCAGCCCGCAGTGCTCGCAGTAGCCGTCCGCGTCGATCGCCTTCTGGCCGCACCCCGTGCACGCCCGCGAGGACGCGGCCTCATGGCCGGCCGTACGGGCCGACGGGGTCGTCTTCATGGTGAGGCCCTCGCGTGGCGGAGGACTGAACCCCTCGGGCGGCGGGCTGGGGGCGTCCTCGTTCAGGCGGTGCCCGCACGCCTCACAGAAGTCCTCACCCGCGTACACCACCTCGGTGCAGATGGGACACGACAGCTCCGCCGGCTTGGTCACGCTGGGGTCCTCCGTCATAGCAGGGTCCGCGGGCGGACGGCGTTGGCGGAGTCGATGAGCAGCCGCCGTTCCTCCCGGTCGTGGGTGTAGTGGGCGAGCGCCCGGTAGGTCTCCTCCAGGCGGCGGCGGAGCGGGGTCTCGCTGAGCGGGGCGCCGAGCAGCGCGCCGCCCTGCGGGTTGCCGGCGTGGGCGGGGCCGAGCAGCACCCAGTTGAGCGCCGCCTCCAGTACCTCGGCGGCCAGCCGGTCGCGCCGCGCGCCCTCCAGGCCGAGCCCGTCCAGCCGGGTGCCCGCGCCGACCAGCTCGGCGGCGGTCAGCTCGCCGGGGTGCCGGCCGCGCACGGCGGTGGACACCGCGGCGACCTGGGCCGGGACGAACCGGATCGAGATCTTCGGCACCGAGTCGAGCACCGCCACGGCCGAGGCCCGGTCGCCCGCGGCCAGGTGCACGCGGGCGAGCCCGAACGCGGCGTTGATGTAGCCCTGGTCGGTCCGCCAGACGGTCTCGTACAGGCGGGCCGCCTCCCGGGGGTCCTGCTGCTCGCGGCAGTACGCCAGGCCCAGCTTGGGCGCGGCCTCCCCCGGGAGCAGCCCGTACAGCCGGTCGAAGAGCGGCCCGGCCTCGGCGAGCCGGCCCTCGGCGAGCAGCGACACCGCCCGGTACCACGCGATCCGCCAGTCGTCGGGACGGTCGGCCTCGACCTCGTCGAGCAGCGCGCGGGCCTCGGCGAACGAGCCGAGCTCGATCCGGACCCGGGCCAGCGTCAGCCGCACCTCGGTGGTCTGCTGCGGCGCGCCCGCGATCGCCGCGGCGAGCTCGGCGGGCTCCAGCGCGGTGAGCCCGGCGAGGAACCCGGCGGCGGGGTCGCCGCCGTCGACCAGCGGCACCGGCAGCGCGGTGGCGGCCAGCGGTGGCGTGATGGGCGGCAGGGGGAGGTCGGCGTCGCCGTCGGCGCCGGTCCCGGCGGCGCCCGACACGAACCGCTCGGGCCCGAACAGCCCGGACGGCGCGGGCCGCTGGTACCCGTCCTCGGCGGCGAGCACCTCCCGCAGCACGCCGGTGAGCTGGTCGGCCATGTCGGCCGCGTCGTGGAACCGCTGCGCCGGGTCGGTGTGGGTGGCGCGGCGCAGGAACCGGTCGAGCGACTCGAACCGGGCCAGCAGCGGCACCTCCGCGCGCGGCGGCAGGCTGGCGGCGTAGGTGTTGGTGTAGCCCTTGAACGAGAAGCTCAGCACGGCGAGCGCGCGGCCGACCGTGTAGAGGTCGGAGCTGATCGACGGCCCGGCGTCGGCGATCTCGGGCGCCTGGTAGCCGACCGTCCCGTAGATCGCGCCGTCCGGGTCGTCCAGGCGCCGCACCCCGCCCAGGTCGATCAGCCGGAGCTGCTCCTCCGACTGGATGATGTTGTCGGGCTTGAAGTCGCAGTAGACCAGCCCCTGCGCGTGCAGGTAGCCGAACGCCTGGAGCACCTCCAGGGCGTACGCGATCGCCTGGCCGACGGGCAGCGCGTCCTGGCCGAGCTCGCGGCGCCGCTGGAGCAGGATCTCCTTGAGCGACTGCCCGCCGACGTACTCCATCACGATGTAGCCGTCGCCGGCGTGCTGGACGAAGTTGTAGATCTTGACGATGTTGGGGTGCTCGACCTCGGCGAGGAACGCCCGCTCGGCCGCGGCGGCGGCCATCGCGTCGGCGTCGCCGCTGTCGAGCAGGCCCTTCAGGACCACCCAGCGGTCGGACACGTTGCGGTCCTTGGCCAGGTAGATCCAGCCGAGGCCGCCGTGCGCCAGGCAGCCGAGCACCTCGTACTGGCCGCCGAGCAGGTCGCCCGCCGCCAGCTTGGGCGTGAACGAGAACGCGGAGCCGCACTTGGGGCAGAACCCCTCGGTCCGTCCGGGACGGTCGCCCCGGCCGCGGCCCACCTGCTCGCCGCAGTTGCTGCAATGGCGCCTGTTCTCGGCGACCTGCGGGTTCTGCATGACGGCGGTGGACGGGTCCCGGTAGGGGACGCGCGGCACCTCGACCAGGCCGGCGCCGAGCATGCCGCGGCGGCCGGACGACCGAGAGGAGCCCGTCCGCGTGCTGCCCGTGCCGGCGCTGCCCGTCGCGAAGCTGCCGCGCGCGAAGCTGCCGGACGGGACGCTGCCCGAGGTGCCTCCGGACGGCGTGCTCGACGGTGTGCTGGACGGACGGACCGGCGGGGCGAGGCCGCAGCGGTCGCAGTAGCCGTCCACGACGGTTCCCGAACAGCCGGCGTGCCGGCACGCACCGGGCGAGCCCGCCCCTGGGGACGCGCCCCCTGGGGCGTGGCCCGAGGCCGGTGCTGGCGCCGGTGCCGCCGCGGCTGAGCCGCAGACGTCGCAGTAGCCGTCCTGTATCGCTCCGCCGCAGCCCGGTTGGGTGCACGCGCCCGGTCCTGGGGGGCCGGCGGGGCCTCCAGCAGGGGATCCGGTGGCGTTTCCCGTGGGCGGCGGACTCGCGCTGGCCGACATGCCGCATATGACGCAGTAGCCGTCCTCAACGGTTCCCGTACAGCCAGGGGCGGTGCATTGGTTCATCGTCCCGGTCCCTTCGCCCGTGATGAGATGGCCTGCTGATAGCCGGACAGCGTCACAGTCGCCTTCCGTAAGTCGCAGGGGGACGACCAGAGCAGCATGCGCGCCTCCTCGTGGATCCGCGCCAGCTCGTCGTCTTCGGCGTGGCCGAGCCGCGCGGCCTTCACCTGGTACGCCTCCAGCCGTCCTCGCAGCTCGTCGCGCCGGTCGAGCAGCCCCTGGATGAGCGCGAGCGCGGTACGGGCCTGCTCCAGCGCGGCCTTGGCCGCCCGCTCGAGGCCGGCGACGCGGTCCGCCAGATCGACGAGGTCGCCGCGTCCACCGGAGGCGGACACGGCCGCGAGCCGGTCGGCTAGCGCCGCCGACAGGTCGGGCGGGTCCGGCAGAGCGGGGTCGGAGATCTTGACCAGCACCTCGGCGCGGACCCGCCGCGCCGCGGCCTCGGTGCCGCGCACCAGCTCGACGGTCCCGGCGATGGCCCGGACCCGTCCGGCGAACCCGTCGCGCAGCCGCGCGGCCTCTTCCAGCCTGCGGCGCAGCCCGGCCAGGTCGTCGCCCGCGGCGTCCAGCCGGGCGGTGTCGGCGTGGCCGTCACGGGACAGCGCCAGCGGATCGGACCGGACGGTGCCGGCCAGCGCGTCGATCTCGCCGCCGATCCGGTCGAACTCGGGCTCGGTCCCGCCGAGCGACGCCAGCAGCGCGGACACGGTCCGGCGCTCGGCGTCCAGCGCGGCGAGCCGTGACAGCAGCGCCGACCAGACCGTGTCGAGGGCCGCGATCCTGCGGGCGACCTCCTCGAACAGCGGGGTCATCCGCGCCACCGTCGCCTGGAGGGTCAGCTTCTCGCCGGTCGGCGCCGACAGCAGGGTGCGTCGCTCCAGCGGCACCTCCTCGACGGGCAGCTCCACCGACGGCCCGGCCAGGAGGCGGGTCAGCTCGGCGAGCTGCGCCTGACCGGGGCGGGAGTGCCGCTCGCGGAGCTCCTCGGCCGCGCCGAGCACGCCCCCGTACAGGTCGAACAGCGCCCACAGCGCCGCCATGCGCGCGCGGACGACGGCCTGGGCGTCCAGCGTCTCCCCGCTCAGCGCCGCGCCCTCCAGCATCCGGTACCCCTGGTTCGCCTCCAGTTCGAGCAGGGCGGAGCTGATCCGCTCCCTCTCGTCGCGCAGGTGGCCGAGCGTGCGGTCCACCTCGTCCCGGCCCATCGGCGGTCGGCCGGGTACCGCGTCGCTCAAGGCCGGTTCCCCGGTCGGCCCATGGTCGCCCCCGATCCCCCGATAGAGCATGGTTGAGGCATCAGTGTTCCGTATGCCTGGGTGTGCGCTCAAGCGGACGGCATCGGGGACCGGTCGGCCGACCGAGCGCCCGGCGGCCTCCACAATGTCAGTGTTCGAACATATAATCGAACCATGGCGAACGTTGCGACGCACCACACCGGCCGGGCCGTCCGCGCCGGCGCCGTCCCCACGCACCACGACACCGAGCTCGGCACCCCCGAGATCGCCGCGCTGGCGCTCTCCCTGGCGCACCTGGGCGCCGGTCCGCAGGCCACCACCGCGCGCCGCGCCCTGCGCACCCTCCTCGACCTCGGCGGCCACGACGACGTCGTCACCGCCACCCTGGCCACCCTCACCGGCCCGCTCGACGCCGCGACCGCCGACCGCGCGCGCGTCGTCGCCGCGGCCATCACCGAGCACCGGGTCGTCCGGCTCTGCTATGGCGACGCCGGCGCCAACGTCACCATCCGGGAGGTGGAGCCCGTCACCTGCCTGGTCCACCGCGACCACTGGTACCTGGTCGGCTGGTGCCGCATGCGGCGCGGCGTGCGTGCCTTCCGCTTCGACCGCATCCTCGCGGTCGAGCCGACCGGGCTCCCCGCCCGGCCCCGCCGGGCCGACCGCTACCTGCCGTTCCAGCGCCGGGTCATCGCCGGCGCCGCCTGACCCGCCGCGCACCACCGATCACCGACCGACCCATCCGCTCTCCGCCGACCACCCGCCAGTCGCCGACCACCAGTTGCCGACCACCAGTTGCCGACCACTGGCCGCCACCGGTCATCCTCCCTCCGTGTCGACCCGGCCGGGCGCGGGCCCGGCCGGGTCAGCGGCCGATCACGCCCGGCACGGCGCGCGGCAGCATCCGCGCGCCGCGGGACAGGCCGCGGCCGAGCCGGCCCAGCGGGGTCCGGCCCGGGTCCGCGGCCTGCTCGGCGCGCAGCCCGGCGAGAGGGGAGGCCATGGCGCGCCATCGTAAGTGAGGACGGGCACAGGTCCGGGCGCGGGAGTTCGTCACTCAGGTGACGAAACCGGGCGCGGACGGTCCGGTCAGAGCAGCCCGGCGTACTCGCCGCCGTCCACCGGGATGGCGCCGCCGGTCAGGTGCCGCGCCTGCCGCGAGCACAGGAACGCCACGAACGCCCCGAAATCGTCGGGGTCACCGATCCGTCCGGCCGGGACCTCGTCCGCCACGGTGTCCCAGTCGTCGCCGCGCAGCGACCGCAGCCGCTCGGTGGCCTGCGAGCCCGGCAGCACCGAGTTGACCGTGACGCCGTCGCCCGCGACCTCCAGCGCGAGCGACTTGAGGAACCCGGTGGCCCCCGCCCGCGCGGTGCTGGACAGGATCAGCGCCGGGATCGGCTGCCGCACCGAGATCGAGGTGATCGCGACCACCCGGCCCCAGCCGCGTTCCCGCATCGGCGGCACGGCCGCCTTGCACATGGCCACCACCGACAGCAGGTTGAGGTCGAGCGCCGGCGCGTAGTCCTCCAGTGGCGTGTCGGCGAAACCGCCCGCCGGCGGGCCGCCCGCGTTGGTCACCAGGACGTCCACCCCGCCGAGCACGCCCTGCGCCTCCTGGACGAACGCGGTGGCGCCCTCGGGCGTGCCGACGTCGGCGATGATCGGGTGGGCCGCGGGGCCGAGCCGTCCGGCCGCCGCCGCGAGCCGGTCCCGGTCGCGGCCGCAGATGGCCACCTGGGCGCCCTCGGAGATCAGCGCCCGCGCGGTGGCGAGGCCGAGGCCGCCGCTCGCCGCCGCGACCGCGGCCCGGCGGCCGTCCAGTCCAAGATTCACCCCTCGAAGGTAGCGCCCCGGCGGCGGGCGTCCGATCCCCGCCCCGACCGGAGGGTGGGCCGCCGTGGCAGATTCTCCGGAGGGCGCCATGGCCGCTGTCCTCCGGGAATGGCTTGACGGAGCCGAGTCATGCGTGACTGAATGGTTGTCCGCAGCGGAGCGTCACTGTCATGATTGGCAGTGACCTGACGCTTCCCGAGAACGACGCCGCGTCACGGCCGGCATTTTCGTTTTCCGTTCCGCCCACCCGCAGGGGCGCTCGCGGCGTACGCCCGTACGCCGCAGAAGGCTCCCGGGGTGGCCATGAGTGAGAGCAGGAACGGCACCGCGTACGGCGCATTGAATCCGCGCGTTCCGAGCGTGGCCCGAATGTACGACTTCTTTCTCGGCGGCAAGGACAATTATCTGGCCGACCGGGCCGCCGCGCGGGAGGTGGCCCGGCGGCTGCCGCAGAGCGGGCCGCTCGCGGTCGCCAACCGCCGGATGATCGCGCGCGGGGTCCGGGCCGCCGTCCGGTCGGGGGTGCGCCAGGTCGTCGACCTCGGCGGCGGGCTCCCCACCCGGCCGAGCACGCTCGACGCGGCGCGCGAGGCGTCCGGGGGCGTCCGTGTGGTCCTGGCCGACCACGACCCGGTCGTCGCCTCGCACTACCGCGCGTTCGCGCCCGGCGACGACGTGCACGTCCTGGAGGCCGACCTGCACGACACCGAGCAGCTGCTGAAGAAGGTCGACGGGCTGATCGAGCTCGACCGCCCGGCGCTGTTCGTCCTTGGCGCCGTGCTGCACTTCGTGCGCGCGCCGGTGGCCGACGAGGCCGCCGCACTGGTGCGGGAGCGGATCGTCCCGGGCGGGCATCTGCTCATCACCCACGCGACCGGCACGGCCGCCGAACCGGACATCGTGCGGAGCGTCGAGGAGGTCTACCAGCGGGCCTCCGCGCCGCTGACCTGCCGTCCCGAGGACGAGATCCGCGCCCTGTTCGGTGATCTCGCCCTGCTCGATCCCGGCCTCACCGACGTCCAGCGGTGGCGCGGCGACCCCGCCCCCGCGCGCTCCGGCCCGGGAGACCCCAGCGGCGCGGGGCTGCGGGTCGTCGGCGCGCTCGGCGTCCGGGCGGCCTGAGGGTGCGCCGGGCGCTCTCCCGGCCTTGATCGGTCCGGCCCTGCGGCGGCGCGTAGCATGACGGCGGTGAGCACGCGGGACGTCCTGGACCATCTCCAGCGCCTCGGCATGTCCGGGTACGAGGCCAAGGCGTACGTCGCGCTCGTCGCGGCGGGACGGCCGGTCAACGGGTACGAGGTGGCCAAGCGCTCCGGCGTCCCGCGCAGCACGGTCTACGAGACGCTCGGCAAGCTCGTCGCGCGCGGCGCCGCCTACGAGGTGCGCGGCTCGTCCGACGCCACCGACTACCTGCCGCTGCCGCCCGCCGCGCTGCTCGACCGGATGCGCCGGGAGTTCGACGGGTCCGTCGAGGCGTTGCAGGCCGCGCTGCCCGCCGTCGTCGCCGCCCCCGAGGCGCACCTGATCCACAACCTCAAGGACGCCGAGGCGATGCTGGCCCGCGCCGGGGACGTGATCGCGGGTGCCCGCCGCGACCTGTTCCTGTCGATCTGGCCCGAGGAGACCCGCCGGCTGGGCCCGCGGGTGCGCGAGGCGGCGGACCGCGGCGTCGAGGTGTCGGTGATCACCTTTGGCAAGGAGGGCCCGCTGGAGGACCGCGCCGGAAACGTCCGCGAGCACCGGTTCTCCGCGCCCGAGACGGTGCTGGAGGATCTCGGCTACCGCTTGATCGTGGTCGTCGGCGACCGGCGCGAGGCGGTCGTGGGCGGGTTCGGCGACGGCGAGGCGTGGGGCATCTACACCGCCGATCCGGCCGTCGCGCTGATGGCGGCCGAGTACGTCCGCCAGGACCTCGTGCTCCAGATCCTCGCCGAGCGGGTGGGCGCCGACGAGCTCGACCGGCTGTTCGCCACCGACCCCGACCTGCTGCGCCTGCTCGGCAGGGGCCGCGGCTGACCGCGGATCGACGCGATCAAGGTCAGCGAGGTGATGCGCCACGGCCGCTGGGACAGGCCCGAGGCGATCGTCGGCACGTTCGGCTTCGGCAAGCCGCTGGACCACCGCCCGCCGATCCTCCGGCCCGGCGTGGCTGCGCCCGGTCAACGCCATCCCGCCGTCGCCGAGGCGCCGCCGGGCCTGCACACGCCGCTCACCCTCCCCCTCTTCACCGGGCCGCCACAGCCTGCGCTGACCCGCCGCCCGCGGGCGGCGGTCGGGCGGACGTCAGTGCGGGGCCTCGGCGAGCACGACGAAGAACGCGGCGGTCGCCAGGAACGGCCCGCTCGACAGATGGTCCAGCCAGCGCTCGCCCGCCGCCGCGCCGAGACGGCCGGCCTCGACCGCCCGCGCGGTGTTGCGGCGCAGGCCGAGCACCGCGGCGGCGACCTGGTCCAGATAGTCGATCGGGTTCGGTTGCGTCATGCGGTGATCCAAGCAGCCGGATGTGGAGGTTCCGTGCGGGCCGTGCGCTCGCTTCAGAGGCGGGGGAGGAGCGCCTCGCCGACCGCGAGCTGGACGTCGTTCATCCCGGGCTCGCCGTCCTCGATGTCCCACAGGGTGTTCTGAAGGACGCGGCCCAGCGTCCAGCCGGCGGCGCGGCGGCGGTCGAGGCCGAGGACCTCGGTCATCAGGTCGAACCTGCGGCGGACGGCGCGCGCGACGTCGCCGGTCGCCACGATGTCGTCCCAGCGGTTGTCCAGGGCGGGCATCAGGTCGAACCCGGGGTCGCCGGCCAGCGGGTTGGGGTCGATCGCGAGCCACGGCTCGCGCGTTCCGGCCAGGACGTTGTCGTAGTGCAGGTCCCAGTGCAGGAGGCGGTCGCCGGGCTCGTCCGCCAGGTCCGTCACCGCCGCCGCGCAGACCTCGGTCAGGCGCCGCTGCCGGTCGTCGGTCAGGAAGGCGAGGGCGTCCGGCACCTGCGCGAGCATCGCGCGCGCGATGTCGGCGAGCCGCCGGACGCCCGCGGGCGCGGGCAGCGCGACCAGCCGGGCCAGCAGCCCGGTCAGGACGCGGAGCGCGTCGAGGTCGCCCGGCAGCGCGGCCAGCGTGCGGTCGGCGTCGAGCCGTTCCAGCAGCAGCGCGCCCGCCGCCGGGTCCTCGTCGAGCAGCCGCACGGCGCCCTGCCCGTCCCAGAGCCGGAGCGCCACGGGCTCGCTCTCGGTCTCCTCGTCGAGAAGCTGGAGCTTGAGCACGGCCTCGGCGCCGTCGGCGCGGCGCACGGGGAGGACGAGCGCCGCCATGCCGTGCCGGGACGGCCCGTCGACGCGCAGATCCCAGCGGTCCAGGGCTCCGGCCGTCAGCCCGGGGAGGGCCGCGACCCAGGCCCGTCCCTTTTCGCCGTTGTACTTGGTCTGCGTGGCGGTCAGACCGGCGGGCACGTCGAGCATGCGCTCCCCATGAATGTCGAATGCGTGGTCGCAGAACAGCCTATATCGCCCATCGGGTTCGATGAACAGGGACAAAACCGCCCGCATTCGGCGGTGCTTGTTTTGCCGGCGCGGTGTGTGGAAGATCTTCTCAGGGGCTTGTGATCGGGGGATGCGATGTCGGGGGATAATTCGTACAAGCCTGTCCATTCTGATCGTGAGCTCGGAATGGACAGGAAGATCAGCCGCCGGGACTTCCTGGACGGAATGGCGGTGGCCGCGGGCGGGCTGGTGGCCGGGGGCGCGCTCTCCGGATGCGCCGCGGGCTCCTGGGGCGGCATCAACGAGGTCACCACGCCGCCGAACGGCTGGAACTACGCCGGGCAGGGCAACCCGTCCTACCCGCCCGCGATGACCGGCCTGCGCGGCAGCACCAACCCCTCGATGCGCATCCCGCACGAGCTGCGCGACGGCATCTTCTGGTCGGGCAGCCGTCCGATCACCTCGACCGGCGAGCACTACGACCTGGTCGTGGTGGGCTCCGGCATCAGCGGCCTGAGCGCGGCCTACTTCTACCGCAAGGCCCATCCGGGCGCCTCGGTGCTCATCCTCGACAATCACGACGACTTCGGCGGGCACGCCCGGCGCAACGAGTTCTACCCCGACGGGAAGCTGCTCATCGGATACGGCGGATCGCAGTCGATCGAGGCCCCGTCGGCCTGGAGCCCGGTGGCCAAGGGGCTGCTGGCCGAACTCGGCATCGAACCCAAGAAGTTCGAGAAGTTCTACGACCAGAAGTTCAACGAGCGCTGGAAACTGAACGACTCCGACTTCTTCACCAACGAGCAGTTCGGCCGCGATTTCCTCGCGGTCATGGACGGCGACACGCAGACCGCCGAGACGCTGAAGAACGCGCCGATGTCGGCCGCGGCCAAGACCGCCTTCCTGGAACTCCAGGACAACCCCAAGGACTACCTCCCGGGCCTCAGTGACGCGCAGAAGAAGATGAAACTGGTCGGGCTCACCTATCTGGAGTACCTGCGCGACGTGGCGCGGATGCCGCGGGAGGTCCTGGACTACATGCAGACCTACACCAGCGACGAATGGGGGTTCGGCATCGACGCGTTCGGCGCCATCGACTCCTGGGCGCTGGACTATCCCGGCTTCTCCGGGCTCAAGCTGGATCGCTCCAAGCC
Organism: Spirillospora sp. NBC_01491; assembly: GCF_036227065.1. Lineage (GTDB taxonomy): Bacteria > Actinomycetota > Actinomycetes > Streptosporangiales > Streptosporangiaceae > Spirillospora > Spirillospora xylanilytica. The sequence continues at coordinate 7,163,945 of NZ_CP109432.1, forward strand.
CTACCGGTTCTGCGGCCCCACCGTCCAGCTCCAGTGGGACACCGACGAGCCCTACATCTACCACTTCCCCGACGGCAACAACGGGGTCTGCAAGCTCCTGCTCGGGCGGCTCATCCCCGGCACCGGCGCGCCCCGCACCCTCGACGAGGAGCCCCTCGCTCGGATCGACTACAGCAAGCTGGACGTGGCGGGCGAGCAGGTGCGGCTCCGGCTGAACGCGCCGTGCGTGCGCGTCCAGCACACCGGCGGCAGCATCGGCTCCAAGACCGTCGACGTCAACTTCGTCCGGGACGGCAAGGTCTATCAATGCACGGCGGGCGGCGTGGTGATGGCCTGCTACGGCACGATGGTCCCCTACCTCATGCAGGACCTGCCGACCGAGCAGAAGGAGGGCCTGTTCTTCGGCACCAAGCTGCCGATGGTCTACACCATGGTCCAGCTGAGCAACTGGCGGGCGTGGGAGAAGCTGCACATCAGCCACACCCGCTTCCTCAGCGGTGAGTGGTGCGTCGCCGAGCTCGACTACCCGGTCAGCATGGGCGGCTACGAGTTCTCCAAGGACCCCGAGCAGCCGATCCTGGTGCACATGATCCAGATGGCGACCAAGCCGAACCCCAACCCGCGCGGCGGCATCGGACCGGGCCGCCGGGAGCTGTTCGGCAAGCCGTTCGCCTCCTACGAGCGCACCATCCGCGACCAGCTCACCCGGCTGCTGTCCGGCGGCGGCTTCGACCCCGCCCAGGACATCCAGGGGATCACGGTCAACCGCTGGGGCCACGGCTACGCGCTGGAGTACGGCCGTCCCTGGGCGCAGTTCTGGCCGGACGGCCCGCTGCCCTCGGTGATCGGCCGCCAGCCGTACGGGCGGGTGACCATCGCCAACTCCGACTCGCAGAACCGCGCCTACGCCGACGCCGCCATCGACGCCGCCCACCGTGCCGTCGCCGAACTCGGCTGACTCCGCGAGCCCCCGCCCGTCCGCCGGTCAGAGCCGGTCGATCTCCGTCAGGTCGACATCGACGTCGAACGGCACGGTGAGCTTGAGCCGGTCATGGTGAATCCCCGTCGCCACGTAGGCGCCGGTGGCCGGGTCGATCTCGTGGACGTAGACGACCGGGCGCCCCTCGTTCTTCTCCACCCGCCAGAAATGGGGGATCCCCGCCCTGGCGTAGAGCGCCGGCTTGCGCTCACGGTCCCGCTCGACCGAGTCGGGGGACACCACCTCGACCGCCAGTACGACGTCCTCGGGCCGGTAGCCGGTCTCCTCCGGCCCGGTCACCGCCTCGGCCCGCAGCACCATCAGGTCGGGCTCGGGACGCTGCCGCCGCCCGAGAGTGACGGTCATTTCCCGGCGGACGCGCATCATCTCCGGGACGGAGCGGCGGAGGCCGTTGACAAGAAGATCCATCGTCAGCGTGTGGAAACTGGACTGGGGGCTCACCAGGACCAGGCTGCCATCGATCAGCTCAGTGTGAGGGGGCAATTGCGGAAGGCGATCGAGGTCTTCGGCGGTGAAGCCGTCCGCTGGGGGAATCAGCCAGTCCGGCACGGCGGTCAGGTGGTCGGACCGGGGCTGGGGCTCCGGCGCGGACGCCGGTCCGTATTCGGGCATGGGCTCCGCCGTCATGGATGTCCTCCTGGGATGGTGCTCCGAGGTCGCTCGGTCCCGGACACTCAAGGCTATCAACCAGCGACCCTGCGAGACCCCGGAAGGCGCGGAGCGGTGGGTCAGGGGTGTTCCCAGCGGACGGAGCTGAGGGCCAGCAGCGCCACGTGGAAGGACACGCAGGACTCGACGTCGTCGAGGTCGGCGTCCAGGACGCGTTCGATGCGGTGGAGGCGCTGGTAGAAGGCTGGGCGGGACAGGTGGGCGCGCTGCGCGGCCACCGCCTTGTTGCGGCCCGCGTCCAGGTAGAGCTCCAGCATGCGGGTGAGGTCGCTGCCGTGCTGCGCGTCGTACTCCAGGAGGCGGCCGAGCTCGCGTTCGACGAACGTCTGCATGCGGACGTCGTCGCGGAGGAGGTGCAGGAGGCCGCGCAGCCGCAGGTCGGGGAGCCGGTAGAACAGGCGGGCGCCCGAGCCCCGGCAGGCGACGTCCGCGACCTGCTCGGCCTCCTGGAACGAGCGGCGCACGTCGCGGACCGAGTCGACGAGCGAACCGGCGGCCATGACGCAGTCGCCGCCGGTGCGGGCGCGGACGCGGGTGGCGACCTCGGCGAGCGCGGTCTCGGCGTCGGCGCGGGCGGGCAGTGAGGCCAGGACGCCGACGCGAGCCTGCGGGCCGCCCTCGTCCAGGATGCCGACCAGTGCGGCCAGGCGGGCGTTCTTACAGGCCGCGGCGGCGGCCTCGGCCAGCTCGGCGAGCTCGGGCGCGGCGGTCGCGGGCGGGGTGCGGCGGCGCAGGACGACGCCGAGCAGGCGCCGTCCCGACAGGGGGACGCCGAGGGCGCGGGCCCGCGCGGCGGCCTCGTGGGGGTCGGAGTAGGAGTGCGCGAGGATGCGGGTCAGGATCGTGCCGTGCGCCTGGCGTTCGAGGCTCTCGGCGTGCCGGTCGAGCAGCCGGCCGAGCGCGAGGGTGGTGGCGGCCCGTTCGATCAGCACCGTGTCGCGGGCGGTGGGGGACGAGCCGAGCACGACGATCAGGCGGCCCCAGTCCTCGCCGCGGGCGCCGACCGCGGTGACCAGCCAGCCGGACGAGGCGTCGTAGGCGGTGCGCCGCTCGGGCCGCACCGCGCGGGACCGGGTCTCCCAGGCCGAGAGCAGCCGGGCCGGGTCGCCGCCGCCCGCGTCGGCGGCCAGCACCCGGTGGGAGAGGTTCTCCAGGACGACGGGGTACCCGGCGAGCGCGGCGACCTGGCGGACGACCTCGTCGGTGGAGGCGCCCTCCACCGAGAGCTGGGTGAAGATCTCGTGCAGCCGCTCGGAGGCGCGCAGCTCGGCGAACTGGTCCTGGACGATCCGCGCGTGCACCGACTCGGTGATGTCGACGAACACCGGTTCGTGCGCGAGCACGACCACCGGGAGGCCGTGGTGCTCGGCCGCGGCGGTCAGCGCGGCCGGGAGGGCGCGGGCGTAGCGGCGGCCGAGCTCGACCATCAGCCCGCTGACGCCGACCTCGGCCAGCTCGGCGATGTAGGCGCGCAGCCGGCCGGGGTCGTCGGGCAGGGCGATGCCGGTGGTCAGCACCAGTTCGCCGCCGTGCAGCAGGTGCGCGATGTCGTCGACCTCGGCCACGTGCACCCAGCGGATCCGGTTGCCGGTCCGGTCGGCGCCGGCGACGACGCGCGGCTGCCCGCGGCGCACCGCGTCGAGCTGGAGCACGTCGTCCAGGGTCGGAAGCATCGGCACGGATGATATCGGGACATGCTGTCAACACAGCGGGGCAGCGGCCTTACAGGGTGTATTCACCGGGATTCGGGCGCGCGCGTTCCGAGCAGACTCCGGTCATGGCGGAACACGCGCGTCTGCTCAGGCGCCACCGGGCGGTCATGCCGTCCTGGCTGGCGCTCAACTACGACGAACCCATCGAGATCGCCGGTGGCGCGGGCGCCCGCGTGACCGACGCCGAGGGCGGCCGGTACCTGGACTTCTTCACCGGCATCCTGAGCAACATGATCGGTTATGCCGTGCCCGAGGTGCGGGAGGCGGTGGAGCGCCAGCTCGCGACCGGTGTCGTGCACACCTCGACCGCGTACCTGCTGCGCGGGCAGGTCGAGCTGGCCGAGAAGATCGCGCGGCTGTCCGGGATCCCGGACGCCAAGGTCTTCTTCACCAACTCGGGCACCGAGGCGAACGAGACCGCGCTGCTGCTGGCCGTCCGCGCCCGCCGGACCGACCAGGTCCTCGCGATGCGGCAGGCCTACCACGGCCGCTCCTTCGGCGCGATGGGCGTCACCGGCAACCGGGCGTGGACGAATGTGCCGTACTCGCCGCTCAACGTGCACTTCCTGCACGGCGCCGACCGCGACCGGCCGCTGTTCGCCGGGATGCCCGACGCCGCGTACATCGACGCCTGCGTGCAGGACCTGCGGCATGTGCTCGCCGCCGCGGCCGGCGGTGATGTCGCCGCGCTGATCGCCGAGCCGATCCAGGGGGTCGGCGGGTTCACGATGGCGCCGGACGGCCTGTTCGCCGCCTACAAGGAGGTGCTGGACGAGCACGGGATCCTGTTCGTCTCCGACGAGGTGCAGACCGGGTGGGGACGCACCGGCCAGGGGTTCTTCGGCATCGAGAACCACGGTGTGGTCCCGGACATGATGACGTTCGCCAAGGGGCTGGGGAACGGCTTCGCCGTCGGCGGCGTCGTCGCGCGCGGGGAGCTGATGGACGGGCCGACCGCCGTGGGGCTGTCCACGTTCGGCGGCAACCCGCTGTCGATGGCCGCCGCGAACGCGACCCTCGACTATGTGCTGCGCCACGACCTCCAGGCCAACGCCGCCAAGCAGGGCGCGTTCCTCATCGGCGGGCTGGAGGAGGCGGCCGGGCGGCTGCCGAGCGTCAGGGCGGTGCGCGGCAAGGGGCTGATGTTCGCCGTCGAGCTCGTGGACCCCGGCACCGGCGGGCCGGGCCCGGCGCTCGCCGCGGCGGCGATGGAGGCGGCGCGCGCACGTGGTCTGCTGGTGGGCAAGGGCGGCCTGTACGGCAACGTGCTGCGGATGGCGCCGCCGCTGAACCTGACCGGCGAGGAGGCCGCCGAGGGGCTGGGCATCCTGATCGGCGCGCTGGAGAGCGTGGACGAGGCGGTGCGGACCTGACCGGATCGATCGGCGGGACCGGATCGGACACCTGAGGTTCGGGCCGGTGGGATGAATCACCCAGAGAGCGATAAACGCCGCGAACCGCGCCGCCCCTTCGCGCCGTTCCTTCGCAGCGTCGGGAACTTCTTCCGCCTGGGAGTTCTCGTCGTCAATTTTCGTCTCCGCCGCCTCGACAAATAATAGCTACAAGTGTTGACTCGTCCTGTGACCGCGGACACAATCTAAATATCCCAATTAAATGGGATGAATAAGTAAAAGGTCGGGATTCGGAGTCAGGATCGAGGTCCGGGGTCCGGCGCAGGGAGCCGCGCGATGACTGCTGACGACCACGCCGCCGAGGTCGAAGCGCTCGGCCGGCGCTACCCCGGCTGGACCGTCTGGTTCGGCCCGTTCACCGCCCACTGGTGGGCGCTGCCGCCCCGGGGCCGGGGCGGCGGGGACTTCGTCGAGGCCGAGACCCCGCAGCGGCTCATCGCACTGATCGAGGTGATCCAGCACTCCGCAGTAGGGAATCCGATGACCGACGACGGCCTCCGGCCGTCCCGCGACCCCCGGCAGGACGGGCGACGCCCCTCGAATCTCCTCCGTCTCGAGGGCGTCACACCGTCCCCGTTCCGCCGGGTGCCGGCGTCCGCGTGGCCGAGCGGCACTGCAAGGTGATCCGCTGTTCCCCAACCTCGCCACGCACGCCGGCGCCGCCGCGGCCCCGGGATGGGCGGCAGCCCGTGCCACACCCCTCTCCAGCAACCTCCGTGTGTGGCACGGACGCCAGCACCCACCGCCCCCCGGGCCGCGGCGGCTCTCTTCGCCGCAGCCAATCCGTCCGAAAATGGCTTTGTGAATGGTTCATAAAGGCGGGGATGGTGGATCCCCGTCCGGTGGCCGGCGATCGAATCGCGCGGAGATGTTCGGCACGACGGGAAGGGTGGAATGCGCTCCCGTGCCGTCCCGCGCCGCGCGTCCTCGCGGCGTCGCACGCGGCCTCACGGTGCCGGAGGCGCTACGCTGCGCCGACGGGCCCGTCCGCGCGGGGGACGGCCCGGTGGACGGATCGGGAGCGACATGCGGTTGAGGGCCAAGGTGACGGCCTTGGTGGTGACCACGGTGCTGGCGGCGGCGGGTCTCGGCGCCTGTAGCGGCGACGACGAACCGGCCGGTGCGGTGCGGGTGGCCAGCACGCTCGGCCCGGGCGAGGGCGCCATCAACCTGGTCTCGCTGTCGGGCTACGTGGAGAACGGCGGCAGCGACCCCCGGGTCGACTGGGTCACCCCGTTCGAGAAGCGCACGGGCTGCAAGGTCGGCTGGAAGGCCGCCCGCTCCCCGGAGGAGATGGCCGACCTCATGAGCGACCCCAACCGGCGCTACGACGGTGTGTCGGCGCCGCCCGAAGTGTCCGGGCGGCTCATCGCCGACCGCCAGGTCGTCGCCGTCAACCCCAACCTGGTCGACGGCTACAAGAAGCTCGAACCGCGCCTGCGCGGCCTGCTCAAGCGCGACGGCAGGTTCTATGGCGTCCCGTTCACATGGGGCTCGAACCTGCTGGCCTACGACACCCGGACGGTCCAGCCGGCCCCGTCGAGCTGGGCGGCCCTGTTCGAGCCGGAACAGGCCCGCCGCTACTCCGGGCGGCTCATCATGCGCGACAGCCCGCTCGCCATCGCCGAGGCCGCCCTCTACCTCAAGGACAAGGAGCGCAAGCTCCACATCGGCGACCCCTACTCGCTGACCGCCAAGCAGCTCGACGCCGCCGGGAAGGTGCTGGCCAAGCAGCGCCCGCACGTCAAGGAGTACTGGCAGCTCCCCGCCGACGCGATCAGTGCGTTCGCCGGGGGCGGCACCGGGCTCGGCGGCGCCACGGGCCGGAGCGGCGACGCGCCCCCGCCCGCGTCCTCCCCGCTGCCCGCGCCCCCCTCGTCCGGCACGGCGACGCCCACCCCGACGGGCACGGACGCGCCCAAGGTGAGGCCGACGGGGCCGGGCGGCGAGCAGAGCGCCGCGCTCGGCGTGGTGTGGCCGTACCAGGCCGACGTGCTGAACCGGGCCGGACGGCCGGTGCAGACCGCGGTCCCCTCCGAGGGCGTCACGGGCTGGATGAACGCCTGGATGATCGGTGCCCGCGTCCAGCATCCCAACTGCATGTACCAGTGGCTCCAGTGGACCGCCTCGCCCGACGTCCAGCAGCAGGTGGCCGAGTGGACCGGGGTCGCGCCGGCCAACCCGCAGGCGTGCTCGGGCGACCGGCTCAAGCGCGAGTTCTGCGACGCCTACCGGGTCGGCGACCGCGGCTACCTCGACGAGGTGATCTTCGCGCACACCCCGGCCAAGGCGTGCGGCACCGGCAAGAAGGGCAAGCCCGGCAAGGGCGACTGCACCGACTACGCTGAGTGGACCAAGAAGTGGATCGAGGCGACCAACCCCGCCCGGCGGGGTCCCGGCTAACGCGGCGGGGACGGGCTGCGCGGGCGGGCCCCCCGCCCGCGCGACGGTCTCTCCGGCGCGCCCGGCCGCCCCCAGCCGGGCACGCCTGTCGGGTGGTCCCGGGCTTCCCCCCGAATGCCCGGGTCACCCTCCTCCAGGAGAGACCTCCGGGGCGCCCGCCTCGGTCGAAGACCGGCGCCCCCGCCGGAACCGGCCTCCCGGCCGGTCGTCCGGCGTGCGTGGTCGGCTCCCGGAGAGCCCGCTTCGCGGGTTGCCGGCAGGGCGGGTGCGCATTCCTCGCACGCGAACACCCCGGACGAATCCGGCAGGCGGCCGACGCGCGTGCGCGGCCGGGGCCACTGCTTCCGACAGACGACGCAGGCCGCGCCCTGGCGCTGTGCGGTGGTCAGCGCACCCGGGTCGAACCTCGGCTCGTCGGTCTGGCCCATGCCCATCCCCCTGGCGGGAGTCGACTTCACGTGATTCCTTTATAGGTCGCCAAGGGTGTGCTCGCCGCTACCGCAGGTGAAAGGGGTGGTAAAGGCTGACGTGTCGGTTCCGTCCCCAAGGTCGGCGGGCCGCGGCGGGGTGGCGGGAGTGATCCTTTACCGGTCGTTGGAGGCGCGGGGCATACAAAGGAGAGATGCCGGCGACGACCGTCCCGCTGAGCGCGTGGCCGGGCCGGCCGCGCTCGATCCGCGCGCGGGTGACGCTGCTCGCGATGAGCGTCGTCGGGTCGCTGCTGCTGGCCGCCGTCCTGGTCACCGCGGCGCTGCTGCACCATCTGATCCTGAGCCATCGCACCGACGTGGCGGCCCGCGCGGCCCGCGAGGTCGCGGTCGCGGCCGGTGCGGGACGGCTGCCCACCCACATTCCGGCACAGAGCGGCGTGCTCGTCCAAGTGGTCTCCGCCGGCTCCGGCCGGGTGGTGGCCTCCAGCGCCCCGCTCCAGGGCCGCCCGCCGATCACCAGGGCGCGGCCGAGCCGGCTCGACACGCGGGTCGACACCAGGGTCTGCGCGCGGAGCGACCTGCTGCCCGACTGCGTCATCGTCGTCGGGTTCGACGTCGTGGCCAAGGCGTACGGGCCCGTGACGGTGTACGCGGCGGTCCCGCAACCGTGGATCCTCGGGAACTACCTCCTGGAGTCGGTCATGGCCGGACTCTGCGTCGTGGTGCTCGCGCTCGCCGCGTGGGGGATGTGGCGCGCGGTGGGACGGACGCTGCGGCCGGTCGCGGCGATTGAGACCGAGATGGCCGAGATCACCGCGTCCGACCTGAGCCGCCGGATGCCCGTGCCGGGCACCCGCGACGAGATCGAGCGGCTGGCCCGCACCGTCAACGCCACCCTGGACCGGCTGGAGCGGGCGGTGGAGCACCAGCGCCGGTTCGTCTCCGACGCCTCGCACGAGCTGCGCTCGCCGATCACCGGCCTGCGCACCCGGATCGAGCTCGCGCTGGACGACCCGGCGGGCACCGACCCCCGGGAGACGCTGGAGCACGCCCTGGGCGACGCCGAGCGGCTGCACCAGATCGTGGACGCGCTCCTTGCCCTGGCCCGGCTGGACTCCGGGGCCGAGCCCGCGCGGGCGCCGCTGGACCTCGGCGACCTGGCGGAGGCCGAGGTGGCGCGCGGCACGCTGCGCCTGCCGGTGACGGTCCGCTCCGAGCCGGGCGTGCTGGTGGAGGGCGACCGGCTCCAGCTCGCCCGCGTGCTGCTCAACCTGCTGGTGAACGCCGACCGGCACGCCGACGCCCGGGTGGAGGTGGAGGTCCGGGCGGACGGCGGCGAGGCGGTGCTGGAGGTCCGCGACGACGGGCCCGGCGTGGCGCCCGAGGACCGGGAGCGCGTGTTCGAGCGCTTCACCCGGCTGGCCTCCTCGCGCCGCAAGGACGCCGGCGGGAGCGGCCTCGGCCTGCCGATCGCGCGGGAGATCGCGAACGCGCACGGGGGACGGCTGTACATCGGAGACAGCGAGCGCGGCGCCCGCTTCGTCCTCCGCCTCCCGCTGCTGCGCGACCCGCTCCCGCGCGACCGGCCGGACGGCTCGTAGCCGGGCCCGGCTACGAGGACTGAGCCGTGTTGTACAGGTTCTGCGCGTCGGTCCCGAAGTACGGGCCGAACATGTAGTCGGACAGGAACGGCAGGTTGTACTTGAAGCTGTTCACCGAGTTCTGGATGCCCGTGCCCGCCGACTCGCCGAAGTTCAGGAACCACGGTCCACCGCTGGACCCGCCGGTCATGTCGCAGTCCAGCCCGAGGTCGCTGCTCTGAAGGAAGTCGTCGATGACCGTCCCGCTGCAATAGGTCAGCTTGGAGCCGTCGTAGGGGGCGGCGGCCGGGTAGCCGAACGCGTACATGGACTGGCCGCGCGCCTGGTTGAACGCGATGCCCTGCCCGCCGACGGTGTCCACGAGCTTCTTGCCGTCCACCGGGTTCACCACGGCCGCGCCGACGTCGTAGTTGAGGTCCTCGCTGGCGGTCCACTGGGGTGTGGACAGCGTCTTGCTCGCGGTCCACGTCCCGTACGGACGGTCGCCGTCCTTGTAGCCGGGCACGAACACCCAGTCGGTGTGCCAGGCCCCGTCGAGCTTCACGCAGTGCCCGGCGGTGACGACGGTGCTCTTGTTGGTGCTGGTCACCGCGTCGCCGGAGCAGGACGCGGTGCGGCCCTGGTAGGTGAAGAACACCCGGCCGGCGGTCTTGGTGACGGCCCCGCCGCCGGTCCAGGCGGCGCCGCCGTTCGGGACCGACATCGGGACGAGCTTGGCGAGACCGCGCCGCACTGCGGCCAGGTCCACGCCCTTCGGCTTGAAGAGCTTCTCCATCGGGGTGGCCGAGGCCATCCGCTGCCGCGTCCAGAACCGCAGCACCCGCTGCTGCTCGGCGCCGCCGGTGGCCTGCGCGCGGGCGGACGGAGAGGGGACCGGGGTCGGGGCGGTGGCGGCCTGGGCGGCGGGGACGGCGAGCAGCGGCAGGGTCAGTGCCGCGCCGCCCAGCGCGGCGAGGGTCATGGTGCGCGGGGAGCGTCTCATGCGCCGAAAGCTACGTTCGCGATATTTGCCGCGACTAGTGGCAGATCTGGACGAAGGTGTCCGGGGCGTTCTTGCAGTTCTGGCCGTTCGCGCATGTCGGGCCGACGCGCCGGGCGGCCCCCGCACCGGTCCGCCATGGCCGACAATGGACCCCGTGATGTCACCTTCGAACGCCGCCCCGGCCGCCCGCGAGGTCGTCCTGCTCGGCTCCACCGGCTCGATCGGCACCCAGGCCCTCGACGTGATCCGGCGCAACCCCGGCCGGTTCCGGGTGGCCGGGCTGGCCGCCGGCGGCGACCGGGTCGGGCTGCTCGCCGAGCAGGCCCTGGAGTTCCGCCCCGACATCGTCGCGGTGGCCAAGGCGTCCGCGGCGCAGGAGCTCCAGCTCGCCTTCTACGCCGAGGCCCAGCGGCGCGGCTACGCCACCGGCGACTACCCCATCCCCAAGATCGTCGCGGGGCCGGAGGCGGTCGCCGAGGTCGCCGCCTGGCAGAGCGACGTGGTGCTGAACGGTGTGACCGGCGCGCTCGGCCTGGCCTCCACCCTCGCGGCACTCGACGCCGGGCGCACCCTCGCGCTGGCCAACAAGGAGTCGCTCATCGTCGGCGGCCCGCTGGTCAAGGAGCGGGCCCGGCCGGGCCAGATCGTCCCGGTCGACTCCGAGCACTCCGCGCTCGCCCAGTGCCTGCGAGGCGGGCGCGCGGACGAGGTGCGGCGGCTGGTGGTGACCGCCAGCGGCGGGCCGTTCCGCGGCCGGGCCCGCGGCGAGCTGGCCGGCGTCACGCCCGAGCAGGCGCTGGACCACCCCACCTGGAGCATGGGCCCGGTCGTGACGATCAACTCGGCGACGCTGGTCAACAAGGGGCTGGAGGTGATCGAGGCGCACCTGCTCTTCGACGTCCCCTTCGACCGGATCGAGGTGATGGTGCACCCGCAGTCGGTGATCCACTCGATGGTGGAGTTCACCGACGGCTCGACCCTCGCCCAGGCGAGCCCGCCCGACATGCGGCTGCCGATCGCGCTCGGGCTGGACTGGCCGGACCGCGTCCCGGACGCCGCCCCGGGCCTGGACTGGACGGCGTCCCACACCTGGGAGTTCTTCCCGCTCGACGACGAGGCGTTCCCGTCGGTGGCGCTCGCCCGCCGGGTCGGCGAGCTCGGCGGTGTCGCGCCGGCGGTCTACAACGCGGCCAACGAGGAGTGCGTCGAGGCGTTCCGTGCCGGACGGCTGCCGTTCCTGGGGATAGTCGACACGATCACGCGGGTAGTGGACGAGCAGGTGCCCGACGATCGGGCGGCGGGCGCCGGCGCGGGCCTGACCCTGGACGACGTCCTCGCGGCCGACGAGCGGGCGCGCGCGCGAGCCGGGGAGCTCACCGCGCCCGCCTGACCGATGGGCACGGCGAAGGAGCGCGATGGCCTTCCTCTTCGGAGCGGTCGCCTTCGTCGTCGCGCTGCTCGCCTCGGTGATGCTGCACGAGGGCGGCCACCTGCTCACCGCCAAGCGGTTCGGGATGAAGGCCACCCAGTACTTCGTCGGCTTCGGGCCCACGCTGTGGTCGCGGCGGCGGGGCGAGACCGAGTACGGGGTGAAGGCGATCCCGCTCGGCGGCTTCGTCAAGATCGTCGGCTACACCCCGCTGGAGGAGATCGACGAGGCCGACCGGCCGCGCGCCTTCTACCGCCAGCCGGCCGGCCGCCGCGCGATCGTGATCGGGGCCGGCGTCGCCGCCAACTTCGCCTTCGCGTTCGTGCTGCTCATGGTGATGGCGATGGCCGTGGGGGTGCGCGTCCCGGGCTCGGCGAGCACCACCGTCGACCAGGTCAGCGCGTGCGTCCCGGCCACCTTGCAGGACGTCTGCGAGCGGGGCCGCCCGCCGTCCCCGGCCAAGGAGGCCGGGCTGCGCGCCGGCGACCGCGTCGTTTCGTTCGGCGGGACGCGGGTGCGCACCTGGGCCGGGCTGCGCGCGGCCATCGCCGCGGCGCCGCCCGGACGGCCCGTCCAGGTGGTCGTCGAACGGCCGTCCGGGCCGGGCGGGGCGGCCGGGCCGGTCACGCTGACCGTGCGGCCGGCGCGGGTGGCCGGCGAGACGTTCCTCGGGATGTCGGCGAAGGTCACCGGCCAGGGATACGAGCGGGTCGGCCCGCTCAACGCGACGGTCTTCGCCGCGCGCGGCGTCGGCACCGCCGTCGCCGGCATCGGCCGGGCGCTGGCCGGCCTGCCGGCCGCGATCCCGCGGCTGTTCTCGCCCGACCGGGGCAGCACGCCCGGCGGCCAGGTCGGCAGCGTGGTCGGGGCGACCGACGTGTCGGGCCAGATCTTCTCCTCACACAGCTCCGGGCGCGACAAGATCGCCCTGTTCCTGTCGCTGGTCGTCTCGGTGAACATCTTCCTGGGGGCGCTCAACGTCGTGCCGCTGCTGCCGCTGGACGGAGGGCACCTGGCGGTCGTCGCCTACGAGCGGGCCCGCGCCCGGATCGCGCGGCTGCGGGGCCGCCCCGATCCCGGCACGGTCGACATGACCAGGCTGCTCCCGATCACCTATCTGGCCGTCCTGGTCCTGGTGGGGTTCGGGGTGCTGCTGATCCTCGCCGACCTGGTCAATCCGCTTCGGCTGCCTCAATAGTACGATCAAGTCACAGAAGGTAGTCAGATCGTGACTATGTAGCTGACCCGTCCACGTCACCCCATACGTGCTCGGCGCTTAGGGTGGTAGGGGCCAGCCGAAAGCGGGGCGAGCGGTCGGTGCGGCCCTCCTTCTGCGGGGTCTGGGGGTTGCTCCCGGAGGAGCAGAACAAGCCAGAGGAGAGGGATGAGCGTTTCACTGGGTATTCCGATGGTCCGCGGCGAGGGCGAGGGGCAGGCGCCCGCCCGCCCGGTGGCGCCGCGCCGGGTGTCGCGGCGGATCATGGTGGGTGGTGTGCCGGTGGGTGGGGATGCGCCGGTGTCGGTGCAGTCGATGACGACGACGTTGACGGCGGATGTGAATGCGACGCTTCAGCAGATTGCTGAGTTGACGGCGTCGGGTTGTCAGATCGTGCGGGTGGCGGTTCCTTCGCAGGACGATGCGGAGGCGTTGCCCGCGATCGCGCGTAAGTCGCCGATCCCGGTGATCGCTGACATCCACTTCCAGCCCAAGTACGTGTTCGCCGCGATCGACGCGGGTTGTGCGGCGGTGCGGGTGAATCCGGGGAATATCAAGAGGTTCGATGACAAGGTCGGTGAGATCGCTCGGGCGGCGTCGGGGGCGGGGGTGCCGATCCGGATCGGTGTGAACGCGGGGTCGCTCGACAAGCGGCTGCTGGAGAAGTATGGGAAGGCGACGCCTGAGGCGTTGGTGGAGTCGGCGTTGTGGGAGTGCTCTTTGTTCGAGGAGCATGGGTTCGGTGACATCAAGATCTCGGTGAAGCACAACGATCCGGTGGTGATGATCGAGGCGTATCGGCTGCTTGCGGCGGCGTGTGATTATCCGTTGCATCTGGGTGTGACCGAGGCGGGGCCGGCGTTTCAGGGGACGGTCAAGTCCTCGGTGGCGTTCGGTGCTCTTCTGGCTCAGGGGATCGGTGACACGATCCGGGTGTCGCTGTCGGCGCCGCCGGTCGAGGAGGTCAAGGTCGGTACGGCGATTCTGGAGTCGCTGGGGTTGCGGCAGCGGGGTCTGGAGATCGTGTCCTGTCCGTCCTGCGGCCGGGCCCAGGTCGATGTCTACACTCTGGCCGAGCAGGTCACCGCGGGTCTGAAGGATTTCCCGGTGCCGTTGCGGGTGGCGGTGATGGGGTGTGTGGTCAACGGTCCGGGTGAGGCCCGTGAGGCCGATCTCGGTGTCGCCTCGGGCAACGGCAAGGGCCAGATCTTCGTCAAGGGCCAGGTCGTCAAGACCGTCCCCGAGGCCCAGATCGTCGAGACCCTCATCGAAGAGGCCATGCGCATCGCCGACGACATGGGCATCGAGATCGGCGAGGACGGGTCGGTGAGCGGCCCCGGCGCGGAGGTCGTGGTGAGCTAGTCCGCGCGAGAAGACACGCGAGAGGCCCCTGGGTGATCCCGGGGGCCTCTTCGGCGTTCCCGGGGGTCCCGTGGGCGTTCCCGGGGTCCCGGGGCGTTCCCGGAGGTCGCCGCGTTTCGGAACGTTCTTGCGTATTGTCGGGTTCCGAGAATCTTGTCACGATTGTGCATCCACTGACGAAAGCCCCTGCCGCCTGAGCGCCGGCGAGCGTAACAATCTTCACATTTGGCCCGTATGTCCGACTCGCTCGGAGTCGTGACTCAAAGGGGGATATGTGAAGAAGATCGTTGTGCTGGCCGCGGTGGCCGGGCTCGGGTTCACCGGGCTCGGGGCCGCGAGCGCCCAGGCGGCCGGTCCCTCCGGAAGACCGGACACCGCCGCGCTGAACTGGCACACCTGCCCCGCGGACTTCGTCAAGACGGTGGCCGACAACTACGACGCGATCTACCCGGTCTCCAAGATCGTGCAGTGCGCCGAGCTGGCCGTCCCGCTGGACCGCGCCAGGCCCGGCGGCAAGAAGATCACCCTCCAGCTCACCCGGACCCCGCACACCGGCAAGGGTGCGGCCAAGGGCGACATCGTGGTCAACCCGGGCGGCCCCGGCGGCGGCGGGGCGCTGTTCGGCCCGCGCGTGTTCGCCCAGAACTCCGCGCCGATGCGCGAGGCGTTCAACGTCATCGGGTTCGACCCGCGCGGCGTCGGCATGAGCGTCCCGGCGCTGACCTGCGACCCGGACTACACCAACGCGCCGCGGCCGGACTACGGCACCGGTGACAGGGCGTCGGTGGCGACCTGGCTGAAGAAGTCGGCGGGCTACGCCGCGGCGTGCAAGAAGGCCGACAGGATCGGGCTGCTGGACCACATCAAGACCATCGACTCGGTGAACGACCTGGAGTCGATCCGCACCGCCCTCGGCAGCAAGAAGCTCGACTACTACGGCGCCTCCTACGGCACCTACCTCGGCTCGGCGTACGCCACGCTGTTCCCGAAGACGGTCGGCCGCATGGTCCTCGACGGCAACGTGGGGCCGAAGGGCGTCTGGTACGACACCAACCTGAACCAGGACGTCGCGTTCGACCAGAACATCGAGTACTACTTCGGCTGGCTGGCCAAGTACGACTCGGTCTACCACCTGGGCTCGTCCCAGGCCGCGGTGCGCAGGTTCTTCTACGGCCTGCGCAAGGACCTGGCGAGCAAGCCGGTCACCTACACCGACCCGTCCAGCGGCCAGACCCTCGCGGTCGGCCCGGACGAGCTGACCGACGTCATCCAGAACGCCGCCTACCGGCGCACCCAGGCGATCTGGCACGGGTACGGCGTGGGCCTGGCGGCCTACAAGACCGGCGACGCCGCCACCTTCGCGGGCACCTTCGGCGCGCAGACCACCGGCGGCGCCGACGACAACGGCTACGCGGTGTACGACGCCGTCCAGTGCACCGATGTGCAGTGGCCGACCGACTGGAAGAAGTGGCAGCGCGACAACGACAAGCTGCACAAGAAGCACCCGTTCCTCACCTGGAGCAACGCCTGGTACAACGCCCCCTGCATCACCTGGCCCGCCAAGGCCGGCAAGCCGGTGAACATCGGCCACGGCAAGGACGTGCCGGAGAACATCCTGATGTTCCAGTCCACCGCCGACGCCGCGACCCCCTACGCCGGCGCCCTGGAGATGCACAGCCGGCTCAAGGGCTCGCGCCTGGTGGTCCAGGACGGCGACCGGACGCACTGCATCGTGCACCGCGGCTCGGCGGCCGTGGACGCCTACTTCGACGCCTACTTCCTGACCGGGAAGCGGCCGAAGCCGGACACCGTCCACGTCCCGCAGCTCGGTGACCCGGTGCCGGCCACCGAGTCCGCCGCCCAGACCAGGAGCAAGGTCGGCGCCGCGACGTCCCTGGACGGCGCGCTGAAGTAGCCGGGCCGACACGGCCCATCGCGAGGGTGCCGCCGTCCTGACGGGCGGCACCGCCTCGCCGCCGGGGTCCCGGCCGTACGGCCGGGACCCCAACGCGATGAGAGATCACGAAGTTCCGTGGATCACGTCACGATTTCGCATCCACTCACGACGGCCTCTGCCGTCCGCGGTGCCGCTGGCGCCACAATCTCCGTTTATCCACTTATCGGCTATTTTTCGGCGTTCGGCCGCGGCCCGCACCGGCGCGCGCGGCCCCGCCGGATCAAGGGGGTCTGGTGAAGAGGATCGTTCTCGTCGCGGCCGCGGCGGCCGTGGGCGTCGGCGGCACCGCCGTCGCCGTCACCGCGAACGCGGCCACCGCGGTCCCGGTCGCAGCGACCGCCGCGTCCGGCGTCGCCTGGGGCAAGTGCGAGGTCAGCGGGCCGGATGACCCGATGAACAAGGCCGAGTGCGCGCAGCTCCCGGTCCCGCTGGACTACCGCAAGCCCAACGGGCGCAAGATCTCGATCGCGGTGTCCCGGGTCAAGGCCACCGACACCAAGAACTACCAGGGCGTGCTGCTGGTCAACCCGGGCGGTCCCGGCGGCAGCGGGCTGCCCTACTCGGCCGCGCTGCCCCGCTGGTTCGGCGCGATCGGCCACGGCGCCACCGCCGCCAAGTTCGACATCATCGGCTTCGACCCGCGCGGCGTCGGCTCCAGCAAGCCCGCGCTGAGCTGCGACCCGAACTACTCCGACCCGATCCGCCCGGACTACGTGCCGGCGTCGGCGAAGGAGGAGCGGGCCTGGGTCGCCAAGTCCAAGAAGTACGCCGCCGACTGCGCCAAGAAGGTCGGCTGGATGCTGCCGCACATGCGCACCACCGACGCGGCCCGCGACCTGGACACGCTGCGCGCCGCGCTCGGCCAGCAGCAGATCAACTACTACGGCTTCTCGTACGGCACCTACCTCGGCGCCACCTACGCCACGCTGTTCCCGAACCGGGTGCGGCGGATGGTGTGGGACGGCAACGTCAACCCGAAGACGGTCTGGTACGACGCGCAGCTCGAGCAGGACAAGGCGTTCGAGCGCAACATCAAGCTCTGGTTCGCCTGGGCCGCCAAGTGGAACTCGATCTACAAGCTCGGCAGCACCGAGAAGCAGGTCGAGGCCCGCTACTACAAGGTCCGCGCGGACGCCGGCAGGTCGCCGATCGCCGGCAAGATCGGGCCGGACGAGCTCGACGACATCGTGCTGAACGCCGGCTACAACACCGGCTTCTACATCCCCTATGCCGAGGCGCTGTCGGCCTGGGTGAACGACAAGGACCCCGCCGCGCTGCTCGACAACCTCAACACCGGCGGCGAGGACAACGGCTTCGCCGTCTACAACGCGGTGCAGGGCGCCGACGCCAAGTGGCCGCGCAACTGGAGCAAGTGGCACGACGACGCGGTCAAGCTGAACAAGCAGGGCTACCGCTTCAACACCTGGAGCAACGTCTGGTACAACGCCCCGACCGCCTTCTGGCCGGTCAAGGGCGGCCCCGCGCTCAAGCTCAAGGGCAAGGACATGCCGGGGATCCTGCTGGTCCAGTCCACGCTGGACGGCGCGACCCCGGTCGCGGGCGGCCTGGCGATGCACAAGGCGTTCCCCTCGTCCCGGCTGGTGGAGGAGATCGGCGGCAAGACGCACGCCAACACCCTCAACGGCAACGCGTGCCTGGACGACAAGGTCGCCGCCTACCTCGACACCGGCGCGCTCCCCAAGAGCAGGCCGGGCGCCGACGCGACCTGCCAGGCGCTGCCGGAGCTGAACGACCCGAACCCGACCGCGGTCAAGGCCGCGGCCACCCCGAAGGGCAAGGACCTGCCGGTCGGCCGCCGGTAGACCCCTCCGGCCCGGCCGCTTGTGGCACGGTTGCGTATGAGCCGTCCGTCGGCCGGGCTTAGAACGCCGGTCCGTGGCGGGCCGTCCCTCCCGAGGCCCCGGGAGGGACGGCCTGCCGCGGCCGGACCCGACGGGCTTGACCTGGTTGCGGGGGGAAACGCGCGAATCCAGGGTCAGTGGCGGACGGCCCCGGCAGCGGTAGAAAGCGGGAGTGCTGAACGCCGCTGGAAAGAGCGCCGCCGCAGGTGCGGTCGCCGCCGCTGTCGCCCTGGGAACCGTCACCGCAGCCGCCGCGCTGGACTCGGGCCCCGCCCCCCGCCCCTCTGGCGCCGTCTCCTGGACGCGCTGCCCCGACAAGGACCCGCTGGAGAAGGAGCGGCTCAAGGGTCTGGACTGCGCGAACGTCCAGGTCCCGCTCGACTACCGGAGACCGGGCGGCGAGAAGATCACGCTCGCGCTCACCCGGGCCCGGCACACCGCCGCCCGCTCGCAGGGCGTGATGCTGCTCAACCGGGGCGGTCCCGGCGCGCACGGCCGCGACCTGCCGGCCCTGTTCACCAACGGGATGCCGCCCGACGTCGCGGCCGGCTACGACTGGATCGGCTTCGACCCGCGCGGCGTCGGGGCCAGCAGGCCCGCGCTGAGCTGCGGGGAGAAGTACCAGAACCCCGGGCGCCCCCGCGCCGACACCGTCCCCGCCACGGCCGCCGCCGAGCGCGCCTGGCGCGCGCGGGCCGCCGCCTACTCCCGCGACTGCGGCGCCAAGTACCGCCGGGTCCTCCCGCACATGGGCTCGGCGAACTGGGCGCGCGACCTGGACGCGATCCGGGCCGCGCTCGGCCAAGACAAGATCAACTTCTTCGGCTACTCGTACGGCACCTACCTCGGCGCGGTGTACGCCACGATGTTCCCCGGCCGGGTCCGGCGGATGGCGCTCGACAGCGTGGTCCGGCCGAGCGGGGTCTGGTACCAGGACAACCTCGACCAGAACGTGGCGTTCGAGAAGCGGATCCGGACCTACTTCGGGTGGATCGCGCGCAACGCCCGGGTCTACCGGCTCGGCCGCACCCGCGCCGAGGTCGGCCGCTCCTACGCCAAGGTCCGCGCCGCCCTCGCCGCCAAGCCGCTCGGCGGGCGGGTCGGGCCGTCCGAACTGGACGACGTGTTCCTCGCCGACGGGTACGGCGACCGCGACTGGGCCGCCCACGCCGGCGCGCTCTCGGCCTTCGCCGTGCGGCACGACCCGGGCCCGCTGCGCAAGGCATGGCAGCCGCCCACCTGGCTCGACCAGAACAACTACGCGGTCTACAACGCCGTCCAGTGCCGCGACGCCGCCTGGCCGCGCGACTGGAAGCGGTGGCACGACGACAGCCGGCGCCAGTATCGGGAGGGCTACCGTTTCGAGACCTGGAGCAACGCCTGGTACAACGCCCCCTGCGCCACGTGGACAGTGCCCGGCGGGCCGCCGCCCGAGGTCCGGGGCCGCGCGGGCCTGCCGCCGATCCTGCTGGTGCAGGGCACCGAAGACGCGGCGACCCCCTACGCGGGCGCCCTGGAGATGAGCCGGACCTTCCCGTCGGCCCGGCTGGTGACGCAGGTCGGAGGCGGTACCCACGGCATCACGCTCGGCGGCGACAAGTGCGTCGACCCCGTCGTGGCGGGCTACCTGCGCGACGGCTCGCTGCCGCGCAACCGGCCCGGTCCGGACGCCACCTGCCCCGCCTCCGCCCCGCCGAAGGCCCGTCCGACCAAGCGGAACGGGCGCGCGTCCGGCGGAGGCGACCGGCCGGTACAGGAGCCGGTGGCGTAGACCGGTTCGCGAAAGTCATAGGCTGGTCGGCGTGGTGTTCACTGCGCTGGACCCCGTCCGGGTCCCGTTCCCCTACCGGAGCCGGTAGCCGTGCGCATGCTCGGGTCGCTGCCCGTGCGTTTGCTCGACGACCGGTACCGGGACGAGGCGCTGGCCATCCTCGACGCCGATCCGGTCGCCAACGTGTTCGTCGGCTCCCGCGTGCACGCCGCGGGGCTCGACCCGCGGCGGCTCGGCGCGCAGGTCTGGGGCTACGTCCGCGACGGGCGGCTCGCGGCGCTGTGCTACTCCGGCGCCAACCTCATCCCGGTGGCCGCCGGCCCCGACGCGGTCCGGGCGTTCGCCGAGCGGGCCCGGGCGCAGGGCCGGCGCTGCTCGTCCATCGTCGGCCCGATCGACGCGGTCACCGACCTGTGGGAGATCCTCGCGCCCTACTGGGGGCCGCCCCGCGCGGTGCGCGCGGCGCAGCCGGTGATGGCCACCTCGACGGCCCCGCAGGTGCCGCTCGACCGGGGGGTGCGCCGGGTCGCGATGGACCAGTTCGAGATCGTCTACCCGGCCTGCGTGGCGATGTTCACCGAGGAGGTCGGCGTCTCGCCCAACGCCGGTGACGGCGGCGTCCTCTACCGCGCCCGCGTCGCCGAGCTCATCCGGGAGGGCCGCGCGTTCGCCCGGATCGACGACGGCCGGGTGGTCTTCAAGGCCGAGGTGGGCGCGGTCACCCCCAGGGCCTGCCAGGTGCAGGGCGTCTGGGTGCCGCCCGACCTGCGCGGCCGGGGCCTGTCGGCGCCCGGCATGGCGGCGGTCGTCGACGAGGCGCTCCGCTCGATCGCGCCGACCGTGTCGCTGTACGTCAACGACTACAACGCGCGGGCCCGCGCCACCTACCACCGCGTCGGCCTCATCGAGATCAGCCGTTTCATGTCGGTCCTTTTCTGACATCCGGAACCGGGGGTACCGGCGGTCGGCGGATCTGCGAGACCACCACGGACCGGTACGATCCGCCCGTGGAGTTCGCCGGCGCGTTACGGCAGGCGGTCCAGGACAGCGGTCTGACCCTGGAGCGAATCCGCCACCGGCTGGGCCAGCGCGGCCTCGCCGTCAGCGTGGCCACCCTGAGCTACTGGCAGCGGGGCCGCAGCCGCCCGCGCTCCCGGGCGGTGGTCGCGATGCTGGAAGAGGTCCTGCGCGTCCCCGCCGGGACGCTGACCGAGCTGCTGGACGACCCCGCGCCCGCCGCCGTCCCCGCGCCGGGGGCGCCGGGCCGCGCCGGCCCCGTCCGGGCCGCCGCGCCGGGCGGCGGGCGGGGCCGCGCCGCCGCCGGGCTCTGGTCCGACCCGGCCCGGTACGCCGGGCTCGTCGCGCAGCTCGACCGGTCCGGCGACCACCGGCTGGAACGGCTGAGCCGGCACGACCTGTACCGGCTGGGCCTGGACCGGCGCCCGCTGACCCTCACCGTGCGCGAGGTCCTGCGCGCCACCGGCGACGACATCGACCGGGTCGTCTGCGCGCATCCCGTCCCCGCGATCCCGGAGGGCCCCGAGCTCGGCGGGCTGCGCTACTGCCGGCCCGGCCGGATCCGGCGCGGCGGGGGGCTGTTCGCCTTCGAGCTCGTCCTCGACCGGGTCCTGGCGGCGGGCGACACCGCCGTCGTGGAGTACGAGCTCCACCTGCCCCCCGGCGGACCCGAGCACCTCGACTACCAGCGGCGTTTCCCGCGGCCCGTGCGCGACTACCTCGCGGTCGTGCAGTTCCACGCCGACATGTTCCCGGCCCGCTGCTACGGCTTCTCCCGCGAGACGGGGGACGCGCCCAAGCGGCGCGCGGCGGAGCTGTGGATCGGCACCTCGGGAAGCGCGCACCTGGCCGTGGGCGACGTGCGGCGGGGCATCCTCGGCATCGAATGGGAATGGGACTGATGCGAACGCGACCGGGCAGTTGTTGGCAGAAGTTGCCGATTGGCATTGGCAGCCGGTGGTCTTACAGTGAGCGCTGAAGGTGAAAATGCTGTTGTCAAGGCCGTCGACGGGGGCCGGCCGGAGCCGATCCGGAGGCCGATGGCGGTGCAGAGCGTCACCGAGGAGGACCTCCTCCAGCTACTTCAGTACGGTCCGTTCAACGTCGCCCTCCACGCCGCGATCCAGGCCCGCGGCCTCAGCCTGGAGGCACTGCGCCGCCGCCTCGAGCAGCAGGGCGTCGCGGTCAGCCTCTCCACCCTCAGCTACTGGCAGCGCGGCCGGACCCGGCCCGAGCGCGCCGACTCGCTGCGCGCCGTCCGCGGCCTGGAGGTCATCCTCGAACTGCCGCGGCACTCCCTGCTCACCCTCCTCAAGCCGTCCGCGGAACGGACGGCGGGCCCGTGGCTGCCGGTCGAGGAGCTGTGCCCCGAGCCCGGCGTCCGCGACCTGCTCGACGAGATCGGCACCCGCGGCGAGCGGCGGCTCAGCGGGCTCAGCCTGCACGACCAGTACGTCATCGGCCCCCACCGGGAGCTGCGCGAGGTGCACACCCGCGCGGTGTTCCAGGCGCAGCAGCGCGGCGTCGACCGCTGGATCGCCGTCTACCACCATCCGCACCGCGTCCTGCCCTCGTCCCGCACCGCCCGCGGCTGCCGGTTCGGCCGCGTCCGGATGGACGAGGCCAGCGGGCTGATCGCCGCCGAGCTGCTGTTCGACCGCGCGCTCGGCCGCGGCGAGACCTACCTGCTGGAGTACGGGTTCGGGTTCGACGAGACCGGCCCCGAGGTGACCGAGGAGGGCCGCGGGTTCCGCGCCCCCCAGCACGAGTACCTGATCGAGGTGCGGTTCCACCCGTCCGCCCTGCCCGCCCGCTGCCACCGCACCTGGCGGCCCGACGGGCACACCGCGCTGAAGGACTCGGCCGACCTGCGCACCTCCAGCTACCACAGCGCGCACTTCATCGAGTTCGGCATGCCGGCCGGCTACCACGGCATCCGCTGGGAGTGGGACTGACCCTCAGCCGGCCAGCAGCTCCAGCAGCCGCCCGAGCTCGGCGTCCGGATCCCCGGTGAGCCCCGCGTGCACCGGCCCCGGCTGGACGACCGTGCTCCGCGGCGCGGTCAGCCACCGGAACCTGACCCCCGCCGGCTCGTCCCCGGCCTGCCCCGCGTGCGGGCCGCCCCCGCACAGCGCCGCGACACCCTTCAGCGCCGTCCGGACGCCCTCCAGATCGAGCCCCGGGTCCAGCGCGAGCAGCCGCTCCGGGTCGACCCGGGTGCGGCAGCCGAGGAACTCCAGCGCGCGGCAGTAGACCACCACCCCCACGTTCATCACCTCGCCCCGCTCGATCCGGGGCATCACCCGCAGCGCCGCGTACTCGAAGAGCTGCTCCCGCGGGAGTGCCCCCCGTTCGCTCGGGGGCGTCATACGGGGCCGCCGAGCCAGGTGGGGCGGTTCTCGCCACGGCGGGCGGTGGTGTCGGGCCGGCGGGCCGACACGGCGAGGTCGGGCAGCCAGTCGCGGGGCCGGCCGGCGCGGGCGAGGAGCAGGTCGACGTAGGCGTCGCGGAGCGCGGCGGGGTCGGTGAAGCCCGGCTCGCC
Organism: Spirillospora sp. NBC_01491; assembly: GCF_036227065.1. GTDB lineage: Bacteria > Actinomycetota > Actinomycetes > Streptosporangiales > Streptosporangiaceae > Spirillospora > Spirillospora xylanilytica. The sequence continues at coordinate 7,187,311 of NZ_CP109432.1, forward strand.
CTCCAGCCAGCGGTCCGGCACCAGCGCGGCGACCTCCCGCAGCACCGCCTCGGTGATCTTCGGCGTGAACTCGGCCTCGGCCGCCGCCAGCTCGCTCGCGTACGGGGTCAGCACGTGGTCGTCGACGTCGTAGGGGCCCGAGAACAGCCGCTCGGCGTTGGCCCAGGCGTGGTGGAAGATCAGGCTCGCGCCGTGGTCGATCAGCCAGACCCGGCCGTGCCAGACCAGCATGTTGGGGTTGCGCCAGCTCCGGTCGACGTTGCCGATGAACGCGTCGAACCACAGCACCCGGGAGGCCAGCGCCGCGTCCGGGCGCCAGCCGAGCGGGTCGAAGCCGAGCGAACCGGGCAGGAAGTCGGAGCCGAGGTTCCAGCCGGTGCTGGCCTTGAGCAGGTCCTGCACGTCGGGGTCGGGCTCGTGCCGGCCGATCACCGGGTCCAGCTCGATCACCACCTGCTCGGGGACGCGCAGCCCGAGCCGGCGGGCCAGCTCGCCGGCGATCACCTCGGCGATCAGGGCCTTGCGGCCCTGGCCGGCGCCGTGGAACTTCATCACGTACGTGCCGAGGTCGTCGCACTCGACGATCCCCGGCAGCGACCCGCCCTCGCGCAGCGGTGTCACATAGCGGACGGCGTTGACTAGTGGCAGCACGCGCCACACGCTATCGGGTGCCCGCGCGATACTTGGCGGCATGTCGGTTGAGCTGGTGGACCTGTCCGTGCCGCTCGTCACGGGGATGCCGGTGTATCCGGGGGACCCGGAGGTGGAGATCGTCCCGGCGCTGACGGCGGCGGGCGACGGGGTGAACCTCGCGCGGCTGCACCTCGGGTCGCAGTCGGGCACGCACGTGGACGCCCCGTTCCACATCGACGACGCGCTGCCGCGGCTGGAGGAGATCCCGCTCGAACGGTTCACGGGCCCGGCGGTGGTCCTGGACGCGCGCGGGATGGCGCCGCGCTCGGCCATCGGCCCGGAGGCCCTTCCGGACGGGCTCGGGCCCGGCACGGTCCTGCTCATCGCGACCGGATGGTCGCGGTACTGGGGCAGCGCGGAGTACCTCGCGCACCCCTACCCGTCGGCCGCGGCGGCCGAGGCGATCGTCGCCGCCGGGGTCCGGACGGTCGGGATCGACGCGCTCAGCGTGGACCGCACCCCGCCGCCCGGCGACGAGGGCTTCACGCTCGCGGCGCACCGGGTGCTGTGCGGCGCGGGGACGGTGATCGCCGAGAACCTCACCGCGCTGGACCGCCTCCTGGACGCCCAGGAGGCGGGCCGGCGCGTCGAGGTGAGCCTCTTCCCGATCGCGCTGGCGGGCGACGGCGCGCCCGTCCGCGCGGTCGCCCGCGTCACATCTTCGCGATGACCTCCTCGGCGAACCGCTCCATCGTGGCGATCTTGAGGCCGGGCGCGGTGCCGTGCGCGGCCTTCTCGCCCTCGGTGGCCAGCCACCAGGGCGCCGCCATCGTGCCGGTCACGCCCCGGTCGGCCCATCTGCGGTACAGGTCGGCGGTCGGCAGCGCGCCGATCGGCGCGATCACGTCGAGGTCGGCCAGGGTGCGGCCGTGCTCGGCGAGGAAGCCCTCCAGACGGGTCAGGAGGTCCTCCAGCTGGTCCTCGGAGTAGATCCGGTTGCCGATCCAGCCGTCGCCGATCCGGGCGGCCCGGCGCAGCGCCGCGTCGCTGTCGCCCCCGATGAAGACCGGGACCGGCGCCCCGGGGACGGGGGCGATGCTCAGCGGGCCGTAGTCGTAGAACGCGCCGTGGTGCTCGACCCGGCCGCCCTTCCACAGCTCGCGCAGCGCCGGGACCATCTCGTCCAGCCGCTTGCCGCGGGTGTGGAAGTCCTGGCCGGTCTGGAGGAACTCGTCCTTGCACCAGCCGACGCCGACGCCGAGGGTCGTCCGGTCGCCCGACAGCGCGGCGGCCGTCGACACCGCCTTGGCCACGGTGAACAGGTCACGGGCCGGCGCGATGTAGACGTTGGTGGCGAACCGCACGCGTTCGGTCACCGCCGCCATCGCGCCGATCGTGACCCACACGTCCGGCCAGTGCGTGCCGGGCTTGTACGGCGGCGCGCCCGTCTCGGTGTAGGGGTAGGACGCGTCGTAGTCGGTGTAGAAGATGTGGTCCGACACCGCGACCGTGTCGTAGCCGAGCCGGTCGGCCGCCCGCGCGAGCCCGACGTACTCGTGGGTGTCGACGAAAGCCGCCCCGAGCCAGAACTCCACGATCCCTCAGTCCTGGAACTCGGGGATCACCTTGGTGGCGAACATCTCCAGGTTGCGCTTGACCGTGTCGAGCGGCAGCACGCCCTGCTGGCCCTGCATGAACAGGCCGAACCACTCCAGGTCGGGCATCCGGTCCAGCATCCGCTGGATGCCGCGCTTGACGTCGTCCGGCGTGCCGAGCAGCGCCATCTCGACCTCGTTCATGCGCTTGAAGTCGCCCTTCTCCGGGGAGATGGGCTTGTGGCTGTCGTCCTCCTTCTTGCGGAGCACCTCCAGGTACCCGAACGGGCCGAAGAACGACGCGAAGTCCTTCTGCATCCCCTTGCCGTAGGTGGCGATGGCCTCCTCCCGGGTGTCCGCCATGCCGACGATCTTCAGGATGCCGGTGTGCTCGCCGAGCGCGTAGTCCTGGCCCTGCTTGGCGCACTCCTCCTGGTAGAGCTTGGCCTTGGCGGCGTGGTCGTCGGGATTCGGGGTGAACATCCAGGGCATGATGCCCTCCTGCGCGGCCCGGATGACCGACCGGTCCGACACCGTGAACGGCTGCCACAGCTCGGGGTGCGGGTTCTGGTACGGCTTGGGGCAGACCGAGACCGACTGGATGACGCCGTTCTCGTCGATCTCGCCGGGGGCGCCGAAGGTCTGGGTCCACTCCTGCGCGGGCCAGCCCTCGATGCCGCTGTAGGGGTTGGGCACCTCGTAGTCGAGCACGTCGCTCTTGTAGCGCAGGTTGTCGTTCGCCCACGCCATCTTCATGATCTTGAGGACTTCGCCGAAGACGTCGAAGTTGCGGTTGTCGGACTTGGACCCGTCCGAGCGGGCGGCGGCGGCGTTCCAGCGCTGGCCGAGCACGTTGGCCCAGCGGGCCTGGTAGCCGCGGGCGACGCCGAGGCGCAGCCGGCCCTTGGAGAAGTGGTCGAGCAGCGCCACGTCCTCGGCGGCCCGGATCGGGTCCCAGGCGGGCAGCACCAGGCCGAGCGGCGCGAGCAGGATGCGCTCGGTGCGGGCGGCCAGGTCGGTCAGGAACATCAGCGGGTTGACCGAGAACTCGAACCCCTCGGAGTGGAAGTGGTGCTCGGTCATCATCAGCGCGTCGAAGCCGATCTGGTCGGCGTGCACCGCGATCTCGCGGACCTCGTCCAGCAGCTTCTGGTACGACTCGACGTCGCGTCCGATCGGCCGCCTGGCCTTGGCGTTCTCCTCGGCGGCCCAGCCCGACCCGGGGATCTGCGGGTTCAGGAAGATGGAAAACTTCACGCGGACTTCTCCTTGTCGAGCTTGTCGAGTTCCTCTAGCCAGTCCTTGACGGCGTTCAGGAATCTGTCCGGCCGCTCTTCGTGCAGCCGATGCCCGCTCCCGGGCCAGGCGACGGCCTTGGAGGCGGGATGCTTGAGCAGTGCGTTCTCCCAGGCCGCCGACTTCTCGTCGGCCCAGATCGTCAGCACTGGGCAGGTGCGGGCGGCCACCGGGCCGTCCGAGCCGGGCCGTGCGCCCCACGCCCCGGCGGCGGTGAACATGGCCGGGAACGCCTGGGAGAGCACGTGCGCGGGGGTGGCCAGGATCTTGCGGGTGTGCGAGGCGCGGACGAACGCCGGGGTGCCCGGGACGTAGAGCACCGGTTCCATGCGGAGGACGGCCGCGTGCGGGTCCTGCCGCAGCCCGTCGACCAGTGCGGGCAGGAACGAGGCGACCTCCTCGGGCTGCCCGTAGCCCGGATCGGCGCAGACGAGCGCCCGCACCAGGCCGGGGCGGGCGAGGGCGAGCGCGGTCACCACCATCGCGCCCATCGAGTGGCCGAACATGACGGCCCGCCCGACGCCGAGGTGGTCCAGCAGCCGGGCGAGGTCGCCGGCCAGGTCCTCGGGGCGGTAGCCGTCCTCGGGGGCCGAGGACGAGCCGTGGCCGCGCAGGTCGGGGACGATGACCCGGTGGCCGGCGGCGCGGAGCGCGGGGATGTGCCAGGCCCAGTCCAGCCCGTCCGCGCCGAAGCCGTGCACCAGCAGGACGGGGGTGCCGTCCGCGGCGCCGTCTCCGGGCGCGTCGTCGGTGTAGAAGAGACGCACGTCCCCCAGGTCGGCGAAGGGCATGGGACCTCATCTCTGTTCTCCCGGCCGGCCTGCGGGGCCGGTCCACCGGTCGCGGCCTCCCGGCCGCGACTTCCCGAACAAGCGCACGCTACATCAAATCCGAACAGCCGAGCAATCGCTTGGTCGAGTGGATAGGGTGTGACCCGTATCGCGCGAGGAGGAGCCTGTGAGCATGCGGCTGGGCGTCACGATGTTCGCCACCGACCTGACCATGGAGCCGCACGACCTGGCCCGGGAGGCCGAGGAGCGCGGCTTCGCCTCCCTCTACCTGCCCGAGCACACCCACATCCCGGTCGCCAGGGACACCCCGGCCCCCACCGGGGTGGACGACCTGCCGGAGGAGTACGCCCGCACGCTCGACCCGTTCGTGGCGCTCGCGGCGGCGGCCGCGGTGACGAGCCGGATCCGGCTCGGGACCGGCGTGTCGCTGCCCGCGCAGCGCGATCCGATCGTCACCGCCAAGGCGATCGCCACCCTCGACCGGCTGTCCGGCGGGCGCTTCACCCTCGGCGTCGGGTACGGCTGGAACGCCGAGGAGGCCGCCGACCACGGCGTCCCGTGGAAGCGGCGGCGGGCGATGGCCCGCGAGCACGTGCTGGCCATGCGGGAGCTGTGGACCGCAGACGAGGCGGCGTTCAAGGGCGAGTTCGTGGACTTCGCGCCGACCTGGTCGTGGCCCAAACCGGCCGGGCGCGTCCCGGTGCTGCTCGGCGGCGCCCCCGGCCCCACGCTGTTCGCGCACATCGCCGAGTACGGCGACGGATGGATGCCGATCGGCGGCGCCGGGATCCGCGAGGCGCTGCCCGCCCTGCGCGAGGCGTGCGCCGCCGCCGGGCGGGACACGGTGCCGGTGATCCCGTTCGGGACACTGCCGTCCCGCGAGAAGCTCGGCTACTACGCCTCGCTCGGCATCGAGGAGGTCGTGCTGCGCGTGCCCGCGGCGGGACGGGAGGTGGTCCTGCCCGTCCTGGACGAGTACGCGCGCGCCCACCTGTAGCACCGGCGCGGCCGTCCTGAGCATGCCTTCCGCGCGTCCGGCCCGGTTCGAGTAGCGGCCGGACTGATCGGTCAGTAGCGTTCCTTTCGCCCCAAAGGGAGATCATCGGGGAGATCAACGTGAACTGGGCGCGGCTCGGCGGCGCCTCACCTACCGGGGGAGGGGCCATGCCAGCGGCCGAAGCGCTGCGCCCAGAGGATCCGCGCCGGCTCGGGCCGTACCGGCTGTCCGGGCGGCTCGGCTCGGGCGGCCAGGGCGTCGTCTACGCGGGCGAGGCTGTGAGCGGCGGGGGCGGGCGGGTCGCGGTCAAGCTGCTGCGCACCGGGCTCGGCAACGATCCGGAGGCCCGCGCGCGGTTCATCCGCGAGCTGGAGACCGCCAAGCGGGTCTCGCGGTTCTGCACCGCGGCCGTGCTCGACGCGGACCTGGCGGGCGACCGCCCCTACATCGTGAGCGAGTACGTCGACGGTCCCTCGCTGCACCGCGTGGTCACGACCGACGGGCCGCGCACCGGCGGCACCCTGGAGCGGCTCGCGGTCGGGACGGCGACCGCGCTCGTCACGATCCACCAGGCGGGCGTGGTGCACCGCGACTTCAAGCCGCACAACGTGCTGCTCGGGCCGGACGGCCCGCGGGTCATCGACTTCGGCGTGGCCCGCGCGCTGGACGGCGCGACGATCACGTCCAGCGGCATGATCGGCACCCCCGCGTACATGGCGCCCGAGCAGTTCTCCGGCGAGCGGGCCGGGCCGCCCGCCGACGTGTTCGCGTGGGCCGCGACGCTGGTCTTCGCCTCGTGCGGACGGCCGCCGTTCGGGGACGACACGCTGACCGCGGTGGTCGGCCGCATCGTGCGGGACGACCCCGACCTCGGCGAGCTGACCGGGCCGCTGCGCGACCTCGTGCTGCGCTGCCTGGCCAAGGACCCGGCGGCCCGCCCGCCGGCCCCGGAGGCGCTGCGCACCCTGCTCGGCGAGCAGGAGGTCCAGGCGACCGGCCCGATGCCCCCGGCGGCGCTGCACGCCGCCGCGGGCGGCGCGGTCACCGGAGGCGCCGCGGGCCCCGGCTGGGGACAGGGCGCGGGGCCGGGGCCGGGCGCGGGCCCAGGTGCAGGACCGGGTTCAGGTGCGGGTGCAGCACCGGGCGCGATGCAGGCGACGATGGTGAACGCGGCGGGCCCCTATCCGCCCTCCGCGTACGGGCCCGCGCCCGCGCGGCGCGTGTCCGGGGTCGTCGCGGTGTCGGCCGCCGTGATCGCGGTCGCGGTGGCCGCCGTGGTCGGGATCGTCGTGCTGAGCGACCGGGGCGGCGGTACCGGCGCGCAGCCGCCCCCGCCGGTGGCCACGCCGTCCGCCACCTCCTCGAAGCCGAAGCCGAAGCCCTCGCCCACGCGGTCCAAGACCAGGCGGCCGAAGCCGAAGCCCACGCGGAAGCCGCCGCCCACCGGGATCCCCGCCGCCTACAAGGGCACCTGGAAGGGGCGGCTGCGGCAGAGCGACGGCAAGATGCTGAACGTGATCCTCACCCTGCCCGCCGGCCGGGGCCCGGGCCGGATCAGGTACCCCGACCAGGGCTGCGGCGGGGTCGAGAGCTTCGCCGGGCACGCGGGCGGCACGCTGACGCTGCGCGAGCGGATCACCGACCGTCCCGACAAGTGCGTCGACTCCGGGACGGTCACGGTGACCCGCAAGGGCCCCCGCACGATCCTGTTCAACTACACCGGCACCGAGAAGGGCCGCACCTGGGGGGTGTCCGGCACGATGACCCGCTCCTGAGCCGGCGGGGCGGCCGGGCGCCGGTCAGTCGAACACGATGACCGAGCGGGCGACGGCACCCGAGCGGACGTGGGCGACGGCCTCGTTGACGGCCTCGAGCGGGACCCGCTCGCTGACCAGTCCCTCCAGGTTGAGCCGTCCGCGCCGGTACAGGTCGACCAGCAGCGGGAGGTCGCGGGCGGGCGTGGCGTCGCCGCCCTGGGTGCCCATCAGCCGCCGGGAGCCGAAGAGCTGGCCGGGCGGGATCTCCAGGTCCTTCCCGGCGGCGGGGCTGCCCACCATCACCGTGGTGCCGCCCGGCTGGGTCGCGGCGAACGTCCTGGCCAGCACCTCGGGCACGCCGGTGACGTCGAAGGCGTAGTCGGCGCCGCCGCGGACGATCTCGCCGACCTGCTTGGGCAGGTCGTCGGACAGGACGGTGTGGGTGGCACCGAACCGGGCCGCCATCTCCAGCTTCCCGGGGGCCACGTCGGCGGCGATGATCGTGGTGGCGCCGGCCAGCACCGCGCCCTGGACCACGTTCAGCCCGACCCCGCCGCAGCCGACCACCAGCACGCTGGACCCGGCCTCGACCCGGGCGGTGTTGAGCACCGCGCCGACGCCGGTGACCACGCCGCACGCGGTGAGCGCGAGCAGGTCGAGCGGGGCGTCCGGGCTCACCTTGACGCACATCGCCTCGCCGACCACGGCCTTCTCGGCGAACGCGCCGATCCCGATGTAGGGCCGGACGACCTCGCCGCCGCTGCTCAGCCGGGTGCCGCCGTCCGCCATCAGGCCCATGATCGCGGTCATCCGGGCCTTGCCGCTGCACAGGAACGCCCGGCCGCGCGAGCAGTTGCGGCACCGGCCGCACGGCCCGTTCATCGCGATGATCACATGGTCGCCGGGCCGGACCGAGGTCACCCCGGGCCCGGTGGCCTCGACCACGCCCGCGCTCTCGTGGCCGAGCACGCAGGGCAGGTGCGACACGACGGGGCTCCTGCCGTCGATGGCCTTGAGGTCGGAGCCGCAGACGCCGGACGCCGCGATCTTCACCAGCACCTCGCCGGACTGGGGCGCGCCGACCTCCACCTCGGCGATCTGGAGGGGGGCGCCGTACTCCCGCAGCAGCGCCGCGCGCATCACCGTGCTCGTCACTTCGTGGCTCACTTTCGTACAGGAGGCCAGGTAGACCCGTTGACAGGCTCTCCCCGGCGAACTTACCCTCCGGACCAAGCGAGCGCTAGGTCACATCATGTGCCGTCGCCTCGAACGTGCCCGTCAATGTGCCTGGAGGCGCCATGAAGACGTCCACGATGCTGCGGACCGCCGCCCTCGCGGCGGTCGCCACCGTGCTGGGGGCCTGCGCCACCGGCAACGAGGCGTCGGGCGGTGCCGGGACGGCCGGGGTGACCGGCGACTCCATCAAGATCGGCGGGGTGCTCACCGAGACCAGCGCGACCGGCTACTCCACCGGCGGCGCCGAGCTCGGCGCCAAGGCCCGCTTCGACCGGGCCAACGCCGAGGGCGGCGTGCACGGCCGCAAGATCGAGTTCGTCGGCGCCGAGGACGACGGGATGACGCCCGACAAGGGCGCCGCGGCGACCCGGAAGCTGGTGCAGAAGGAGAAGGTCTTCGCGCTCGTGCCGGTCAGCGCGCCGCAGTTCGGCGGCGCCGAGTTCCTGGAGCAGCAGAAGGTGCCGTGGATCGGCTGGGCCACCGGTCCGTTCTGGTGCGGCAAGCAGAGCGCGTTCGGGTTCAACGGCTGCCTGGCCCCCCAGCCGGGCCAGAAGACCCAGACCTGGTGGGGCCACCAGGTCGCCGCGCAGCTCGGCGGGGCCGAGGGCAGGACCGTCTGGATCCAGGCCACCGACTCCACCGCGAGCAAGTACGCCATCTCCACCATGTCCAAGTCGTTCACCGCCGCCGGCTTCGGCATGGCCGGCACCTCGGCCGCGCTGCCCGCGCAGGCGCCCCCGCAGGACTGGTCCCCGTACGTCAACAAGATCATGAAGAGCGGGCCCGGCGGGAGGGCGCCCGACGTGCTGGTCTCGGTGATGGCCGGCGGCAAGTTCAACTCCGGGCTGTACTCGGCGCTGAAGAAGGCCGGCTTCAAGGGCCTGATCACCGACGCGACCTCCTACGACCCGCACGTCCTGCGCGACCCGCAGACCATCGCGGCGCTGGACGGGGTGTTCGCCGCCCCGCAGTTCGAGCCGTACGAGTCCGACATTCCCGAGGTCGCGCAGATGAAGGCCGACCTGGAGAAGGCGGGCGGTGCGGGTGCCGTGCTCGACCTGCACGCCGCCACCGGCTACTGGTCCGCGGAGGTCTTCCTCAAGATGGCGGAGAAGGCGGGCAAGGACCTCACCCGCGAGGCGTTCATGAAGGCCGCCGAGGCGTTCAGCTACCAGAACAAGGGCTTCGGCCGCATCGAGTTCCCGGCCGCCAAGACCGCCTCCAACGGCTGCGGCGCGCTGGTCAAGCTGGAGGGCGGCGCGTTCAAGGTCGCCCAGCACCTCAAGTGCTTTGACAACACCGTCCTCTAGCGGTACCCGGCGCACCTGGAGGTGACCCGTGACCGAACTCCTCGGTTACGTCCTGAGCGGGCTGGTGACCGGCGCGGTCTTCGCGCTGATGGCGTCCGGGCTGACGCTGTCGTACTCGGCCACCGGAGTGTTCAACTTCGCGCACGGCGCCGTCGGGTTCCTGACCGCGCTGATCTTCTTCGAGCTGACCGCGGGCCTCGGCTGGCCGGTGTGGGTGAGCGGGCCGGTCGCGATCGTCCTGGTCGCGCCGCTGCTCGGCTACCTGCTGCACCGGCTGATGTTCCGGGGACTGGCCGCGGCGGGGGAGACCGCGCAGATCGTGGCGACGATCGGCCTGACGATCGCGCTGCCGGCGCTCGGGCTGTGGGCGGTGGACGTGCTGGTCGAGACGTTCGGCGCGGATCTGCCGAAGGTCACCGAGGGCGCGTCGGCGCGCGGGCTCGGGCCGCGGCCGGTGCACACCTGGCATCCGTTCGGCGGGGTGGGCATCGACTCCGACCAGGTGACCACGTTCGCGCTCGCGGTGCTGGCGGCGGGGACGCTGTGGGCGGTCATGCGGCAAACCCCGCTCGGCCTGCGGATGCGCGCGACCGTCGACCGGCGAGGGCTGGCCGCGCTGCGCGGGGTGGACGCCGACGCGGCCTCGGCGCAGGCGTGGATCCTGAGCTCCACGCTGGCGGGGCTGGCCGGGGTGCTGGCGGTGCCCGCGCTCGGCCTGGACTCCAACGCCTTCACCGTGCTGCTGTTCGCCTCGGCGACGGCGGCGGTGTTCGGGCGGTTGCAGTCGATCCCGGTGACGTTCGCGGCGGGCCTGGCGCTCGGCGTCGTGCAGAACCTGGTCGCCGGCTACGCCGACTTCGCCGAGAAGGTGACCGGATTCCGCACGGCGGTCCCGGCGATCCTGCTGCTCGGCGGGCTGCTGGTGCTGGGCCGGGCCAGGGGGCGGACGGCCGGGTCCATCGCCGAGGACGCTCCACCGCCCGACTACCTCGCCGACCTGCCGCGCTGGCGGCGCGCGCTGCCGTGGAGCCTGTCGGTCGCGGCGCTGCTGGTGTGGACGTTCGCGCTGGGCGACGACTACTGGGTGGGGCTCGTCGCGCAGGGGCTGGTGCTGGCGCTGATCTTCTGCTCGTTCGTCGTGGTGACCGGCATCGGCGGGATGGTGAACCTGGCGCAGGCGTCGTTCGCGGCCCTGGCCGCGCTGTCGGCCGGGCTGGCGTTCAGCAAGGGGCTGCCCTTCCCGCTCGCGGTGCTGATCGGGGTGCTGGCGGCCGTCGCGGCCGGGATCCTGGTGGCGCTGCCCGCGCTGCGCCTGGGCGGCCGGGTGCTGGCACTGGCGACGCTGGCGCTGGCGCTGCTGGCCGACCAGGTGCTGTTCCAGATCGACGCGTTCAGCAACGGGACCGTCGGCTGGAAGCTCCCCGCGTTCTCCCTCGGCTTCGCCGACACCAACGACCCGCGCGTCCGGGTGGTCCTCCTCCTGGCCGTCATCGGCCTGGTCGCGCTCCTGATCCGCAACCTGGAACGCTCCGCGTCCGGACGCGCCATCCTCGCCGTCCGCTCCGCGCCCGCCGCCGCGCAGTCGATCGGCATCTCCGGCACCCGCGCGAAGATCACGCTGTTCGCGCTGGCGTCCGGGATCGCCGGGCTCGGCGGCGTGCTGTACGCGACGTTCAACGGGCAGATCACCGCGACCGACCTGCCCGCGCTGACCGGGTTCGTCTGGCTGGCCGTGGTGGTGCTCCAGGGCGTGCGGCGGATCGGCGGGGCGGTGCTGGGCGGGCTGATCACGGCGCTGTCCCCGGAGGTGCTGTCCAAGATCACCGATTCGCAGTACGTGGGGCTGATCCTCTTCGGGCTGGGCGGGATGGTCCTCGCCCGGCACCCGGACGGGATCCTCGCCCAGTTCGCCGAGCGCCGCTACCGGCGCCGCAAGAGGCAGGAACGGCTCACCGAGGCGAAGGCCGTCGCCGTCGCCGTCGCGCGCAGTGGGACGGGACCGGCAACCGCCGCCGAGCCGGTCCCGGCCGGGACCGGCGGCGTCGCCGGTCCCGTGCTGCGGCTCGAGGGCGTCGTGGCCGGCTACGGCGACGCGACCGTGCTCCGCGGCGTCGACCTGGAGGTCCCGGCGGGGAAGGTCGTCGCGCTGCTCGGCGCGAACGGCGTGGGCAAGTCCACCGCGTGCGCGGTGGCGGGCGGGACGCTGGCCCCGACCGCCGGGCGCGTCCTGCTGGACGGGACCGACGTCACCGCCTGGCCCGCCCACCGCAGGGCCCGCCAGGGCGTCTACCTCGCGCCCGAGGGACGCGGGGTGTTCCCGGCGCTGACCGTCGAGGAGAACCTCACGGTCTGGCTGCCGTCCGCCGCCGACCGGGCGCGGGTGTACGAGCGGCTGCCGAAGCTCGCCGGACGTCGCACGGTCGCCGCGGGCGCGCTGTCGGGCGGCGAGCAGCAGATCCTGGCGCTGGCCCCGGCGCTGGTCCGGCCGCCCCGGGTGCTGGTCGCCGACGAGCCGTCGCTCGGGCTGGCGCCGCTGGTGGTCGAGCAGGTCTTCGAGCTGTTCGGCGAGCTGCGCGACCGCGGCGTCGCGCTGCTGGTGGTGGAGGAGAAGGCGAGCGAGGTCCTCGCGCTGGCCGACACCGTCGCGTTCATGCGGCTCGGCCGGATCTCCTGGGCGGGCGACCGCGCGGAGGTCGACGAGGACCGGCTGACCGCGGCCTACCTCGGGATCGGGACGGCGGGCGGCGGGCGGCCCCTCGCCCCGGAGGGCGCGGGCGGGATGGAGGGAGACCGGTGATCGGAATCGAGGACGTCAGCGTCCGGTTCGGCGGCGTGCACGCGCTCAGCGGGGTGAGCTTCACGGTCGCGGAGGGCCAGACCTGCGGGGTGATCGGGCCGAACGGGGCCGGCAAGACCACCCTGTTCGACGTGGTGACCGGGCTCCGCCGGCCCACGTCTGGCGCGGTGCGGCTGCGCGGCGAGGACGTGACGTCGACCGGGGCGGTGCAGCGGTCCCGGCTGGGGGTGCGGCGGACGTTCCAGCGGCCCCAGGTGTTCGGACGGCTGACCGTCCTGGACAACGTGCTCGCCGCCGTCGAGTGGCGCGGCGGGGGCGGCGGGCTGGCCGCCGACCTCGTCGGCCGGCGTGCCCGCCGCCGCCTGGAGGGCGAGCGCCGCGACCGCGCCGCCGAGGTGCTGGAGCGGTGCGGCATCGGCGCCCTGGCCTCCGACTACGCCGCCGACCTGCCCATCGGGCAGCGGCGGATGGTGGAGCTGGCCCGCGCCATCGCCGACGACCCCTCGGTCCTGCTCCTGGACGAGCCCACCTCCGGGCTCGACGCCGACCAGGCCGCGCTCTTCGCCACCGTCATCGGCGCCCTCGAGGCCACCGTCCTGCTGGTCGAGCACGATGTGGGCTTCGTCATGGCGGCCTGCGAACGGATCGTCGTGCTGGACCTCGGCACGGTCATCGCCGACGGCGACCCGGCCGGGATCCGGGCGGACGCCGCGGTCCGCGCGGCCTATCTCGGCTGAGGCCGCCGAACGGGCGAAAGGTGCGCTACGGTCACCGCTCATGCGCGAAGACGAGGAGCCGGGCGGGACGGGGGAGGGCGCCGCGAGGGGCCGGACGAATCCCTACCCCCTCCCCGGGCAGGACTGGGACCGGCCGGACGATTCCGGCAAGTCCCGGCCGCCGGGGTCGGGCTCCTCCTCCGGAGCGTCCGATTCCGCCCCGCCGTCCGGCTTCTCCCCGCCGTCCGGCTTCGCCAAGCCGCCCGACTTTAAGAAGGTGCCCGCCTTCCCCGGGCCGGCCCCCGAGGACGACGCGCCCTCCTCGTCCGCGCGCGTCCTCCTCGACGGCGGGACGCGCCGCCGCCGCCGGGGCCCGGCCGTGTACGTCCCGTTCGCGCTCGTGCTGCTGGTCGTGCTGGTGGTGGCCGGGCGGCAGCTCGCCGGTTTCTTCGCCGACTCCGGCGACGTCGCCGGGAACCTGCGGCACGACGTCCCGACCGCCACGCCGAAGCCCCAGCCGCCCGAGCCGGTCAGCACCGTCCTGCCGCGGGTGAAGGGCTGGAAGGCGGTGAGCAGCGGGAAGTACGGGCTCACCTACGACGTCCCGGGATCGTGGCGGGTCAAGAGCCCCGACCTGCTCATCGGGTTCGAGGACGCGGGCGGCAAGCCGACGGCGGCGATGAGCGCCACCGCCGTGTTCCGCGAAGGGTACTGCGGCGAGCCCGCCGAGCGGGCCGCCTCCGGCTTCAACCAGTACGTCGACGGCGTGCCCGCCCAGGTGGCCGGGCACGCGGCCCGCACGTGGGCGGCGGGCGCCTACGCGCGCGAGGGCGCCCTGGCGCCCGCGGTGTCGCTGGCGCCCGCCGAGACCGTGCGGGTGGGCCGGGTCAACGCCGTGCACGTCCGCGCGGACGTGCTGGTCAAGGCGCCCGGCGGATGCGTCCCGCCGCGCGCGGTGGTGCACGCCCTCGCGGTCCCGGCGACGGGGACCGCCGCCGGCAAGACCACCGTGTTCGTCCTGTTCTCCGATCAGGGCGTCGGGGACGCGGCGTCCCCGCGCGACCTGAAGAGGATCGTCGGCAGCGTCCGCCCGAGCTGACCGCCGTCCCGCGGTCCCCGTCCGGACAGATTCGCGAATCGGTGAAATTCTCTGGCGTACCCGGTGACCGGACCCATACTTGGAGGCACGGGGGCAGTGCCGGGTACGGGTGAGAGGCGAGACGATGGACCGTGCGTGGCGGCCCCAGGACGAGCTGCCCGAGGAGGCGACGGCGTTCGTCGGGCGGACCCGCGAGCTCGGCGCGGTGCGCGCCGCGTTCGAGCGGGCGCGGCTGGTCACGCTGACCGGCCCCGGCGGGGTGGGCAAGACCCGCATCGCGATGCGGTCCGCGCGCGAGCTGGCGGGCGATCACCCCGACGGCGTGTGCATGGTCGAGCTGTCCGGGGTGCGGGACGGCGCGCTCCTCGCCGACACGGTCGCGATGTCGATGGGCATGCGCGACTCGATGGCGGTCCCCACCATCGACCTGCTGGTCGAGTGCCTGCGCGCGCGGCGCTGCCTGCTGATCCTGGACACCTGCGAGCACCTGGTGGCCGACTGCGCCGCGTTCGCCATGACGGTGCTGCGCGCCTGCCCGGGCGTGCGGGTGCTGGTGACCAGCAGGCAGCCGCTCGACCTGCCGGGCGAGCAGGTGCTGGCGGTGCCGCCGCTGGAGGTGACCCGGTCGGGCGGCGAGGCGGTCGAGCTGTTCGCCGCCCGCGCCCGCGACGCGCTGCCCGGGTTCACCCTCACCGCCGCCAACCGCGACGTGGTCGTGCTGCTGTGCGGCCGGCTCGACGGGATCCCGCTCGCGATCGAGCTGGCGGCGGTGCGGCTGCGGACGCTGTCGCCGGAAGGGCTGCTGAAGCGGCTCGACGACCGGTTCTGGCTGCTCGGCGACGGGCCGTCCGAGACCGTCCGGCACCAGACCCTGCGCACCGCGATCGGCTGGAGCCACGAGCTGTGCACCCCGCCCGAGCGGCTGCTGTGGGCGCGGCTCTCGGTGTTCGCGGGCGGCTTCGACCGGGCCATGGCCGAGGAGGTCTGCGCCGACTCGCGGCTGGACCGGGAGGCGGTGGCCGAGTGCCTGGCCGGGCTCGCCGGCAAGTCGATCGTGCAGCGCGCCGCCGACGGCCGCCACCTCATGCTCGACACACTCCGCGAGTACGGCGCGGCGTGGCTGAACGAGGTGGAGCCCGTCCAGCCGCTGCGCGCCCGGCACCGCGACTGCCTGGCGCGGCTGGCCGGGCGGGCCGCCGCGGCCTGGCTGACCGACGACCAGGACCGGTGGCTGCGGCGGCTGGACGCCGAGCGCGACAACGTCCGGGCGGCGCTGGAGTTCTGCTTCACCGTCCCGGGCGAGGAACGAGCCGGGCTGCGGCTCGCGGCCTCGCTGTGGAGCGGCTGGCTGTGCCGGTCGCGCTTCACCGAGGGGCGCTACTGGCTGGACCGGGGGCTCGCCGCGGTCACCGGCCCGTTCCCCGAACGGGCCGACGCGCTCTGGCGCAGCGCCTACCTGCGCACCAACCAGGGCGAGTCGCCGCGGGCGATGCCGCTGGCCGACGAGGCGCTCAGGCTCGCCGGACGGCGCGGCGACGACATCGGCTGCGGGCGGGCGCTGCGCACCCTCGGCACCGCCGCCACGTTCATGGGCGACGCCGGGCGGGCCGGGCGGTGCTTCGATGAGGCGCTCGGCATCCTGCTGGTCCGCGGCCCGCGCGAGGACCTGATCATGCTCCGGATGCTGCGCGGCTTCCACCGGGCCAAGTCCGGCGCGTCCGAGGCCGCGCTGGCCGAGTGCGACGAGGCGCTGCGGCTGCTGGAGGACGCGCCGGCCGAGGTCTGGGCCCGTTCCTGGATCGCCTACGTCAAGGCGCTCGCGCACTGGTTCCTCGATGACGTCGACGGGTGCGCGCGGGAGCTGCGGACCGTCCTGGCCGGGTTCCGGCGGGTCCAGGACCTGGTGGGGCTGACCAACGGGTTCGAGCTGCTCGGCTGGGTCTACGCGCGGCAGCGCCGCTACGCCGACGGCGCGGTCCTGCTCGGCGCGGCGGCCCGGTTCCCCGCCCAGGTCGGGGTGCCGAGGCTCGGCGACCCGGCGCTGGAGGACCTGCACCGCGAGCTGGAGGGGCGGGCGCGCGAGGCCCTCGGACCCGACCGCTTCGCCGAGCACTTCGAGCGGGGCATGGCGCTGACGGTCGACGAGACCGTCGGCTTCGCCCGCGACGATCCGCGCGCCCCCTGACCCCGCCGTCGGCCGCGTCCCGTCCGGCCTTCTAGAATCATGTTCGGACATGGTGCGGCTGGGGAGGCTGGATGAGCGGGGCGGAAGCGGCGATGCAGCGCGCGATGGTGGCGCGGGAGCCGCACGCGATGGACGAGGACCAGGTGGCGGTGCTCGCGGGCCTCGCGGCCAGGGTCCGCGAGCTGATCGAGGCCGTGGTCCTCACCGGGGCCCCGAAGGAGGAGGTCGCCGACGTCTCCGCCGAGGTCGCGCTGCTCACCGCCCGGCTGTCGGCCGTCCGCCGGGACGCGCCGCCGATCGCCGAGCTCGGCGCCAACGGCCTGGTCAGGCAGCTCGCCGGCCCGGTCGGCGGCCCCCTCAACCCGGTCGCGCCGCCGGTCGACATCCAGATCCTGCCCGACGGCACCGCCCGCGCCGAGTTCACGCTGAGCGCCGTCTACGAGGGCCCGCCGTCCTTCGTCCACGGCGGCGTGTCGGCGCTGGTGCTCGACCAGGTCCTCGGCGTCGCCGCGGCGGCGAACGGGACGCCCGGGATGACCGCGACGCTCGAGCTGCGCTACCGCCGCCCCACCCCGTACGGCGCCCGGCTCACCGTCGAGGCCAAGGCCGTCCGGGCCGAGGGCCGCAAGACCTTCGTGGACGGGCGCGTCATCGGGCCCGACGGCCGCACCACGGTCGAGGCCACCGCGATGTTCGTCATCCCCGCCGGCTGAACCGGAGCCGCCAGCGAGACGAGTGGACCCGTCAAGTGAACAGTCGCCGGGTGCTGAGGTCTGCCGGGGCGCCCTCACCGACGACGGCCCCTACGTGTTTCCAGACTGCTCCGGACAGGGCGCCGGATGCGCGCCGCTATGGTCGACACAGGGGGCATCGGCCAAGGGGGAAAGATGGGCTTGGAGCGGCCCAGGGCGCGCTATCGCCAGGTCGCGGACGATCTGCGCGCGGCGATCGTCCGCGGTGAGTTCGGCCCCGGAGACGCCCTGCCCAGCCAGCCCGAACTGGCACGCAGGCACGGGCTGAACCAGACCTCGATCAATCGTGCGATCACGCTGCTGGAGGCCGAGGGACTGATCCGGACCGAGCACGGGCGCGGATCGTTCGTCCTTGAGAAGGCGATGGTCAAGCGCGTCCGGCGCATCCCCGCGCGAGGCGATGGTGCGGGCAGCAGCTTCGCCGAGGAGATGAGGAGCGCCGGCCTCAGCCCGCGCACCGAGCTGGTCCAGGTGGAGGCCGTCGGCGCGACGGAAGGCGTCGCCGGGCTGCTCGGCGTCCCGGCCGGTGAACAGGTGCTGGTCCGCAGGCGGCACATGTTCGCCGACGAGCGTCCGGTGCAGATGGCGGCGTCCTACATTCCACTGTCCAAGGCGGGCAGCGTCGATCTCGCCCTGCCCGACACCGGCCCTGCGGGGATCTATCGGCGGCTCGCGGAGCGCGGCCACCAGGTGGTCCGTTTCGTGGAGGAGACCGAGGCGCGGCGCCCGCTCACCGAGGAGATGGACTTTCTGCGCATCAGCCGCGCCCAGTACGTGCTCGAGGTGCAGCGGCTCGCCCTGGGCGAGGGTGACGAGCCGCTGGAGGTCGCGCTCAACGTGTTCCCGAGCCATCTGTGGAGGCTGTCGTACGAGTGGGCGGCGGGCGATGAGGGCTGAGCCGCCGTTGCACTCGGTGAGTGTCACCGGGGTCGTGGTGCGGACGGACGGACGTGTCCTGGCCATCAGGCGTTCGGACGACGGCCGATGGGTGCCGCCGGGCGGGGTGCTCGAGCTCGACGAGCGGCCGGAGGTGGGGGTCGTTCGTGAGGTGCTGGAGGAGACGGGTGTCACGGTCGCGTCCGAGGTGCTCACCGGTGTCTACAAGAACATGGTGCTGGGCGTGGTGACGCTGGCCTTCCGCTGCCGTGTGGTCGAGGGCGGCGGGCATGCGACCCCGGAGGCCGCGGAGGTCGCCTGGCTCACGGTGGACGAGGCGGTGGAGCGGATGCCGGAAGCGCGGGGCGTGCGGGTCGTGGACGCCTTCGCGGGCGGGCCGTTCGTGCGGGTGCACGACGGCGATCGGCTGCTCTGAGGCGGCGCGTCAGGTGAAGTGCTGGCCGGCGTTGACGTCGATGGTGGCGCCGGTCGTGGCCTTGGCGTGGTCGGAGGCCAGGTGGATCACCGCGCGGGCCACGTCCTCCTCGGTGGCGATGCGGCGGAGGGCCATGGCGCCGACGTCGCGGGCGAGGACGTCCTCGTGGGGGACGCCTTCGGCGGCGGCCCGGGTGCGCATCCAGTCCTCCAGGACGTCGCTGGCGATCCAGCCCGGGGCGACGCAGTTGACGCGCACGCCGGACGGGCCGAGCTCGTCGGCGAGGCAGTGCGAGAGCAGGTGCACGCCGGCCTTGCCCGCGGCGTAGTCGCTGCGGCCCGCGTAGCCGGCGCGGCTCGACATCGAGGTCAGGTTGACGATCGAGCCGCCCCCCGCGGCCACCATGTGCGGCGCGAAGTGGCGGCACGACAGCAGGGTGCCGAAGGTGGCGGTCTCGACGGTCCGGCGCCACTGCTCCAGGTAGGCGGCGTCCATGTCCAGGACGTTCCTGCGGTGGGTGCCGGGGAACGCGGCGTTGACGAGCACGTCGACGCGGCCGAAGCGGTCGATGACGGCGGCGGCGAGGTCGCGCACCTGGTCGGGGTCGGAGACGTCGGTCGGGACGGGCAGCGCGGCGCGGTTCTCGGCCCGTACCCGGCCCGCGGTGTCGTCCAGGGTGGCGGCGCTGCGGGCGGCGACGGCCACGTCGGCGCCCTCGCGGGCCATGAGGACGGCGAGCGTGCGGCCGAGGCCGGGGCCCGCGCCGGTGATGACCGCGACCTTGCCCTTCAGCATCATGGGCGCTAGCGTACCAAGCGGTCGCTAGGTTGGTTATCTTCGGAGGTCGTGTGGATCTCACCTTCTCCCCGCGCCGGGAGGCGTTCCGTGCCGAGGTGCGCGGGTGGCTCGCCGCGAACGCGCCCGGCCCGCTGCCCTCGATGGACACCGCCGAGGGCTTCGACCGGCACCGGGACTGGGAACGGGCCCTCGCCGCGGCCCGGCTGTCGGCGGTGTCGTGGCCCGAGGAGCACGGCGGGCGCGGCGCCGACCTGATCGACTGGCTGATCTTCGAGGAGGAGTACTGGGCCGCGGGTGCGCCCGGACGGGTGAGCCAGAACGGGATCTTCCTCCTCGCGCCGACGCTGATGGCCTACGGCACCGATGGGCAGAAGGCCCGGCACCTGCCCCGGATGGCCCGCGCGGACGACGTCTGGGCGCAGGCGTGGTCGGAGCCCGAGGCCGGCAGCGACCTCGCGGCCCTGCGCGCGACCGCGACCCCCGACGGCGACGGCTGGCGGCTGAACGGGCAGAAGACCTGGAGCTCCCGGGCCGTGTACGCCGACTGGTGCTTCGGCCTGTTCCGCACCGATCCCGAGTCCGAACGGCACCGCGGCCTCACCTACTTCATGCTCCCGCTGGACAGCGCGGGCGTCACCGTCCGGCCGATCGCGCAGCTCGACGGCGAGCACGGCTTCGCCGAGATCTTCTTCGACGACGTCCGCGTGCCCGCGGACGGCGTGCTCGGCGGCGTCGGACAGGGCTGGAAGGTCGCGATGGCCACCACCAGCTCCGAGCGCGGCCTGACGCTGCGCAGCCCGGGACGGTTCATGGCCACGGCCGACCGCCTGCTGGAGCTGGCCCGCGGCAGCGGCGACCAGACCCTGCGGGACGCGGCCGTCCAGGCGTGGACCGACAGCGAGGCCTACCGGCTGCACACCTTCGCCGCCGCCGCCCGCCTGGCCGAGGGCGCCCAGCTCGGCGCCGGGTCCAGCCTGATGAAGGTCTTCTGGTCCGAACTGGACCTGCGCATGCACGAGCTGGCCCTGGAGCTCCTCGGCCCCCGCGCGCCCGCGTCCGGGCCGTGGCTGGACGGGTTCCTGTTCGCGCTCGCCGGGCCCATCTACGCGGGGACGAACGAGATCCAGCGCAACATCATCGCCGAACGCGTCCTGGGGCTGCCACGATGAGGTTCTCCTTCACCGAAGACCAGCGGCTGCTGGCCGAGGCCGTCCGCGAGGTGCTCGGCAAGTCCTGCCCGCCCGAGAGCGTCCGGGCCGCCGGCGACGGGTCGGCCCGTCCCGGACCGGCGTGGCGGGCGCTCGCCGACATCGGGCTGCTCGGCGCGCACGTCGCGGAGCAGCACGGCGGGCTCGGCCTGACCCCGCTCGACACCGTCCTGGCCTACGAGGAGACCGGCTGGTCCGCGGTGCCCGGCCCGCTGGTCGAGACGGCGGTCGTCGGGCCGCTGTCGGTCCCGTCCGGGCGGCTGGCGTCGATCGCGGACGGGACGCTGGTGGTGTCGGCGCGTCCCGCGGACACCCCCTACCTCCCGGACGCCGACCTCGCCGACGTGATCGTGGCGGGCTCGACCGCCGTCCCGAAGGAGGACGTCACGCTGACCGCCCACGGCTCCGTGGACGCGACGCGGCGGCTGTTCACCGACGGCCTGACCGCCACCGCCGACGCGCCCGCCGCGTTCGACCGGGCCGCGGTCGCCACCGCCGCCCAGCTCCTCGGGCTCGGCCGGCGGCTGCGGGACGAGACCGTCGGATACGCCGGGCAGCGGCGCCAGTTCGGCACGGTCATCGGCTCGTTCCAGGCGGTCAAGCACCAGCTCGCCGATGTGGCGATCGGCCTGGAGTTCGCCGCGCCGCTCGTCCACCGCGCCGCCTACTCCCTCGCGCACGAGGCGCCGTCGGCGTCCCGGGACGTGTCGGCCGCCAAGAACGCGGCGGGACGCGCCGCGCACCGCGCCGCCCGCACCGCACTCCAGGTGCACGGCGCGATCGGGTACACGGGCGAGCTCGACCTCCAGCTCTGGCTCAACCGGGTGTTCGCGCTGCGCGCGGCCTGGGGCGGCGACGGGTTCCACCGGGCCCGGCTGAGGGCCGACCTGCTGGAGCGGACCCCGCTTCCCCGCCTGCCCTGAGGAGGACCGGATGAGCATCACCCTCGCCAGCGACGTGGGCGGGACCTTCACCGACGTGGTCCTCACCGGTGCCGACGGCCGGGTCCGGGTCGCCAAGACGCTCACCACCCCGGGCGACCCGACCGACGGGCTGCTGCGCGGCGTCGAGCAGGTCCTGGCCGAGTCCGGGACGGCGCCGGGCGACGTCGGGCGGTTCGTGCACGCCACCACCCTCGCCACCAACGTGATCCTGGAACGCACCGGCGTCCCCGTCGCGTTCGTCACCACCGAGGGGTTCGGGTCGATGCTCGCGCTCGGGCGGCGGGCCCGGGTGGAGGAGGAGCGGTACGACCTGGCCTACGAGCAGCCCGACCCGCCCGTCCCGCCCGGCCACTGCTTCACCGTGCCCGGACGGATCGCCGCCGACGGCACGGTGCTGCGCCCGCTGGACGAGGAGGCCGCCGGCCGGGTCGCGGACGGGATCGCCGCACTCGGCGTCTCCGCCGTCGCGATCTGCCTGCTGCACTCCTACGCCAACGCCGAGCACGAGGACCGCCTCGCCGGGATCGTCGCGGCCCGGCTCCCGTCAGGCGTCCCGGTGGTGACCTCGTCGTCGGTGTGGCCCGAGCTCGGCGAGTACGAGCGGGCCACCACCACGCTGATGTCGGCCTACGTCGGCCCGGTCATGGCCGCCTACCTGCGCCGGCTCGGCGAGCGGCTGCGCGGCCTCGGTGTGACCGCGCCGGTGCACGTGATGGAGTCGGCCGGCGGCGTGCTGCCCGCCGAGCTGGCCGCGTCCCGCGCCGTCTACACCATCGAGTCGGGTCCGGCCGCCGGGGTGATCGCCGCCGCCCGGCAGGGCGAGCGGCGCGGGCTGGCCGACCTGATCTCCTTCGACATGGGCGGCACCACCGCCAAGGCCGGGCTGGTCCGCGGCGGCCGGCCGGGGATCACGCACGAGTTCCAGGTCGGCGGCAAGGGCAGCTTCGGCGGGCGCCGCCCCGGCACCGGGGTGCCGATCAAGGTGCCCGCGATCGACCTGGCCGAGGTCGGCGCCGGCGGCGGCTCCATCGCCTGGGTGGACGCGGGGACGCTCCGCCTCGGGCCGCGCTCGGCGGGCGCCGACCCCGGACCCGCCTGCTACGGGCGCGGCGGAGAGCTCCCGACCGTCACCGACGCCGACCTCGTGCTCGGCTACCTCGACCCGGACGGCTTCGGCGAGTTCCGACTGTCGGCGGACCTGGCCCGCGCCGCGATCGAACACCACGTCGCCGGCCCGCTCGGCGTCGGCGCGGTGGACGCGGCGGCGGCGATCCACGACATCGCCAACGCGCAGATGGGCGCGGCCGTGCACGTGGTGACCGTCCGGCGCGGCATCGACCCGCGCGGCTTCACCCTGGTCGCGCTCGGCGGCGCCGCGCCCACGCACGCCGCGCGGCTGGCCGAGCGGTTCGGCATCGCGCGGGTCCTGGTCCCGCCGCAGGCCGGGGTGGGATCGGCGGTCGGGCTGCTGCACGCCGATCTCGCGATCGAGCGGGCCCGCACGTTCCTCGCCCCGGCCGCCGCGCTCGTGTCGTGCTCGGCCGCCCGCGACGCCCTCGGCGAGCTGACCCGGATGCTGGACGGCCTCGAACGCGCGGCGCTGGCCGACCTCGGGGTGGACGGCGGGGCGGTGACCACCCGGTCGGTCGGGGTGCGGTTCATCGGGCAGGCGCACGCGTTCACGGTCGACCTGCCCGCCGGGCCGGTCACCCCCGAGACGGTGCAGCGCGCCACCGGGGAGTTCTACAAGCGCTACCACGAGTCGTACGGCATCGACCTGCGCGACCCGGTGGAGTTCACCACCGCGCGCGTCCGCGTCGTCCTGCCGTCCTACGCGGACGTGCCCCGGGGACCCGGGCGCGCGCAGCCCGCCGGGCCGCCCGGGACGCGGCGGATGTGGCTGGACGGGGAGTTCCGCGACGTGCCGGTGCGGACCCGCGAGAGCTGCCCGGTTGGGGAGGACCTCGTCGGCCCGTGCGTCGTCACCGAACCGCAGTGCTCGCTGCTCATCCCGCCCGGCTGGCACGGCACCGTGGACGCCGAGGGCGCACTTCTTCTCGAAGGAGCGGCATGACCCGTCCGGCGGCCCCCGGCCCCCCTTCCGACCTGACCGCCGAGATCCTCCGCAACGCGCTGTGCGTGGCGGCGGAGGAGGCGAGCATCGTCGTCGTCCGGTCGGCGTACTCGACGTTCATCGTGGAGGGCGCCGACGCCGCCGCCGCGATCCTCGACGCGCGCGGCCGGCTGGTGGCGCACTCGCTGTCGACCGCGCTGATCCAGTGCACCAGCCTGCGCAGCGCCCTGCCGTACGTGCTCAGGGCGTACCCGCCCGAGACGATGGCGCCCGGCGACGTGTTCGTCCTCAACGACGTCTACCAGGGCGGCATCCACGCCAACGACCTGCTGGTCTTCCGCCCGGTGTTCCTGGGCGGCGCCCCCGCGTACTACACCGGGACGCTCATCCACGTCGCGGACCTGTCCGGCCTGTCTGCGGGCGGCATGGCCTCCGACGCGACCGACATCTTCCTGGAGGGCGTGCAGCTCCCGCCCGTCCGCATCGCCACCGCGGACGGGCTCGCCGGCGACCTCGTCCGGGTGCTGGCCGCCAACAGCCGCACGCCGGACAAGCTCGTCGGGGACCTGCGGGCGCTCATCGCCGGGACGAACGTGGCGGCGCGGCGGCTGGAGGAGATCGCCGAAGCCGACACCCCCGCCGGTCTCGCGGCCGGGATCGAGGACTACCTCGCCCACACCGAGCGGCGCATGCGCGCCGGCCTCGCCGCGCTCCCCGGGGGCACGCACGGCGGCGAGTACCGCCTGGACGACGGGCACCTCGTCCGCGTCGCGGTCACGGTGGACGGCTCGGGCGGCGTCGTGGTCGACTTCGCCGGCACCGACGAGCAGGTCCCGCTGCCGGTCAACTCGGGGTTCTCCCAGACGCACGGCGGCGTGATGTACGCGCTGCGCTGCTTCGTCGACCCGAGCCTGCCGATGAACGAGGGGTGCTTCACGCCCGTCGACGTCCGGATGCCGCCCGGCACCCTGGTGCACTGCACGCCCCCGTTCCCCGGCGGCGGCCGGTTCGGCACGGTCGCGGCGGCCGAGGAGGCCATCTTCGCCGCCCTCACCCGCGGCGGCGCCCACGATGAGGCGGGGGGTCGTCCCCCCTCGGGAGGGCATGACGAGGGGGTCTCGGGGGGTGCGGGGGGTCGTCCCCCCTCGGGCGGGCATGACGAGGCGGTCTCGGGGGGTGCGGGGGGTCGTCTCCCCTCGGGAGGGCAGGGCGTGGCGGCGTCGGGGATCCTCCAGGCGTTCAGCATCAGCGGGGTGCGGCGGCCGTGGCTGCACATGTCGTTCGACCTCGGCGGGATGGGCGCCCGCGACGCCCGCGACGGGCCGGACGCGACCGGCGCGCTGTTCGGCGGCGGGCGCAACATCATCCCGCAGGCCGAGCCGATCGAGGCGCGGCTCCCGGTCCGGGTCGAGGAGGTCTCCCTGATCCCCGATTCGGGCGGGCGGGGACGGCGGCGCGGCGGGCTCGGCACCCGCACCGTGATCCGCATGCTGGAGGACGCGCGGGTCGACACCCGCGGCGACCGGCTGCTGCGGCCTCCGCCGGGCGCGGCCGGGGGCGGGCCCGGACGCGCCGGCGGCTACTACCGCGAACGGGCCGACGGCGTCCGCGAGCCGCTCGGCACCAAGGCGACCCGGCTGCCTCTCGCCGAGGGGGAGGCGCTGGTGGTCGAGACGTCCGGGGGCGGCGGCTACGGCCTCCCCGAGGAACGCGACCCCGAGGACGCGCGGCGCGACCGGGCGGACGGGAGGACCACGTGAAGTTCGGAGTTCCGCTCGGGCTCGTCCACCCGGGGATCTGGCGGGAGCTGGCGGTCGACGCCGACCGGCTCGGATTCGAGTCGGTGTGGCTGCCCGAGCACCTGGTGTTCGCGACCGACCTGTCCACCGCGACGTACCCGGGGACCGAGGAGCCGGGCATCCGGCCCGGGACGCCCCTGTTCGACGCGCCCGCCTACCTGTGCGCGCTCGCCGCCGTCACCGGGCGGGTCCGGCTCGGCACCGCCGTGTACCTGTTCGGGCTGCGGCACCCGTTCGTGGCCGCGCGCGCCTTCGCGACCCTGGACCACGTCTCCGGCGGGCGCGCCATCGCGGGCGTCGGGGCGGGCTGGTACGAGGGGGAGTGGCTCGCCGCCGGCGTCGACTTCGCCTCCCGGGGCCGCCGCCTCGACGAGGCGATCGCGGTCGCGCGGCGGCTGTGGACCGAGGAGGCGGTCGAGCACCACGGCGACCACTTCGACTTCCCCGAGGTCGCGTTCGAGCCCAAGCCGGTGCAGTCGCGCCTGCCGATCGTGGCCGGCGGCGAGTCCCGCGCGGCGCTGCGCCGGGCGGCGAGGCTGTGCGACGGCTGGATCAGCATGCCGCAGACGCTGGACCGGGTCCGCCCGCGGCTGGAGCTGCTGCGCGCCCTGCGGGAGGAGGCGGGCCGCGCGGACGAGCCGTTCGAGGTCACCGTGCACGCCTACGAGCTGTCCGGGCCGGACGAGGTCGCCGAGTGGGAGCGGCTCGGCGTGGACCGGCTGATCGTCCGGCCGTGGCGGCGCACCCGCGAGGCCGCCGGGCGCCTCGCCGCGTTCGCCGCCGAGTATGGCCTGGACGGCGCGGCCGTCCGGTGAACGGCCTTGACCTCTGCCGCCGCCGGTGCTCGCGCACCCCCTGAGCAGGCGGTCCGCGTCCCCGCGAGTCCGCCCGGGAATGATCGTTCGGCGCGGATCGGGGTAGGTCGTGGACCATGGCGGACGAACACGCACGGCCGGACGCGCCCGACCGACCCCCGGGCGGGCTGGAGGCAGCCGCGCCGCCGCCCCGTACCGACTTCGTCGTGTTCGGCGTCACGGCCGTGCTGATCCTGGCGTTCATCGTATGGGGCGGCGTCGCCACCGACTCGCTCGAGGACGTGTCCACCTCCATGCTGCGCGGCACCATGCACAACGCCGGGTGGGCGTTCGTGCTGGCCGCGTCCGGCTTCGTGGTCTTCGCGCTGTGGTTGGCCTTCAGCCGCTACGGGCGGATCACCCTCGGGACCGAGGGTGAGGAGCCGGAGTTCCGCACCGTCTCCTGGGTCGCGATGATGTTCAGCGCCGGGATGGGCATCGGGCTGATGTTCTACGGGGTGAACGAGCCGCTCGCCCACTTCGCCGACCCGCCGCCTGGCACCCACCCGGCCACCGCGCCGGCGCAGGAACGGGTCGGCACCGCGATGGCGACCACGCTCTTCCACTGGACGCTGCACCCGTGGTCGATCTACGCGGTGGTCGGCCTCGCCATCGCCTACAGCTGCTTCCGGCGCGGCCGGCGGCAGACGATCAGCGCGGTGTTCACCCCGCTCATCGGCGAGCGACACGCGCGCGGCGCGGTCGGGAAGGTCATCGACATCCTGGCCATCTTCGCCACCCTGTTCGGCTCGGCCGCCTCGCTCGGCCTCGGCGCGCTCCAGATCGGCAGCGGCGTCGAGGAGGTCGGCTGGCTGTCGGGGGTCAGCACCGGCCTGCTGGTGACGGTCATCGCGGTGCTGACGGCCGCCTTCGTCGCCTCGGCCGTCTCGGGCATCGACCGTGGCATCCAGTGGCTGTCCAACATCAACATGGTGCTGGCCCTGTTACTGCTGCTGTTCGTCTTCGTGCTCGGCCCGACCGTCCAGATCCTGGACCTGCTGCCCACCTCCATTGGCTCCTTCATCGGTGAGCTGCCTCAGATGGTCGCGCGCACCGAGGCCACCGCGGGCGCCAACATCGACGCCTGGCTGGCGCAGTGGACCGTCTTCTACTGGGCCTGGTGGATCTCCTGGAGCCCCTTCGTCGGGATGTTCATCGCCCGGATCAGCCGTGGCCGGACCATCCGGCAGTTCGTCGGCGGCGTGATCCTGGTGCCGAGCGCCGTCAGCCTGGTCTGGTTCGCGGTCTTCGGCGGCACCGCGACGAGCCTGGAGGCCGGCGGCGCCGGCCTCACCAAGGAGGCGACCCCGGAGGGCCAACTGTTCGCCGTCCTGAACGAGTATCCGCTGGCGGGCGTCGCCACCCTCCTGGTGATGCTCCTGGTCGGCATCTTCTTCGTGTCCGGCGCCGACGCCGCCTCGATCGTGATGGGCACCCTGTCACAGCACGGCACCCTGGAGCCGCGCCGCGGCGTGGTGGTCGTCTGGGGCGTCCTGACCGGCGCGGTCGGGGCCATCATGCTGCTGATCGGCGGCGGCGGTGACAGCGCGCTCACCGGTCTCCAGAACCTCACCATCCTGGTCGCCGTCCCGTTCATGCTGGTGATGCTGGGCATGTGCGTAGCCCTGATGCGCGACCTGCGCCGCGATCCGCTGATCCTGCGCGGCGAGCGCGGCGTGGAGGCCGTGGAGACCGCGGTCAAGACCGGGCACGAACTCTACGACGGCGACTTCGAGCTCGGCGTCGTCCGCGGCGGGGGCGACCGGCCGACCTCTTGAGGGGGCGTTCGGCCCCGTTACGCCGCCGTCGGGCCGGGAGCCGGTCGGGGGAGGGCGCCGCGGAGGAGGAGGCGGACGGCGTCGGCGGTGCCGGCGGCGGAGGTGTCGCCGGTGGCGAGGCGGCGGACGGCCAGGCCGTAGAGCATCGCGACGACGGCGGGGGCGTTGGTCTCGGGGTCGGGGATGCCGAGCGCGGTGAGGACGGCGGTCGCGAGGCGGTCGTAGGCGTCGACCGACTGGACGGAGGTGGCGCGGACCTCGGGGTCGCGGGCGGCGTGCAGGTGCAGTTCGAGGTTGGCGATCTGCTCGGGGCCGTGCGCGAAGCGGGCGATGGCCTTCTCGACCTCGTCGGCCAGCCGGTCGGGGTCGAGGTCGGCGCTGCGGAGCTCGGTGACGTGCGCGGTGACGCGGGCGATCTCGGCGTCGACGAAGTTCTGGAGGGCCTCGCGGAGCAGGGCGCTCTGGCTCGGGAAGTGGTAGGTGAGCGAGCCGAGCGAGACGCCGGCCGCGCGGGCGACGGCGCGGTTGGTCACGGCGCCGATGCCCTGCTCGCCGATCAGGCGGAGGGCGGCGTGCAGGATCCGGTCGCGTGCTGGGTTCATCGTGCTCCAGTGTTCCCTATTCCGGCCGGTTGCTCTATCGTTCGTTCGAACGAACGATAGGGGTGGTCCGAGTGGATCTGGGGCTCGCGGAGCAGGCCGGGCTGCTGGCGCGGGGGGAGGTGTCGTCCAGGGAGCTGGTCGAGGGGTCGCTGGCGCGGATCGCGGAGGGCGCCTCGCTCGGGGCCTTCCGGGTGGTGCGGGCGGAGGCGGCGCTGGCCGAGGCCGTCCAAGCCGACAAGCGGCTGGCCGAGGACGAGCGGCTGCCGCTGCTGGGCGTGCCGGTGGCGATCAAGGACGACACCGACCTGGCCGGGGAGACGACGCCGTTCGCGGTGGCCGGCGAGCACCGTCCGGTGGCGCGGGACGCCGAGCTGGTGCGCCGGCTGCGGGCGGCCGGGGCGGTCATCGTGGGGAAGACGACCACCTGCGAGCTGGGGCTGTGGCCGTTCAGCGAGTCGCCGGAGTACGGATGGGCGCGCAATCCGTGGAATCCCGCGTACACGCCGGGCGGGTCGTCGGGCGGGTCGGCGGCGGCGGTCGCGGCGGGTATGGTCGCGGCGGCGGTCGGGTCGGACGGGGCGGGCTCGGTGCGCATCCCGGCGGCGTGGACGGGCCTGGTCGGGATCAAGCCGCAGCGGGGACGGGTCTCGGGGTTCCCGCAGCGCGACCCGTTCAACGGGATCACGGTGTGGGGGCCGCTGGCGCGGAACGTCGGGGACGCCGCGCTGCTCCTGGACGTGCTGACCGGGAGCCATCCCGAGGACGCCTACCGGCTCGATCCGCCCGTCACGCCGTTCGCGGAGGCGGCGCGGCGGGAGCCGGGGCGGCTGCGGATCGCGGTGTCGTTCACGACCGCCTTCGGGGTGAGCGGGAGGCTCGATCCGCAGATCCGGACGGCGGTCGAGCGGCTGGCGCGGCGGCTGACGTCGCTGGGGCACAAGGTGTTCCCGGCGGATCCGGACTACGGGCTGGTCGCGCTCGGGCTCGTCCCGCGCGGCACGGCGGGCGTGGCCGACTGGTTGGACTCGCTGCCGAGCCCCCGTCCGGAGCGGCGCACCGAGGTGGAGGCGCGGATCGGGCGGCTGGTCGGCAAGCGGCTGCTGCCGCTGGCCAGGCGGATGGATCCGGGGCTGCGGAAGCGGGTCGGACGGATCTTCCAGATCGCCGACGTGGTGCTGACGCCCACCACGGCGCAGTTGCCCTTGAAGGTCGGCGCGTTCGAGGGGGCCGGTTACCAGCGGACGCAGTCGGGCGTGGCCGCGGCCTGCCCCTACGCGTGGACGTGGAACGTCCTCGGGTGGCCGGGGGTGAACGTGCCCGCCGGGTTCAGCCGGTCCGGGCTGCCGATCGGCGCGCAGCTGCTCGGGCACGACTCGGACGAGGCCACGCTGATCTCCCTGGCCGCGCAGCTCGAGGCGGTCGAGGGGTGGGCCGCGCTGCGGCCCGGCTGACCGGCGGGCCGCCGGCGCGGGGGTCCATCCGGCGCCGGCGGCCCGCCCTCCGCGTCAGTAGCCCGAGCCGGTGACCAGGCCGCCGTCGACCAGCACCTCGCTGCCCGTGCAGTAGCTGGAGTCGTCGGAGGCCAGGTAGACGACCAGGCCGGTGACCTCGCGGGTGCTGCCGAGGCGGCGCAGCGGGAGGCCCTCGATGAGGGCGTCGGCGCGGTCGGCGGTCGCCTGGACGACGTCGTCCTGCATCGACATCGAGGTGATGATGCCGCCCGGGTGGATG
The DNA here is from genome assembly GCF_036227065.1 of Spirillospora sp. NBC_01491. GTDB lineage: Bacteria > Actinomycetota > Actinomycetes > Streptosporangiales > Streptosporangiaceae > Spirillospora > Spirillospora xylanilytica. The sequence continues at coordinate 7,217,575 of NZ_CP109432.1, forward strand.
GAGTTGACCCGGATGGCGTGCTGCCCGAGCTCGCGCGCGGCGGCCTTGGTCAGCCCGCGCACCCCGAACTTGCTGGCGCTGTAGGCGGCCAGGCCGGCGGCGCCGATGAACCCCTCGGTGGAGGAGACGTTGACGATCGAGCCGCCGCCCGCCTCGCGCAGCGCCGCGGTCACCGACTTGATCCCGAGCCACTGGCCGAGCAGGTTGACGTCCAGGACCTGCCGGAACTCGGCGACCGGCATCTCCTCGATCGTCTTGTGCCGCATGATCCCGGCGTTGTTGACCAGCACGTGCAGCGCGCCGAACGCCTCCACGGCGGTGCCGACCGCCGTCTCCCAGTCGGCCGGCTCGGTGACGTCCATCCGCACGTAGCGGACGGCGTCGCCGAGCTCGGCGGCGAGCTTGCCGCCCTCCTCCTCCAGGACGTCGCCGAAGACGACGCTGGCGCCCTCGGCCACGAAGCGCCGCACATGGGCCTTGCCCATGCCGCGCGCACCTCCGGTGATCAGTGCGACCTTGCCGTCAAGCTGTCCCATGAACGCTCCTCGACGCGTGGTTCTTCACGGCTGCCACCGCCACGGCGGCGGCCTCCATGGTGCGGTACACCGGGATCCGGGCTTCCCGCGCGATCTCCCGTACGGCGTCCTCCACTCCGGGCGGGGCGCACTCGGCGTTCCGGAGCACCAGGGTGATCCGGGTGCCGGGCAGCTCCGCCTGGAGCGCGCCGACGCCGCGGGTGTAGGCCAGCAGCGGGTCGGCGCTGGTCCCGAAGGTGAAGAAGCTCTGCGCGTTGACGTGCGCGATGACGTCGGCGAACCGGCGTTCGGCCAGGATCGCGGTCACGGCCCGCCCGACCAGGCCGGGGTCGGCGCGCGGGCCGACCGGGACCTCCAGCGGGTTGGCGAGCGAGCTGCCCGCGCCGAGGCCGAGCGCGCGCAGCGCGTCGCGGGCCGGGTCCGGCAGTGCGGCCAGGTCGAGCCCGGCGCCGTCGAAGACGTCGGCGGCCAGGACGCTGGCGCCGCCGCTCGGCCCGATCACCAGGATCTCGGGGCTGCCGGGCGCGGCGCGGGCGCCGTGCAGGTCGAACGCGTCGAGCACGCCGATCAGGTCGTCCTGGCCGGTGACCAGGGTGATCCCGGCCTGCGCGGCGAGCGCCGACCAGATCCGGGCGTCGCCGACCATGCCGCCGGTGTGCGAGGCGGCGGCGGCGCGGCCCTGGCCGCTGCGCCCGCCGATGAGCGCGACGACCGGTTTGGCCACGCCGCGCAGCGCCTCGAACAGGCCGCGCCCGTCGCGCGGGTCCTCCAGGTAGAGGCCGATGGCACTGGTCGTGTCGTCGGCAGCGAGGTGGCCGAGCAGGTCGGCGGGGGTGACGTCGGCGCTGTTGCCGACGGTGGCGACCTTGGCGAAGGCCAGGCCGCGCCGCTCGCCGACCTTGACGACCTCGCCGGCCAGGCCGCCGCTCTGCGAGACCACCGAGATCCCGCCGGGCCGCCCGGGGATGCCGCCGAGGAAGGTCTGGCCGCCGGCGGGGGCGTAGACGCCCATGCAGTTGGGGCCGAGCAGCCGCACGCCGGCCTCGCGCGCGGCGGCGAGCAGCTCGTCCTCCAGCTCGGGACGGCCCATCTCGCGGAACCCGCCGCTCATCACCTGGACGAACGGGATCCCGGCCGCCTCCCGCACCACCTCCGGGCAGCGGGCGGCGGGGACGGCGACGAGTGCGTAGTCGACGTCCGGGCCCGCCTCGGCGAGCGAGGGCGCGCAGGGCACGCCGTCGATCTCGCTCGCGGTGGGGTGGACGGCGACCAGGCGGCCCTTGAATCCGGCGGCCTGGTAGAAGCCGAGGAACATGTTCCCGAAGTTGGGCTTCTTGGTGGACGCCCCGACGACCGCGATGCCGCGCGGCGCGAACAGCCGCGCGAAGTCGCCCGCCGCGGGCGGGCCCGCGGGCGGCGCGGGGGCGGGCGCGATGGCGGTCGGGTCCACCGGGACGGAGGTGATGAGGCGGGCGTCGACGGCCACCGCGCCGTCCGGGCCGCAGATCACCGGGTTGAGCTCGAACTCGGTGAGCCGGTCGCCGAGCGTCTCGGCGACTCCGCCCGCGCCGCCGACCGCGAGCAGCACCTCGACCAGGGCCTCGATGTCGACCGCGGGCCGGCCCCGGAGGCCGTCCAGCAGGGCCCGGCCGCGCAGCTCCTCCAGCATGGCGCGGGCGTCGGACTCGGTGACCGGGCACAGCCGCAGCGCCGTGTCGCGCAGCACCTCGGTCCACACCCCGCCGAGCCCGGCGAGCAGCACCGGGCCGAACGCGGGGTCGCGGACGGCGCCCACGATGACCTCGACGCCCGCCGCCGACTGCTCCTCGACCAGGAAGCCCGCGGGCTCGATCCCGGCCGCGGTGAGGGCGTCCAGCATCTCGGCCGCCGCGCCGGCGGCGGCGCGGGCCGAGCCGAGCCCGAGCCGGACGGCCCCGGCGTCGCTCTTGTGCAGCAGCCCCGGGCCGTACGCCTTCACCACGAGCGGCGGGGCCAGGTCCTGCGCGGCGGCTTCGAGCGCCTCCGGGGCGGGGGCGGTCGCGCCTCGCGGCACGCCGACCCCGAACCCGGAGATCCACGCTTTGACGACATGCTCAGGGAGGGGGCTCATCGACGTCCTCGGAAGAAGGGGCAGGTCACACGCGGTCGGCGTAGGCGTCGCGGATGCCGCGGCGCAGCAGCTTGCCGGGGCCGCCGGACGCGTCCTGGGTGTGCGGCAGCTCATCGGTCACCACGACCACGTCCGGGACCTGGTGCGCGGGGAGCCGTTCGGCGAGGGCCGCCCTGACGGCCTCCCCGTCGAGGGAGGCGCCGGCGCGCGCCACCACCGCCGCGAGGATCCTCTGCTCGACCGCGTCCTTGCCCTCGGGGTGCGCGGGGACCCCGACCACCCCGGCCTCCGCGACGCCCTCGACCCCGGTCACGGCCTCCTCGATCTGCACCGGCTGCGACCACTGCCCGCCCTTGAGGATGGAGTCCTCGCGGCGGCCGAGCACGTACACGAACCCGGCCTCGTCCATGCGGCCGAGGTCGCCGCCCACGTACCAGCCGTCGCGCAGCACCTCGGCGGTCTTGTCCGGCTGCTTGTCGTAGCCGGCCATCACGCTCGGCCCGTTGAGGTTGATCTCGCCGACCTCGCCGACGACGCGGACGCCGTTCGGGTCGGTGATCCGCACCGCGCACGACATCCGTGCCTGGCCGACCGACGCGATGTCCTGGCTGCCGTCGTCCTGCCGGCCGAAGCAGGTGTAGGGCGCCTCGGTCTGCCCGTAGTAGCTGTAGATCGCCGCGCCCGGGATCCGCTGCATGATCCGCTCGCGCAGCCCGGGGAGCAGCGGCTCGCCGCCGAGGACGATCGCCTTGAGCGACGACAGGTCGGCGTCCCGGTGCTCGTCGGAGCCGAGCAGGGCGGCGAAGAAGCTCGGGATCAGGCTGACGTGGGTGACCCGCTCCCTCGGCACGACCTTGAGGAAGTTGGCCGGCCCCCAGTCCTGCTCCAGGACGAGCGTCATCCCGGCGTAGAACGAGGGGCCGACCAGGGCGGGGAAGCCGATGCCCCAGATGATCGCGCCGGTGCCCATCACCGACGCGCGGTCCCGGTCCACGTCCAGCCACATCTGCGCCAGCGAGAGCGAACCGAAGTGGGTGTGCATGACCGCCTTCGGCAGCCCGGTCGTGCCCGAGGTGTAGAAGAGCGCGAGCAGGTCATCGCCGAACCCGCCGAGCGGCGGCTCGGCCTCGCTCGCGCCCTCGGCGAGCGCGTCGACGTCGACGGTGTCGCCGGAGCCGCCGCCGACCCGCAGCCACAGCTTCACGTTCGGCAGCTCGGGCCGGATCGCCTCGACCAGCGCCGCGACCGTCTCGTCGTAGACGAACGCGGTGCACTCGGAGTGCTCGACGACCTGCCGCAGCGTGTCGGCCGGCCAGTAGGGGTTGAGCGCGGCGACGGTCGAGCCGATCTTCATCTGCGCGAGGTAGACCTCGGCGACGTGCAGCGTCTCGTTCATCAGCGAGGCCACCCGGTCGCCCGGCGCGACCCCGGCCGCGAGCAGTGCGTGCGCGACCCGGTTGACCTTCCGGTTGAGCTGGTCGTAGGTGAAGCTCTGGTCGCCGCAGTAGGTCAGCGCCACCTTGTCTGGCGTGCGCAGCGCGTTCGCGGTGAGGATCGCGTAGGCGTAGTTGCTGAACGGGCTGTTCTCTCGCGCCACGGCTCGGCTCCTTCTGCTCCGACGGGGGTGGGGGTTGGGGCGGGGGGCGTGGTGCGGGCAGGGGGTGGGGGCTACCGGCTCGCGTAGAGCACGAACGGGTTGCCGGCGGGGTCGCGGAGCACGGCGCGGATCTCGTGCGGGCCCTCCTCGGGGCCGCGGATCAGCCGCGCGCCGGCCGCGGTGAGCGTCGCGGTCATCGCGGCGACGTCGTCGACCTTGAACGAGATGGCGGGCTCGCCGCCGGTCACGTCCTCCTCGGGCCCGGCGATCGCGAACGTGGTGCCGCCGCCGTCGAGCGCCGCGAACCGGCCGCCGTCCTGGAACTTCAGCGGCAGCCCGAGCGCGTCGCGGTAGAAGCGGACGGCCTGCTCCACGTCCTTGGCCGGGTAGAGGACGTTGCCGATTCGGGTCATGGTGCGGGCCTCCAGTGCGGCATCGGGCCGAAGCCCTCGGTGTCGGTGATGTGGAGCTCCACCGGCATCCCGATCCGGACGTCGCCGGGCGGGCAGCCGATCACGTCGCCGAAGACGCGCGCGCCCTCCGGCAGGTCCACCCAGGCGATGACGTAGGGCGGCGTGAAGCCGGGGAGGAACGTCCGGTGGACGACGCTGAAGGTGTGCACGACGCCGCGCGGGCCGACCGTCTCGTACCGCAGGTCCGTGCCGCCGCAGAACGGGCAGACCGGTTCGGGGACGTGCACGAACCGGGCGCATCCGGTGCAGCGTTGCAGTGCCATCTCGCCGCGCGCGCAGGCGTCCCAGTAGGGCGCGGTCAGCGGGCTCGGCGTCGGGGCGGGGCGCGGGTGGTCCATCGCGAGCCAACCTAGCGCACGCTTGGTTGACGGACAAGAGGTCCAGATCCGGCCAAGGTGCGACATAGGACCATCTGGTTAGGCTGGTCGGGTGAGCGATCACCTGCATGTCGCCCTGGCGCTGGACGGCTGCGGATGGCACCCCGCCGCCTGGCGCGACCCGGCCGCCGCCCCGCCCGGACCGTTCGCCCCCTCCCACTGGACCGCGCTCGCCGCCGAGGCCGAACGCGGCCTGGCCGACTTCCTGACCCTTGAGGACGCCCTCGTCCTGCAACCCGGCACGGACGGGAACGGCCCGGTGCGGGGCCGTCCCGACATGGCGCTGGTGGCCGCGCGCCTGCTGGCGGCGACGTCCCGGATCGGGATCGTCCCGACCGTGACCACCCTGTACACCGAGCCGGCCCGGATCGCCTCCGCGCTCGGCACCCTCGACCGGCTCGGCCGGGGCCGCACCGGATGGCGCGTCCAGGCCGGACGGCGCGCCGAGGCGCCCGGCTTCGGCGCCGAGCCCGCGCGGGCGCTGCGGCCCGGCGAGCTGGACGGCACCGCGGGCCTCGGCCCGCTGCTGGAACAGGCCGCCGGCGCCGCCCGCGAGGTCCGCCGCCTCTGGCGCGAGCGCCCGCCGGTGTCACCGCAGGGTCAGCCGCCGGTCATCGCGCTCGCGCACGCGCCGCTCCCGTACCGGTTCGCCGCGCGCGGCGCCGACCTCGTCATGGTCACCCCGCACGACCGGGAGCAGGCGCGCAGCATCGTCGGGCAGGTCCGCGCGGCCGAGGCCGCCGAGGGCCGGACCGGCGCCCCCCTGCGCGTCTACGGCGACCTGGTCGTGTTCCTCGACGCCGCCCGCAAGGCCCGCCTGGACGCTCTGCTCGGCGCGCCGTGCCCGTCCGACGCGGCGGTCTTCACCGGCACGCCCGGAGAACTCGCCGACCTGATGCTCGACTGGCGGGACGCCGGGCTGGACGGGTTCCGGCTGCGTCCCGGCGTCCTCCCGGACGACCTGACGGCGATCACCGGCCACGTCCTGCCCGAGCTGCGCCGCCGCGGGGCGTTCCGGACCGCCTACGGGGCGGCGACCCTGCGCGGGCGCCTCGGGCTCGCGCGCCCGGCCGGCCGGGCGGCGGCCTGATGGGCGCGGTCGTGCGGGCCGTGGCCTGGGACCATCCGGCCGCCGCCCGGCTCCGGGCTCGGCTGATCACCGAGCTGAGGGAACGCTACGCCGACCGGCTCCCGTCCGTCCCGGGCCGTCCGCTGGACCCCGACCCGGCGGACGGCGACGTCGCCTACACCGGCGTCGCGTTCACCCCGGGCGGCCTCCCCGTCGGGCACCTCGCGCTGCGTTGGACCGGCCCCGACCTGGAGCTCAAGCGGATGTACGTGGTCCCCGGGCACCGCGGCCACGGCGTGTCGTCGGCCCTGCTGGCGGCGGCGGACGAGGCGGCCCGCGACCTCGGCGCGGCGCGGATCGTCCTCCAGACGGGCGACCGGCAGCCGGAGGCCGTGCGGCTCTACGAGCGGGCCGGCTACACCCCGATCCCCGTCTTCCCGCCCTACGACCGGCTGAGCTACTCGGCGTGCTTCGAGAAGGTCATCGGCGCAGGCCGGTGAGGATCGTCCGGGCCAGCGCATCGGCGGTGCGGAAGGACGAGCCGTTCGCGCGCGGCCGGTTGAACCCCGCCATCAGCAGGCCCTGGCCCACCCGCGCGCCCAGCGCGTACCGGCGCGGATGGGCCCGCCCGCGCGCGTCCACCAGCCGGTGGCCGCGCACCGCGAGCCGGCCCAGCGGGTAAGGCGTCCCGTCCGCGCCGACGAGGGTCTCGGCGGTGGCCTCGCCCCGCTCGTACAGCCCGCGCAGCAGCGGGTCGCGGACGCGCGCGAGGCTCGCCGACGGCTGCCGGGAATCGATCAGCACCCGCGCGCGCACGGGCTCGGGCACATGGGTGCCGGACGCGGCGAACACGCCGTCGCGCGCCTCCACCCTCAGCCCAGGCCCCATGAACCGGACGATCCCGGCGCGCGACAGCGCCTCCAGCTCCCGCAGCCGCCGCGGCGGCGGGCCGCTGGTGCAGTAGCTGAACACGCTCTGGAACCACTCGAACAGCTCCTCAGCGTGCGAGCGCGCCGACAGCAGGCCGCGGTCGATCAGGCCGAGGATCACCCCGAACACCGTCAGCAGCCCGTCGAGCAGGGCGAGGTCGGCGCTGTGGGACGGGTCGGAGTGCCTGGCCGCGTTGCCCGCGATATAGCCGCGCAGCCACCGCCGCAGCTCCTCGGGCGCGCCCCCGGACGCGCCGAACCGCAGGCCGGACGCGGGGTCGAGCAGCGCCCGGACGTCCAGCCGGTCGCCCTCGCCGGGGACCGAGGCGGCCACCAGCGCCGCCCGTTCCGGGCCGTCCCAGACGAGTCCGTCGTAGGCGGCCAGGAACGAGGCCCAGCTCCGCGACGTCCGCTCGGGGTGCGCGGTGAACAGCCGGTGGTAGTAGAAGTGCCCCAGCTCCTTGGCGGCCAGGGGCCACAGGTCCCGTTCGAGGTCGAGCGGTCCGGACCGCGCGTACAGGGCCTCGGCCGTCCCGGGCGTCAGGTAGCGGGGCGCGGGGCGCGGCACGCCGTCCCGCGCATAGGTGATCTTGGACAGGTACGGGACGCCGCGCCGCGACCCCGGGTACATGACCGGCTCGCGGCCGGACGGCCGGTAGGTGAGCGCGCCGCCCGGACCGGGCTCGAACCGGCCGCCGCGCCCCTCGGCCAGCAGCGCCATGTCGTCGACGAACGTCAGGCCCATGCCGCGCATGACGACCGGCTCGCCCGCCGGCACCGCGTCCAGGTCCGCGTCGGCCGCGTAGTGCGGCGGCACGTACATCAGCCCGTGCTCGCCCGCGTACGCGGCGAGCCCGCGCTGCGCGGGGTCGGGCTCGGTGTGCAGCGACCCCTGGACGAGCAGCACCGCGTCCGCCGCCAGAACCGCCCCCGCCCCCGCGCCCCTGCCGGCCAGCCGGACGAACTGCCGGTCGCCGGACTCGGTGAGGTCGACGGCGGTCGCCCGGTGCACCCGCACCCGGACGTTCGCCGGGGCGGTCTCGGCGACCTGCTCGAAGCACCACCCCAGGTAGGCGTTCTGCTCCCGCCGGGACGGGAAGTGCGCCGGGTCCATCGGCCGGCCCCGGGTCGCACCCCACTCCACGATGGACGGCCCGGGCCGCACCGGCCCCTCCATCCGGACGGTGTCGTCGGTGAACATGGTGATCTCGCGGGCCTGGGAGTTCATCCACAGCAGCCGGGACTGCTCCCGCCGCCACACCCGGCCGCCGCCCGGCGGGTACGGGTCGACCAGGTGCAGCTCCAGCGGACGGTCGCCGACCAGGTCCGGCGCGTTGGCGGCCAGCCGCCCGGCCATCACGGTGCCGCCGGGCCCGGCGCCGACCACCACGATCCGCAGCGGTTCCACGGTCACGCCACCGGCTCGCCGGCGTCCGCCCCGTCCAGCCGGGGGATAGCCGCGACCAGCTCGCGGGTGTAGGCGGTGGCCGGCCTGGTCAGGACGCGTCCCACCGGGCCCGCCTCCACCACCCGTCCGCCGCGCATCACCAGCACCCGGTCGCTCAGGTGGTGGACCACTCCCAGGTGGTGCGAGACGAACAGGTACGCCACCCCGAGACGGGCCTGGAGGTCGGCGAGCAGGTCCAGCACCTGCGCCTGCACCGACACGTCCAGCGCCGAGACCGGCTCGTCGCAGACCAGCACCCGCGGGGACGGCGCGAGCGCGCGGGCGATCGCCAGCCGCTGCCGCTGCCCGCCGGACAGCTCCCTGGGCCGCCGGTCCAGCAGCGCCGGGGAGAGCCCCACCTGATCGAGCAGCGTCGCCCGCGACGGCCCGCCGTCGCGCAGCGCCTCGTCGAGCAGCCGCCGCACCGTCAGCCGGGGGTCGAACGAGCTGAGCGGATCCTGGTGCACGAGCTGGATCTCCCGCCGCCGGGGCCGCCGACCGCTTTCGGAGAGCGCGCTCCACGGCGCCCCGTCCAGCCGGACCTCGCCGCCGTCCGGCGGCACCAGGCCGAGGACGAGCCGCGCCACGGTGGTCTTGCCCGATCCCGACTCCCCGACGATCCCGAGCGTCTCGCCCGCGTGCAGCCGGAAGGACACCTCGTCCACCGCCCGGCGGTCGCCGAACGCCTTGACCAGCCCGTCCGCCTCGACCACCACCTTCCGCGCGGCCTCCCGGCCCGGCGCAGGACCGGGGGCGGACGCGGCGGCGGGGCCGGGCTCGGCGGTCACGGTGAGGCGGGAGCCGCGGGTGCGCTCGGACGGGATCGCCGCCAGCAGCGTCCGCGTGTACGGGTGCCGCGGCGCGCGCAGCACCTCCCGGACCGGTCCCTCCTCGACGAACGCGCCGTCCTTCATGACGTGCACCCGGTCGGCGAGCCGCGCCACCACCGCGAGGTCGTGGCTGATCAGCAGCAGCGCGGTGCCCGCCCGCTTGCGCTCGGCGAGCAGGTCCAGGATCTGCGCCTGGACGGTCACGTCCAGCGCGGTGGTGGGCTCGTCGGCGATGAGCAGCGCCGGGTCCGCGGCGATCGCCGAGGCGATCAGCGCGCGCTGCCGCAGCCCGCCCGAGAGCTGGTGCGGGCGCTGCCGCGCGCGCAGCCCGGGTTCGGGGACGCCGACGGTCGCCAGCAGCTCGATCGTGCGCTCGCGCACCCGCCCGCGCGGCGCGGCGCGGTGCCGCCGCAGCGTCTCGGCGATCTCGGCGCCGACGGGCCGCAGCGGGTCCAGGGAGACCAGCGCGTCCTGGAGCACCAGCCCGACCACGCCGCCGCGGATCGACCGCCACCGCCGCTCGGGCAGCCGCCGCACGTCCGTCCCGCCGACGACCAGCCGCTCGGCCCGCACGTCGGCCCCGGGCCCGGCCAGCCCGACCAGGCTCCGCGCGGTCACGCTCTTGCCCGACCCCGACTCGCCGACGAACGCCACGCACTCGCCCGGCTCGATCCGGAACGACACCTCCCGCACGGCCCGCTCGGCGCCGAAGCCGATCCGCAGGCCGCGCGCCTCCACCAGGGGCCCGGTCATGGCACCCGCCTCCCTTCCACCCGGCGCTGGAGATGCCGGCCCACGACGGTGATCGCCAGCACGCTGCCGGTGATGGCGACGCCGGGGAAGACCGCCGTCCACCACGCGACCGCGTAGTAGCCGCGGCTGTCGGCGAGCATCGCGCCCCACTCCGGCGCGGGCGGGCGCGGCCCGAGGCCGAGGAAGCTCAGCGTCGAACCGGCCCCGATCGCCGACCCGACCCCCAGCGTGGCCAGCACCAGCACCGGGCCCAGCGCGTTCGGCAGCACGTGCCGCCACACGATGGCCGCCGGGCGCACCCCCAGCGTCACCGCGCCCTCCACGTATCCCGAGCGGCTGATCTGGAGGATCTGCGCGCGGACGATGCGGGCGTACACCGGCATGGTCAGCACCGCGACGGCGAGGACCACGTTGAGCGTGCCGGGCCCGGCGACGGCGATCACCAGCAGCGCCAGCAGCAGGCCGGGGATCGCCATGAACACGTCCAGCCCCCGGGTGACGACCTGGTCGGCGACCCGTCCGCCGCGCGCCGCCAGCAGCCCGAGCGCGGTGCCGCCGAGCAGCGCGAGCCCGGACGCGCCGAGGCCGCTGAGCAGCGACGGCCGGGCCCCGTGCACCATCCGGCTGAGCACGTCGCGGCCGTTCTGGTCGGTGCCGAGCGGGTGGTGCGCGCCCGGCGGCAGCAGCGTGCGCAGCGGATCGGCCTCGGTCGGCGAGTGCGGGGCGAGCAGACTGGGCACGAGCGCGACCAGGACCAGCGCGGCCAGCACGGCCGCGCCGAGCCACAGGCCCGCCCGCACCCGCGGGCGCCGGGACGGGGGAGGAAGGGCGGTCATGCGGCGGCCTCCGTCCGGAGCCGGGGATCGATCAGGCGGTACAGGACGTCCACGGCCAGCGAGCACGTCACGTACACCAGGGCCGCGACGAGCACGACGCCCATCACCACCGGCATGTCCTTGTTGGTCACGGCGGTGAGCGTCAGCCGCCCGATCCCGGGCCGGGAGAAGACCTGCTCCACCACGACGGCGCCGCCGAGCGTGGTGCCGATCAGCCAGCCGGTGAGCGTCACCGCCGGCAGCAGCGCGTGCCGGAGCGCGTGCCGGAGCCGCACCGCGCCGTCGCCGAGCCCGCGCGCCCGCGCGGTCACCACGAACGGCTCGTCCAGCGCGTCCTCCAGTCCCTTGCGCAGCACCTGCGCGAGCATCCCGGCCGGGGTCACCGCGAGCGCGACCGCGGGCAGCGCCAGCCCGCCCGCCGCCGGGAACAGCCGCAGCGTGAACGAGAAGACGATCAGCAGCAGGGTGCCGAACCAGAACTGCGGCACCGACAGGGCGACGGTCTCGGTCGCCGCGAACCCGCCGCGCAGCCAGGGGGCGCGGTGCGCGGTGAGCAGGGCGACCACGACCGCGACCACCACCGCGAGGGCCAGCGCGCAGGAGGTCAGCGCCAGCGTGGCCGGGAGCTGGTCGCCGATCGCCTCGCTCACCGGGACGCGGAGCTGGTAGGAGCGCCCGAGGTCGCCGTGCAGCACGTGCCACAGGTAGGTGGCGTACTGCTCGGGGACGGAGCGGTCCAGCCCGTAGTCGGCGATGATCTGCCGCCGCACCTCGGGGGTCGCCTGGGACGAGGTGCCGAGGATGAGGTCGAGGGTGCCGCCGTCCATGAGCTGGAGCGCGGCGAACCCGACCGTCACCGCACCCCACAGCACCACCACCGCGAGCCCGAGCCGCGCCCCCGCGGCCCGCGCCCTCATGACCGGATCCACGCGTCGTAGAAGAGCGGGAACCCCTGCGGCTCCCACTGGACGCCCTGCACGCTGCGCTGCACCCCGAGCACGTAGTTGAACACGTAGACGGGGAACACCGCGGCGTCGTCGGTCACCTTCCGCTGCACCTGGGCGTAGAGCGCGGCGCGCTCGGCCGGGTCCGGCTCGGCCAGGGCGCCCTCGAGCCACCGGTCGGTCTCGGGGGCGGAGTAGCGCGGGTAGTTCATCCCGTACGCGCCGGGGGACGCGATGGTGGCGGTGCTGAACAGCGATCGCAGGATATCGGCGTCGGCGCGCTGCCAGCTCGTGTCGCCCATGTCGTACTCGCCCTTGTTGAAATGCTGGATCGCCTCGCCCACGGGGGTGTTGTCGATGTCCAGGCGGAACCCGGCGCGGCGGGCCGCCGCCTGCACCTGGGCGCCGAGGACGTCGCGCTGCTCCCGCGCGACGGCCTTGATGAAGTTCCAGCGCAGCGCGAGCGTCCGCCCGTCCTTGGTTCGGTAGCCCTGCGCGTCGCGTCCGGTGTAGCCCGCCTCGTCCAGCAGCCGGGCCGCCTCGGCCGGGTCGTACCGCGGCCGGACCGACCCGTCGAAGCCCGCCGTGCTGGGCGACAGCGGGCTCGCGGCGGGCTGGAAGACCCCGAAGTACAGCCGCTCCACGATCGTCGGGAAGTCGATGCCGGCGCGGAACGCCCGCCGCACCCGCACGTCCGAGAACGGGCCGCGGGAGGTGTTGGGGTAGTAGGCGTAGTTGCCGCCGGGCGACTGCCGCGCCAGCACCGCCAGCCGGGGGTCGGCCCGGACGCGCCGCACCGTCACCGGCGGCACGCTCGCGATGGCGTCGAACTGGCCGCTCTGGAGGCCGCCGAGGCGCACCGAGTCCTCGGGGATCACCCGGATCCGCAGCCGGGACAGCCGGGCCGGGCCCTGGTGCGCGGCGGTCGGCGGCGCCCACCGGTAGCCGGGGTTGCGGCGGTAGTCCACACCCTGCTGGACGACGTAGGGCCGCATGGTGAACGGGCCGGTGCCGACGACCCTGGTGCACAGCCCGTCCTGGCCCCGCGCGATCGAGGCGGGCGACTCGATGCCGAGGTAGGCGGTCGACAGGGCCGACAGCAGCGGCGCGTACGGCTCGCGCAGCCGCACCTGGACGGTGTCGGCGTCGACCGCGGTCGACCCGGCGTACGGCCCGAGGAACCCGATCGCGAGCTGCGACTTGGTCGCGGGCGCGGCCACGTGGTCGAGGTTGGCGCGCACGGCGGCGGCGTCGAACCTGGTCCCGTCGGAGAAGCGCACATCGCCGCGCAGCTCGAAGGTGTAGGTCCGCTGGTCGGCCGAGACCCGCCAGGACCGGGCCAGCCACGGGTGGATCGCGCCGCGCGCGTCCATCGACACCAGCGAGTCCAGCACCGGGCGGGTGAACAGCGCGGCGGTGTCGGTGGAGGCCTGGTGCGGGTCCAGGCAGGTCGACGGCTCGGCGTTGACCGCGAAGGTCAGCGTGCCGGGACCGCCGGACCGCGGCCCGGCGAAGGCGTCCACGCCGCAGCCGGTCGCGGCGAGCGCCAGGCCGAGGCCCACGCCGACGCCCGCGGCGAGCGGGACGGGGGGTCGCCTGCCCATGGGTGATCGGGCCTCCCAGGTCGCGTCGTGGCGGTGCCGACGATCACGTTAAGCACGCGTCGCGGCTCCGGCGCCGACGTGACAGGAAGCTGACAGCACCGATCCCGGGGGCGGGTCAGAGCGGGGGGTCGTCCGGGCCGGGGGCGTGGCGCAGGCCGTCGAGGAAGACCGACAGCATCCGGGAGGCGTTCTCGGCGGGCGCGGCCGTGCGCTCGGCGGCGATCCCGACCGCGTTGGCGATCCGGACCACGTCGCGCGCGTCGACGTCGGGGCGGACGCGGCCGGTGGCCTGGGCCCGGGTGAGCAGCCGCTCGGTGGCCTCGCAGATCGCCGCCGAGGAGCCGCCGAGGCTGGTGGCGCCCCACGGTGAGGACATGACGCCGATGAGCACGGTCGAGGTGCCCTTCTGGGTGGAGACCCCGGCCAGGTAGGTGCGCAGCCAGGTGGCCAGCGCGTCGGCGGGGGAGTCGCTCTCGACGAGGTCGCGGGCCTGGCCGAGCAGTCCCTCGATCCAGTCCTCCAGCACGGCGTGCAGCAGGTCGTCGCGGGTCGGGAAGTGGCGGTAGAGCGTGCCCGAGCCGACGCCCGCGCGCTTGGCGATGTCGTCGAGCGAGGCGTCGGTGCCGTGCTCCAGGAACGCGGCCCGCGCGGTGGAGATGAGGCGCTCGTAGTTGCGCCGCGCGTCCGCCCGCATCGGCCGGGTCATGGCCTCGCCCTCCACTGCCGTTGCATAACCGGGGACCGTCCCCGTATCGTGGCGGCTAACCGGGGACCGTCCCCGTTTAGCTTCGCCGCACCCGCTCTCTCCGTTCCGACCGGGAGAAATCCATCATGACAGACTCCATCTCCGCGGAGCCGAGGACGGTCGCGTCCCCCCGCCGGTACGACTCGGGCGTGACGCTCACCGTGATCGTGGCGTGCCAGCTGATGATGGTGCTCGACAACACCGTCGTCACCATCGCGCTGCCGCAGATCCAGAGCGGCCTGCACTTCAGCGCCACCTCGCTGTCGTGGGTGATGAACACCTACGTGCTGGCCTTCGGCGGGCTGATGCTGCTCGGCGGCCGGGCCGGCGACATCCTCGGCCGCCGCACCGTGTTCCTCGGCGGCGTCGCGGTCTTCACCGTGGCCTCGCTGGTCTGCGGGATCGCCGGCGAACCGTGGCTGCTGCTGGTGGCGCGGACGGTGCAGGGCGTCGCCGCCGCGTTCGCCTCGCCGGCCGCGCTCGCCCTGGTCGCCGGGACGTTCGAGGGGGAGCGGCGGACCCGCGCGCTGGCCGTCTACGCCGCCGTCTCCAGCATCGGCTGGGCGGTCGGGATGATCGTCGGCGGGCTGTTCACCTCGTGGCTGTCGTGGCGCTGGGTCTTCTTCATCAACATCCCGCTCGGCATCGCCGTCCTGCTGGCCGCGCCCCGCTACATCAAGGAGACCGCGCGCCACACCGGGCGCTTCGACGGCGCCGGCGCGCTGACCTCCACCCTCGGCATCGCCGCCCTGGCGTACGCGCTGATCCAGGTGGCCGCCGACGGGTGGAGCGACCCCCGCGGCATGGTCGCGCTCGCCGCCGCCGTGCTGCTGCTCGCCGCGTTCGCGCTGACGGAGGCCCGGGCCGCGCAGCCGATCACGCCGCTGCGGCTGTTCGCCGACCGGGGCCGCTCCACCGCCTACCTGGCCCGGATGTGCATCAACGGGAGCATGATGGGGATGTTCTTCTTCCTCACCCAGTTCCTCCAGAAGATCCTCGGCTACAGCGCGCTGCGCGCCGGGCTGGCGTTCGTCCCGATCGCCGTCGCGATGCTGGTCGCCACCCGGGTCGCGCCCAAGCTGGTCGAGCGGTTCGGCCGCCGGTGGCCCACGGTCGGCGCCGCGCTGGCCCTCGCGGCCGGGATGCTGTGGCTGTCGAGGGTCTCCTCGGAGACCGGCTACCTCACCGGCATCGTCGCCCCGCTGGTGCTGGGCGGGCTCGGGATGGGCATCGCCTTCGTGGTGCTGACGATGCTCGCGCTGGAGGGCGTGGCCCCGGCCGACACCGGCGCCGCGTCCGGGCTGGTGACGGTGACGCAGCAGCTCGGCGGCGCGATCGGGATGTCCGTCCTGGTCACCGCGTTCGGCCTGGCCGGACGGGGCGAGCACGGCGGCCCCGACGCGGTGTTCACCCACGGCGTGCGGTCGGCGTTCCTGGTGGCCACGCTGCTCGCGCTGCTCGGCGCGGTGGCGGTGGTCGCCGGAATCCGCGGGACGCGCCGGGTCGGCGAGTGACCCGATGCCGCCTGCGTCCCCGCCGCCGCCGCACGGTCCCGTCGGCCCGCGCGCCCTCCCGGCCCGCTCGGCCGGGCGGTCAGCCGGCGGGCACGAGGCCCAGGGAGGCGGCCCGGACGCCCGCCTGGAAGCGCGACTCGGCGCCGAGCCGCTGCATGATCTCGGCCACGTACCGCCGGTAGGTGCGCACCGACACCTCGAGCTGGCGGGCCGCGATCTCGTCGGTCATCCCGGCGCTCAGCTTCACCAGCACGGCCTGCGCGACCTCGCCCATCCGGCCGTCGTGGAAGCAGGTGTGCAGGGCCAGGTCGCGCGCGCCCTCCCACGCGGCGGTGCACAGCCGGCACAGCATGGAGATCTGCACCGGATCCCGGACGACCAGCGCGGAGTAGCGGCCGTGCACGTCGGCGCTCCACAGCACGGCGATCGTCCCGTCCAGGAGCAGCACGTTGCACAGTTTGGCGTCGGAGACGCGGATCTCCGCGCCGGCCGCGACCGCCTCGCCGAGGACGCTTGGAGCGCGGTCCTCCACGGCCTCGGTGCTGTAGAGGACGCGCACGCGGCGGCCCTGCCCGGCCAGCCGCCGGAGCAGAGCGGTCCCGCGCCGCCGGTGCTCGTCGGAGACTGGCGTACCGGCCGCCATGAAGAAGGCCTTGGACTGGACCTGAGCGAAGAGGCGTTCGATCTCGGCAGGCCAGCCGGTCCCCTGGTGGTGCTCGGCCCGCGTCGGCGACCCGGGGGCCGGCGCGGCGGGCGGGGCCGGGACCCCGGCCGCCGCCAGGGCCATCCTGTTCAGCTGCCGATCTGGCCGGCACAGCGGAGAGGGGCGGTCGAACGTGACATGCTTCACTGCAACTCCCGACATCCCTGACAGGCGGTATCAGAGGCACACAATAGAACAAGTTCTACACAGCGTTATCCGCTGCTCGCACATTTTACCTCGCATTAACCATTTCACTGAAAGGTGGCGTCGCGTGATTCCATTGTGACCATCGGTGATCGCTCGAGTTCGAGGCTCCGGAAAAGTCGTTTCACGCGCCCCTGAAACAGGCTTTGAACAGGACAGACCTCGATGACATCACCGGCCTGACCCTCGCCGAACCCGACCTATGCACCCTGGGTCCGGATGTGTTCGAGGTCAGCGGGGGGCCGCTGTGAAAGCCGTGCGCCGCAGGTCGATACATTCTTCTCTCAATGGCATTCTGTGCCACCTGATACTGAAACGGTTTGCAGCTTCCTGTCATTTTTAAATCGAGTCGTCCGGCGCGGCCTAGCGTGTGTGCTCGCCAGCGTCCGTGACTCGATGGGAGCGCCCGCGATGCCGCGTCCACTACAGTTCCACGCCTTCACCATGAACTGTGTGTCGTTCATCAACCACGGTCTGTGGCGGCATCCCGAGGGGAGACATGTCGACTACACCGACCTCGGCGGTTGGGTCGACCTCGCCAGGCTGGTGGAGCGCGCCGGCTTCGACACCCTGTTCTTCGCCGACACCGTCGGCGTCTACGAGGGCTACCAGGGCGGCCGGGAGACCACCGTCCGCGAGGCGGTGCAGATCCCCAACGGCGACCCGTCGGTGCTGATCCCCGCCCTGGCGCACGCCACCGAGGACCTCGGGTTCGCCTTCACCAGCTCGGTGCAGCAGGCCCACCCGTTCGAGTTCGCCCGCCGGGTGTCCACGCTGGACCACCTGACCGGCGGCCGGGTCGCCTGGAACATCGTGACCTCGTTCCAGCCGTCCGCCGCCCGCAACTTCAACAGCGACACCGCGATCGCGCTCCAGGACCGCTACGCGTGGGCCGAGGAGTACATGGAGGTCGTCTACAAGCTCTGGGAGGGGAGCTGGGAGGACGGCGCGGTGCTGCGCGACGCCGAGCGCGGCATCTACACCGATCCGGCCCGGGTGCACTCCATCGACCACCGCGGCGAGCGCTACAAGGTCGCCGGGCCGCACCTCGCCGAGCCCTCCCCGCAGCGCACCCCGGTGCTGTTCCAGGCCGGCTCGTCGGAGGCCGGGCGGACCTTCGCCGGACGGCACGCCGAGGGCACCTTCATCATCGTCCCCGACCCGAGCTCGGCCGAGGTCGCGGTGTCGAAGGTGCGCGAGCGCGCCGTCGCCGCGGGCCGCGCGGCGGGCGACGTCACGTTCGTCCAGGGGCTGTCGCTGGTCGTCGGGAGCACCGAGGAGGAGGCGCACCGGCTCAACGCCGAGTTCGAGGAGTACCTGAGCGACGACGCGTTCCTCGCGCACGTCAGCGGCAACGTCGGCAAGGACTTCAGCGTCATCGACCCGGCCACCCCGCTCACCGAGGTGATCAAGAACGACGTCAACATGGAGGGCGTCTTCCGCGCCATGATCGAGGGCGCCCCGCCCGGCGCCCGCACCTGGGGCGACATGGCCAAGCTGCTGGTCAGCACCCGGGTGGTCGGCACCCCGGACCAGATCGCCGACCAACTGGAGCGGTGGGCGGCGGCCGGCGTCGGCGGCTTCAACGTCACCGTGGTGATCACCCCGGGCACCTTCGAGGACTTCGCCGAGCACCTGACCCCGGTGCTGCGGGCGCGTGGCCTCATGCGCGACCGGTACGCGCCGGGGACGCTGCGCGAGAAGCTGTCCGGCGCGGGCGCCCGGCTGCCCGAACGGCACCCCGCGGCCCGCTTCCGCAAGCTCTAGACCGACGGCGGGGCCGCTCCCGCCTCGCCCGCGGCCGGCAGCCGCATCCCAGCCGAAGGGACACCCGTGACCGTCTCCGGTCCCATCATGGACTTCGACATCACCGCCGACTGGTACATCACCGACCCGTACCCGTTCCTGCGCCGGCTGCGCGAGGAGCAGCCGGTCTTCTGGAGCCCGCACCTGCGGGCCTGGGTGATCACGCGGTACGAGGACGTGCGGGACGCCTACCGCGATCCCCGGTCGTTCTCCAGCGTCGGCGCGCTCACGATGAACCGGATGCTCGCCCCCGAGGTCCGCGAGACGCTCGGTGAGCACGAGTCGTTCCTGGACAACTTCTCGGCCAACGTCGACCCGCCCAAGCACACCCGGATGCGGCAGGCGATCTCCAGGGCGTTCACCCCCCGCGCCGTCGCCCGCCTGGGCGAGACCTTCGCCGCCGAGATGGACGCGGTGCTGGACGAGGCGGCGCCGCGGGGCCGGGCCGACCTGACCGACACGATCGCGCACCGCCCGTCCGCGCGGCTGATGGCGCACTTCATCGGGGTCCCCCGCCAGGACGAGGAGGAGGTGCGCGCCGGGGTGCACACCTGGTTCCAGCTCTTCCTGTCCCCGCAGCCGGTCGAGCGCCAGCGCGTGCTCGCCGGACGGTTCCTGGAGTACCTCGGCTACGTCGACGCGCTGGTCAGCGACCGCAGGCGGCGGCCCCGCGACGACTTCGCCAGCCTGATGGCGGGGCTGATCGACGCCGGACCCGAGGGCCTGTCGCACCGCGAGGTGGTCGAGACGATCAGCGCGCTGCTGCTCGGCGGCAACGACACCGTCCCGAACGGGATCACCGCGGTCGTGTACCGGCTGCTGCGGGAGCGGGACCGCTGGGAGGACGTCCGCGCCGATCCCGGCCTGATCCCGAACGCGGTGGAGGAGTCGCTGCGCATCGACGGCGCCGGGCAGGGGTCCTTCCGGACCATGGCCCGCGACGTCGAGCTGCACGGCGTCACCCTCCCGGCGGGAGCCCACGTTCTGCTGCACGCCGCGTCGGCCGCGCACGACCCTGCGGTGTTCGAGGACCCCGAGCGGTTCGACGTCAGGCGGCCCAACGCGCGCGACCACATGGCCTTCGGGCACGGCATCCACCACTGCGTGGGCGCCGCGCTCGGCCGCCTGCAACTCGGGATCGCGCTGGAACGGCTCACCGTCCGGCTCCCCGATCTGCGCCTGGCCGCCGGGCAGGAGTTCTCCTACGGCAAGAGCCTGCTCGTCCGGGCCTTGCAGAGCCTGCACGTCGAATGGTGACGGCCGTGACGGCCGGGAACGGAGGACCGATCCGATGCGGATGAGAGCGGCGGTGCTGCGCGAGTACGGAGCCCCACTGGAGGTCACCGACGTCCACGTCGCCGAGCCCGCGTACGCCGAGGTGCGGGTGCGGGTGGCCGCGTCCGGCATCTGCGGCTCCGACGTGCGGGCGATGGCGGGCGGCAGCGCGACCGTCCGGAGCCTGCCGTGCATCCTCGGGCACGAGGCGGCGGGCGTGGTCGACGCGGTCGGGCCCGGCGTCACCGCGGTCGCGCCCGGCGACCATGTGATCATCGCGATGAACGGCCCGTGCGGCCTCTGCCGCAACTGCGGCAGGGGACGGCCCCAGCTCTGCACCGACCCGTCCAGGCTGGCCGCGATCGACGGGCTGACCGCGGACGGCGGCACCCGCCTGCGCCTCGCGGACGGCGCCGGCGGTCCGGGCCCCGGCGGCGGCGCGGAGGTGCGGCCCTACATCGGCATCGGCGCGTTCGCCGAGTACGCGGTCGTGCGCGAGCGGATGTGCGTCCCGGTCGCCCGCGACCTGCCGCTCGACCTGCTCGCCCTCACCGCGTGCGGGGTGGTGACCGGCGTCGGCGCGGTGTTCAACACCGCCCGCGTCGAGCCCGGCTCCAGCGTGCTGGTCGTCGGCTGCGGCGGAGTCGGGCTCAGCGTGATCCAGGGCGCGGCCGTGGCCGGCGCCACCGAGATCATCGCCGCCGACCTGCTGGAGGCCAAGCTGACCCTGGCCAAGGAGCTGGGCGCCACCCACACCATCGTGGCGGACGATCTGACGCGGCGGGTGGCCGACCTGGTCCCCGGTGGCGTCGACTACGCCTTCGACGCCACCGGCAGCACCGCCGTGCCGGCCCGGGCGCTCGCCGCGACCTGCCCCGGCGGCACCGCCGTCATGGTCGGCATCCCGCCGCTGGACCGGATGATCGGCATCCCGCCGGACCTGCTGTCGGGGCACCGCCGTCTGATGGGCACCCAGGGCGGCGACGCCATGCCCGACCGCGACCTGCCCCGCCTGGTCGACCTGTACCGGGCGGGCCGGCTCGACCTGGAGCGCATGGCGGGGGAGCGGGTGACGCTCGACGGCCTCGACGACGCGGTCGGACGGGTCCGCGCGGGCGCCGCTGCCCGCTCCCTCGTCCTGTTCGCGTGACGACCGCCGGGCCGCCCGGCGTCAGCGGGCCAGGGCGGCTCGGGACAGGCGGTCGGCCTGGCGGGTCGTCTCGGGGAGCCGGTACCGGGGGGTGAGCGTGAGCGCGTGGGCGCAGGCGGTGTCGAGGTCGACGCGGTGCCCGACGGACACGAACACCGGCTTGACCCCGGTGCGGGTGCACAGCACCCGCCCGACGACCTCGCCGCCCTCGTGCAGCGGGCTCGCGTCGCCGCGGCGCCGGCCCGGTGGGTCGTAGGAGCCGATGAAGCCGGTCTTGGCCACCCCGATCGTCGGCAGCCCGGTGAGCACGCCGAGATGGCACGCCAGCCCGAACCGGCGCGGGTGCGCGAGGCCGTAGCCGTCGCAGACCAGCAGGTCGGGCGTGATGGTCAGCCGCCGCAGCGCCTCGACCAGCGCGGGCAGCTCGCGGAACGCGAACAGCCCCGGCACGTACGGGAACGCGGCGGTGCCCGGGACGACCGACTCCTCCAGCACCTCCAGCGACCCGGCGTCGAGGACGACCACGGCCGCCGCGAGCCGGACGCCGGTGCCGCCGCCGTCGCCCGCGTACGAGACGTCCAGCCCGGCGATCGTGCCCGGCGCCCGCGGCCCGGGGCCGCGCAGATCGAGCATCGGCCGCAGCCGGTCCTGGATCGCCTCCGCCTCGGCCGGCGTCGCCGGCCACGGATGCAGGTCCGCCACCTCCATGGGCCCACCTCCTGACCGGCCACGGTATCGCCCCCGGTACGGCCCGGCGAACCTTCCCAAGCAAGTGCTAGATTGATTCCCGTGGCGATCGATCTTGCCGAACTGGCCGCCCCCGGGCACACCGCGCTGCTGGTGATGGAGATGCAGCGCGGCGTGGCCGGCGACCTGGCCAAGTTCCCCGAGCTGGTGCAGACCTGCGACGACCGCGGCGTGGTGGCCAACACCGCCCGCGCCCTGGCCGCCGCCCGAGCCGCGGGGGTGCCGGTGGTGCAGTGCACCGCCGCGTTCCGCGCCGACCGCGCGGGCAGCCATACCGGCAACTGCCCGTTCATCAAGGGGCTGCTCAAGGACCCCGGGCACATGCTGGAGGGCACCGGCGCCGTCGAGGTGCTGCCCGAGCTGCGCGGCCCCGGCGACCTGGAGTCCCGCCGCTACCACGGGTTCTCCCCGTTCACCGGGACGTCCCTGGACCAGACCCTGCGGTCGCTCGGCGTGCGGACCGTCGTCGCCGCCGGCCTGTCCCTCAACCTCGGCATCCCCGGGCTGTGCCTGGAGGCCGTCAACCTCGGCTACCGCGCCGTCGTCCTGACCGACGCCGTCGCCGGGACGCCCGCCGAGTACGGTGACGCCGTCATGGCCAACACCATCAGCCTGCTCGCCGCGCGCACCACCAGCGGGAAGCTGGCCACCGCCTGGCGCGGCGGGGAAAGCTGAGGAAGGGGCGTCACGCATGGACGGAATGGACCTCTCGGGCCGCACCGCGGTGGTCACCGGAGGCGCCGGCGGCATCGGCCGGGCGATCTGCGCCGACCTCGCCGGGCTCGGCGCCCGCGTGGTGATCGCCGACCGCGACCTGCCCGCCGCGCGGGACGCGGCGAAGGAGACCGGCGGCACCGCGCACCGCGTGGACCTCGCCGACCACGCCGACATCGACCGGTTCTGCGCCGCGGTCGGCCCGGTGGACGTGCTCGTGCACAACGCCGGGATCAGCATCGTCGAGCCGTTCACCGAGAGCGACCCGGCGAACTGGGACCTGATGTGGCAGGTCAACCTGCGCGCCCCGATGCAGCTCACCCGGGCGCTGCTGCCCGGCATGACCGGGCGCGGCTGGGGCCGGCTGGTCTTCGTCTCGTCCGACGGGGCCCGCGCGGGCTCCGGCGGCGAGGGCGCCTACGCCGCCACCAAGTCCGGCCTGTTCGGGCTGGCCAAGACCCTCGCCCGGGAGGCCGCGCGGGGCGGCGTCACCAGCAACGTCGTCTGCCCCGGGCCGACCGACACCCCCATGGTGCGGACGGTCGCGGACGCGCACCCCGGGCTGCTCGACAAGCTCGCCAAGCAGATCCCGCTGCGCCGCATCGGCCGCCCCGACGACATCGCCGGCCTCGTGGCCTTCCTCTGCACCGACCG
Source organism: Spirillospora sp. NBC_01491 (assembly GCF_036227065.1). Lineage (GTDB taxonomy): Bacteria > Actinomycetota > Actinomycetes > Streptosporangiales > Streptosporangiaceae > Spirillospora > Spirillospora xylanilytica. Next base: position 7,240,592 of record NZ_CP109432.1, read on the forward strand.
GGCCGGCTACGTCACCGGCCAGACGGTCTCGGTCAGCGGTGGGATCACGATGCAGTGACGGCCCGGCGCGAGGTCCCGGGGGCGGGCCCCCGGGACGGCGGCGGCTCAGCCGAGGGAGGCGTAGACGGCCTCGGTGAGGCGGTAGGCGCGCAGGTCGCCGGAGAGCTGGTCGCCCATCATGTTGGGCAGGTAGGCCAGCGCCACCCCGGCCTCGGTGTCGCCGAGGCCGATCGAGCCGCCCGCGCCGGTGTGCCCGAACGCGGTGCCGCGGCCCGCCGGGGGCGTGAAGAACGTCGTCGAGGGGCGCATGTAGCCGAGCCCGAACGAGCTGTCGACCAGCATCGTCCGGTCGGGCCCCGCGACCCGCGGCTCGATCGCGCCGCGCAGCGTGTCCGGCCGCAGGATCCGTCCCGCGACCAGGTCCCGGTAGAACGCGCCGAAGGACGCCGCCGTCGCGAGCATCCCCGCCGCGGGCCATCCGGCGCGCAGCACCACCGGGTTGTTGTAGCCGCCCTTGCCCGGGTGCGGGTTGTTGATCGACCGGTTGAACGGGCTGTCCCGGTCGACATAGGCGCCCGCGAGCCGTTCCAGGACGTTGTCGTCCGGCACGGCCTTGGGGGAGTCGGCGCCGCCGGACGGGACGCGGCGGCCCGCCGAGAGCTTCGCGGCCCGGTCGATGACGTCGTCCGGGGCACCGACCCACAGGTCCAGGCCCTTCGCGAACTCCTCGCGGACGAACGCGCCGACCGTCCGGCCCGCGTGCCGCCGGACGATCTCGCCGGCCAGCCACCCGAAGGTGAGCGCGTGGTAGCCGTGCGCCTCGCCGGGCGTCCACTCGGGCGCCTGCGCGGCCAGTTCCGCCGCCCGCGCCGGGGCGTCGGCCGCGTCCTGGGCGGGCACCGGCCGGGCGAACGCGGGCAGCCCGGCCTGGTGCGACAGCAGGTGCGCGGCGGTCGTGCCGTCCTTGCCCTCGGCGCCGTACTCCGGCCACCAGGCGGTCACCGGCCCGTCCACCTCGAAGGCGCCGCGTTCGGCGAGCAGCAGCGCGGCGGTCGCGGTCACGGCCTTGGTGCAGGAGAACCCGAAGCACGGCGTGTCCGCGAGCCACTCCCGCCCGGACCGGCGGTCGGCCACGCCGCCCCACAGGTCGACGACCTTGCGGTCACCGGCGTAGACGGACACCGCCGCGCCCAGCTCGAGGCCGTCGGCGAAGTTCTGCTCGAAGACGTCCCGGACGGCGGAGAAGGCCGGATCGCAATGGCCCTGCACTGTGCTCATGCGCGGTCCTTTCAGAGGAGGTACGTACCGAATGATGCTCGATGAGAACGGGAACTGGGGACGCTGGGGTGCCGCCGACGAGCGCGGCGCCCTCAACCTGCTCACCCCCGAGACGGTGGTGGCGGCGGCGGGCTGCGTCCGCGAGGGCCGGCCGCTGAGCCTGGCGCTGCCGATCCGCGGCGCCACCTCCTCGCCCGCGCCGACGACCGTCCCGCACCTGAAGGGCCGGCCGCTGCCGCAGCACTTCATGTCGGTGGACGGCGGCGACTACGCGGCCGGGACGCGGGCGATCGGCGCGGGCCTGAAGATGGCCGACGACGCCCTGATCGTCACGCCGCACGGCACCACGACCCACATGGACGCGCTCTGCCACATGTGGTCGGGCGACGAGCTGTACAACGGCCATCCCGCCGCCCGTGTCCGCTCCTACGGGGCGGGCCGCTGCGGCATCGACAAGGCGGGCCCCGTCGTCGCCCGCGGCGTGCTGTTCGACGTGCCGCGCCTGCGCGGCGTGGAGCACCTGTCGGCCACCGACCGCGTCGGGGTCGCCGACCTGGAGGCGGCGGACCTGGACGTCCGCCCCGGCGACGTCGCGATCGTCCGCACCGGCTGGCCGCTGACCTGGCAGGACGGCCCGGACGCCTACTGGGCCGGCCAGCCGGGCCTGGACGCGGACGCCGGCCGCTGGCTGGCCGGGCGCGACGTGTCGGTGGTGGCCGGCGACAACGCCGCGATCGGCGGCCTGAACGAGCACCAGCTCGCCGACGAGGACCTCGCCGACGACCTGCACATGATCTTCCTGTGGCGGCACGGGATCCACCTGATCGAGATGCTCTGGCTGGAGGAGCTCGCCGAGACCGGCCGCACCGACTTCCTGTTCATCGCCGCCCCCCTCAAGATCGAAGGCGGCACCGCCAGTCCGGTCAACCCCCTCGCCGTCCTCTGACCGCCCGCCCCTGACCCGCAGGAGGGAGGGGATGAGCGCTACCCGAGGCCGACGCCCGTCCGGCCCGGCCCCTTCTACCGTGACGGTCTCCGGCATGGAAAGGGGAAACGCATGTTCCGCAGAACGATCGTCGCGACCGGCCTCGCGGGTGTCACCGTGATGGCGACGGCGGCGCCCGGCGCGGCGGCCGAACGCCCGAGCCTCCGGCAGTTGGTGGACCGCCTCACCGCCGCCGACGGCGCGCCCGGCGCCCTGGCGGCGGCCGAGGGCGCGCGCCGCCGCACCGTCGTCACCAGCGGCCTCGGCGACGTCGGGGCGGGCACGCCCGTCCCGGCGGACGGCCACTGGCGGATCGGCAGCATCACCAAGCCGTTCGTCGCCACCGTGGTCCTCCAGCTCGCGGGCGAGGACGCGGTGGCGCTCGACGCCCCGGTCGAGCGCTACCTGCCCGGCGTCCGCGGCGTCGCCGGCGTCACCGTCCGGCAGCTCCTCCAGCACACCAGCGGCCTGCCCGACTACCTGGCCTACCTGACGCCGCAGCGGGTCATCGAGCACCCTCTCGACTACTACGAGCGGGAGGACCTGCTCGCCATCGCGACGGCGCACCCGAGGCTGTTCCCGCCCGGGAAGGGCTGGTCGTACTCCAACACCAACTACCTCCTGGCGTCGATGCTCATCGAGAAGACCACCGGCCGCCCGTACGGCGAGGAGATCGAGCGGCGCGTCCTGCGTCCGCTGAACCTGAGCGGCACCTCCGTGCCCGGCGACGCCCCGGACCTGCCCGAGCCGCACGCCCGGGGTTACGTGCGCCCCGGGCCCGGCGCGCCCCTCGACCTCACCCGCCTCAACCCCTCGGTGGCGGCCGGGGGCGGGAACATGGTGTCCACCGCCGACGACCTGAACCGCTTCCTGGCCGCCTTGGTCCGCGGCAGGCTGCTGAAGCGCCCGCAGATGCGCGCGATGATGACGACGGTCCCGACCGGACGCGCCTCGGGCGACGAGTACGGCCTCGGCCTCCAGCGGACCCCCCTGCCGTGCGGCGGTCACTACTGGGGCCACGACGGCGACATGATCGGCTTCACCACCGTTGCCGGCGCCACCACCGACGGCCGCCGCGCCACCGTCATGGCGAACCTGAACCCCGGCGGCACCGAAGCCCAGGACGACGACCTGAACGCCGCCCTCACCACCGCCCTCTGCGAGGCCCACTGACCCGAACCGCACGCCGCCACCGGCGCAAGCCCGCCCAGCCAGATGGCCGAGCCCCCGACCGGACGGGCCCGTCGTGCGTCAGGTGCCGGGGTAGGCGCCGCCGCCGTGGGCGGCGTCCAGGGCGTCGTAGTCGGGGGTGTAGCCCTTCTTCGGAATCGCGTCCGTGAACGCGACCTCGCGGGGCTTCTTGTACGAGGCGATCTCGGCGCGGACGTGCTCGATGATCTCGTCGGCGGTGGCCGCCGCGCCGTCCTTCAGGACCACGACCGCCTTGGGGGACTGGCCGAAGCGGTCGTCGGGGACGCCGATGACGGCGGCGTCGGCGACGGCCGGGTGGGTCCTGAGGGCGCGCTCGACCTCGGCGGGGTAGATGTTCTCGTTCGCCGACTTGATCATGCGCAGCCGGGGGCCGATGAAGGTGAGGGTGCCGTCCGGCTCGCGGCGGCCGAGGTCGCCGGTGTGGTGCCAGCCGCCGGCGGCCTTCGCCGCGTTCAGCTCGGGCCGGTTCCAGTAGCCGGAGAACAGGCTGAGGCCGCGGGCGCAGATCTCGCCCACCTCGCCCGCCGGGACCTCCTCGCCGGCCGGGCCGAGCAGCCGCACGTGCACGAGGGGGGACGGCCGGCCCGCGCCGCCCGCGCCGCCCATGCCGAGACCGAGGAAGGTGAGCATGCCGCCCACCTCGGTCTGCCCGTACCCGCCCATCCCGGACGCGCACCACGGGCTGTCGTCCACCGTGATCATCGCGTCCCAGGCGGGGGAGTGCGACACGAACCGCAGCGAGGACAGGTCGTGCGCGCCGCCGGCGTTGGCCTCGACCAGGCCGTCGATCATCGGGCCGAACAGGAACGCCTGCGTGCACTTCTCGGCGTCGATCAGCCGGCACACCTCGCCCGGCTCGTACGCCGGGGTGAACACCAGCTTGCCGCCGAGCTGGAAGGTCGCCAGCGTGAACATCATCGTGCCCACGTGGAACAGCGGCCCGCACGCCAGGAACGCGAACCCGTCCTCCATCTGCCGGACGTGCAGCAGCGCCATGCTGTGCGCGACCAGCGCGGAATGACTCAGCAGCGCCGCGTTCGGACGGCCGTCGAACGCGGCGGTGTACATCGCCAGGACGGGCGCGTCCGCGTCGGCCGCGGTCTCGGCGGCGGGCGTGCCCGCGGCGGCGTACGCCTCGTACTCCTCGCCCGACCCGATCCAGCGGGCGTCCAGGGTGACCTGGCCGCGCGCTTTCTCCACGGCCTCCGACGCCTCCCAGACGACGACGCGGGGGGTCAGATCGTCCAGGATGTGGGCCAGCTCGTCGGCGGTCTGCCGCCAGTTGGCCGGGCAGAACACCGCGCCGAGCCGTCCGCAGGCGAGCAGCAGTTCCAGCACGCGGAACGAGTTCTGGCCGAGCCACAGCACCCGGTCGCCGGTCCCGACGCCGTCGGCGGCGAGCGCGCCCGCGAGGCGGTCGACCCGGTCGCCGAGCTCGGGGTAGGTCAGCCGGACGGGACCGTCCACGACGGCGGTGCCGAGCGGCCGGCCGCGCCGGTGCTCGCTGAGGACGTCCCCGAGAGTGAGACCGTGGATCGACGGCATCGCGCCTCCTTGCGCAGGGGGGTGTGAGGTGGCCCCGGACGGACCGGGTCAGCGGAAGGCGGGCATGACCTCCGCCGCGAAGAACCGCAGGACCTTCTTCATCTCGTCCAGCGGGATCGGCCGGGTGGAGCCGAAGTCGCACATCAGGTTGCCGTAGCCCATCTCCTGGATGGTCTTGATCTGGGAGACGACCCGCTCGGGGTCGCCGATGACCTCGAGCTGGTTCCAGCGGAACTCGTTGTCGACCGAGCCGCCCTTGAGGTAGCGGTCCTGGTAGAACTCGAAGCCCTTGGCGGCCTGGCCGGTGGCGGGGTCGATCGGCGCGCTCTGCACGTTGAAGATCCGGGACCGGTCGAAGCCGGCCTCGAACCGGGCCTGGTCCTCGCGGGCCTGCTCGATCGTCGGCGCGACGTAGACCGAGCGGCTGGCGATCAGCTCCACGTCGGCGCTGTCGACGCCGTTGGCGGCGGCGGTGGCGTGCCAGGTCTCCGCGGCCTTGGCGATCTTCTTGAACGGGGCGGCGGGGTCGGCCAGGATCGGCAGCCCGCGCGCCGCGTACAGCTCGACGGTCTCCGGGCTCACCGCGGCGACGTGCAGCGGCGGGTGCGGGCGCTGCACCGGCCGGGGCGTCAGCGAGAGCGGGTGCTTGGTCTCGTAGAACCGGCCCTTGTACTCGAAGTTGTCCTGGGTCCACAGGCCGATGAGCATGTCCAGGCACTCGTTGAACCGGTCGCGGGCCTCGGCCAGGTCGAGCCCGAAGTTCTCGAACTCGATGCTCTGGTAGCCGCGGCCGATGCCGACCTCCAGCCGTCCCCCCGACAGCAGGTCCACCATCGCGGCCTCCTCGGCCACGTGGATCGGGTTGTGCAGGGGGAGGACCACGATGCCGGTGCCGAGGCGCAGCCGTTCGGTGCGGGCCGCGAGGTTGGACAGCAGGTTGAAGGTGTTGGGGACGGCACCGTAGTCCCGGAAGTGGTGCTCGGCGACCCACACCCCATCGAAGCCGAGCTCCTCCAGGAGCTCGACGATCTCGATCTGGTAGTCGTACACCTCCCGCGGGGACTGCCCCGCGAACTGGTGGAAGAGGTGGAACGTCGAGAATTTCATCGGGCGGTCAGCCACGTGTACGGCTCCTTCTTCACCGGGCCCCGGCGGGTGCACGCCGTGCCCTCGCCGTGTCATATCGCCTACCCATCATTACGTACCAAGCGCTCGCTTGGGAAGACTAACAGGTTCCCGGCACCCGGGCACCCGGGCACGCGCGGCGAGCCCCGGACCGGACGGTCCGGGGCTCGGAGGCCCGGCTGAGAAGGAGGGGATGAGCGCGGCGGAAGCGCGGCGGACGGGCGGGCGGGACGCGGGCGGCGCCCGCGGTCAGGGACGCCCGAGGTGGCCGGCGGGCTCGGTGACGGCCTCCTCGGCCGCGACGGGCGCGCGGGTCCGGCCGAACTCCAGCGTGAGCAGCGCCGCGGCCAGCCACGCGATGTCGAACCAGGACCGGAACACCACCGAGCGCGGCCGGTAGGCGGGCCGGAACTTCTTGTCGAACAGGTACAGCGACTCGACCGCGATCAGCGGGTCGAGCAGGTGCAGCGCCCGGTAGCCGGCCCGCTCCAGCGGACGCCGCTCGGCCGAGTCCAGCAGCTCGCGGAACGCGGCGAAATTGAGCGACACCACCCCGGCGGAGGTCGTGCGGGCGTACTCGATCATCTCGACGATCAGCCGCTCGTTCACCCCGTTCGGCCCGCCCGGCGCCCGCCGCATCGCGTCCAGGCTGATGCCCTCGCCGGCCATCGCGTACCGCTGGAAGGCGATCGGCGCGCCGCCCGCGTCATAGGCCACCGCGACCAGCGAGCCGGGGTGGTAGCCGGTCAGCAGCTCATCCAGGTTCATTGAGAAGCCGCGCTCGGCGGCGCCGCCGAGCGAGCGCGCGGCCACCTCCAGGAGCTTCTCGCGCAGGTCCGGCGGCAGTTCCCGCTCGGGGACGATCTCCGAGGTCACGCCCGCGTTCCGGGTCCGCTTGACGGCCTGCCGCACGTTGCGCATCTGCCGTCCGGACAGGTCGAACTCGGCGGGCTCGACGTACACCTCGTCGCCGAAGCCGAACGACCGCAGCCCTCCCCAGGCCGGCAGCAGCCCGGCGCTCGCGCCGAGGACGGCGGGACGCCACCCGGTGCGGCGGCACAGGTCCAGGAACGCGGTGACCGCCCGGTCATGGGAGCGCGGGTCGCCTACCGGGTCGCCGCCCGCGACCGCGACGCCGAACAGCACCCGGTAGCCGATCGCGGCCCCGCCGTCCGGGCTGAACACGTAGCTCTTGTCGCGGCGCAGTGCGAACGGGGCGAGGGTGTCGGACGCGGGGTGCGCGACGAGCCCGGCGACGCGCCGCCGCTCGTCCTCGTCCCCGGGCGGCGGCGCCGGATCGGGCGCCAGCAGTGTGACCAGCAGGACCAGCAGGCCCGCGCCGCCGACCAGCCCGAGCACCGTCGGCAGCCAGCCGGGGCCGTCGAGCGAGCCGAACGAGCCGAGCCCGGCGGCCACGTCGTGCCCGACCGACCGGATCGAGACCCCGCCGAGGACGATCGACCCGAGCACCGCGCCGATCACCAGGATGGCGCCGGTGCGCAGCGCGGTCCGGACCCGCTCGTGGTGCGGGCGGACGGGGAAGGCGGCCCGGCGCAGCCAGACCACGCCGAACGCCGCGATCAGCAGCGGCAGCCGCCACAGCGCGTCGTCGCCGGTGACCACCGCGAGGAGTCCCATCGTGACCAGCACGTTGAGCCCGAGCCAGGCGGCGTGGCGGCGCAGCAGGACCCCCCGCGCGACCAGGGCCAGCGCGAGCGCGAGCACCACGGCGTGCGCGGGAGCGAGCGGACGCCCCGTCACCAGCAGCGACAGCCGGTCCAGCCAGCCGGGCGTGTTCGGCACCGCCGGGACGGCCAGCAGGCCGGCCACGGCCGCGGTGACCCACGCGAACGGCCAGACGGGTCCGGCCGGTTCAGCTGATTCCACGAGGACACCTCCGCTGAGATCACAACCATGATCCGTTGGAACTCATTCCCCGATTCGGACGTTATGTGTGGCCTTCGTTGGACATTGCCTTATCTTCAGACTACGGGCGCGGGGTGGGGCCGAGGTGATCGTCTGTTCACTACCCGCCGGTCGCGGCGGCCATACCCGGCCAAATCTCGTCCGGTCGGCCTAGACTCGAACGTGATGAAGACGCTGCTGATCGTCCATCACACGCCCTCGCCGTCGCTGCGCGCGATGTACGAGGCCGTGCGCGCGGGGGCCGGGACCGACGAGGTCGAGGGCGTGCGGGTCGAGGCGCGGGCCGCCCTGACCGCCTCGCCGGTCGACGTGCTGGCGGCCGACGGCTACCTGCTCGGCTCCCCAGTCAACCTCGGCTACCTCTCCGGGGCGCTCAAGCACTTCTTCGACCAGGTCTACTACCCGTGCCTCGACGAGACCGCGCGCCGTCCGTTCGGGGCCTACCTGCACGGCAACAACGACGCCACCGGCGCCGTGCGCGCGCTCGAGTCGATCACCACCGGGCTGAGATGGCGCGCGGTCCGGCCCCCGCTCGCGATCACCGGCGAGCCGGGCAAGGCCGACCTGGAGTCCTGCTGGGAGCTGGGCGCGACCGTCGCCGCCGAGCTCGGCGACGTCTGACCGCGTCCTGCGCGCGAGCCGCGGCCCCCCGGTGCCGCCGCCGGGGCTAAGTTTGATCTATGAGCGGATTCCGGCACGTGGTGATGTTCGTCTGGTCCGAGGGGACGACCACCGGTCAGCAGGACGAGGTCGCGGCCCGGCTCGGCGCCCTGCCCGGCGTGATCCCGGAGATCCGGGCCTACGCCGCCGGCGCCGACGCGGGCGTCAATCCCGGCAACCACGACTTCGTGGTGGTCGCCGACTTCGCCGATCGCGACGGGTACCTCGCCTACCGCGACCATCCGGCGCACCGGGCGGTCATCGACGAGTGCATCACGCCGATCGTGGCCGAGCGCGCGGCCGTCCAGTACGCCTTGTAGGCGCGGCGTCCCAGGCCGTCGCGCTCCCGGCCCGCCGGACGGTACGAGGGCGGCCCGGCGAGCGGGGAGCGGCGGCGGATGATTACCGAGCAAGCGCTTGTGTGTGACAGATTTTCGCGTTAGTTTCGGCTCCGACGGCAGCGGCCGGGCGGCGGCACCGCCGGACCGGCCCGGCCTCACAGACGCCGCCCGCCGAGGATGGATCGCGCCCCATCCTTGGCGGGCGGCACCATTCCCGGGGACGGGCGGAGAGGGGCCACGTGGGCGGCAGACAGGGCTTCTCCGGACGGCAGGGCTTCTCCGGGAAGGCGGCCGTCGCGGGCGTCGGGATGACCGCCCTGACCCGCGAGTCGGGCCGGACCGAGCTCCAGCTCGCCGCCGAGGCCTCCCGCGCCGCCCTCGCCGACGCGGGGATCGACCGCCCGGACGCGATCCTCAGCTACCACCTCAACGACTCCGCCCCCGTGCTCTACCTGGCTCGGGAGCTGCGGCTCCCCGAGGTCGGCTGGCACAACGAGATCTACGGCGGCGGCACGCAGAGCGCGTCGATCCTCGCCGACGCCGCGATGCTCGTCGACGCGGGCCTGGCCGAGAACGTGCTGGTCTACCGGGCACTCAACGGCCGGTCCGGGAAGCGGATGAACGCCCTCGGACTCAAGCTGGGGGAGGGGACCGAGGAGCAGTTCACCCACCCGTACGGCATGGCCGGGCCCGTCCACCAGTTCGCCCTCGCCGGGCAGCGCTACCTGCACGACGCCGGGCTGGACGAGGTGCACACCCACGCGATCGTCGCGCAGTCGCGCGCGCACGCCGTCCGCAACCCGCGCGCGCTCCGGCGGGAACGCCTCGACATGGCGACCTACCTCGCCAGCCCCATGGTGGCCTCCCCGCTGCGCCGGATGGACTGCTGCCAGGAGACCGACGGGGCCTGCGCCCTGGTCGTCACCAGGGCGGACCGCGTCCCGGACGCGCCCCGGATCCACGCCGTCGTGCGCGGCGGCGGGCCCGGCGCGTCCACCATGGACAAGGCCGCCGACGTCACCCGCCTCTTCTCGTCCTACCTGGCCGGCCCGCTGTACGAGGCCGCCGGGATGAAGCCCGAGCACGTCGACGTGTCGCTGCTGTACGACGCCTACGGGTGGCTGGTGCCCCGGCAGCTCGAAGACTTCGGCCTGGTGCCGCGCGAGGACCTCGGCGCCGTCCTGCGCGCACAGGAGATCACCTGGAACGGGCGCTTCCCCGTCAACCCGCACGGCGGGCTGCTGTCGGAGGGGTACGTGCACGGGCTCAACAACGTCGCCGAAGCCGTCCGGCAACTGCGCGGCGCCGGGACCAACCAGGTGCGCGGGGCGGGCGTGGCGCTGTGCACCGGATTCGGTGGCAGCTACGGCAGCGCCGCCATCCTCACCGCCGCCTGAGCGTCCGCCCGCGGACGGGCGCCGGTCACCCGGAGCGGGCGCCGATGATCGATGTGCGCAGTCCCTCCGGCGTGGGCGCCTCCACCAGGCGCGGCCCGCCGCGCGAAGGGACCAGCGCCCACCACGAGCCGGTGGCCCGCCCGAACCAGACGCGCACCCCCGGGAACTGCTCCTGAAGCCCCTGCACCGTCCGGGCCCGCAACGCCTCGGGCGTCGGTTCCTCACGACCGGCGGCGTCTCGCTGAGCCGTCATGTCGCCCTCCCCCCGTTGTTCTCTTCGGTAACAGCGTCCTCACAGCCCAAAGCGTCACCCCGGATCGGTAAAGTGTGACTAATGACACTATGGACTGCCGGGCGTCGTTACGGGGCCCGGACGTGTCGGGAGACCCGCGGGGACGGTTCTGACCAGGCCGGACGGCGTCTGCGTTCGGCCGCTCGTCCGGGCACACGCTGCACCGGACCGCGCGGCGTCCCGTCGCCGGCGCCGCGGCGCACGACCCGTGCCGGACGGGCCGTGCGGCGGCGGAGGGCTCAGTGCGTGTTGATGCCGTCGAACATGACCTTGAGGTAGTGCTCGGCGAGGCCGCTCGCGTTCAGCCGGCCGCCCGGCTTGAACCAGCGCACCGCCACCCACACCGTGTCGCGGATCATCCGGTAGGTGAGCTTGGGGTCGATGTCGTCGCGGAACAGGCCGTCGCGCTGGCCCGCCTTGATCGTGTCGACCCACATCTTCTCCACCTTGTCCTCGGAGTCGGTGAGGTAGGCGAAGCGGTCCATGTCCTTGAGGTAGTTCCAGTCGTTCTGCATCACGGTGATCGCGGCGCGGTGCGGCTCCAGGGTGCCGAACGCGATGCGGATCAGGCCGGCGATGGTCTCGCGCGGGTTCTCGCCCTCGTCGATGACCGACTGGTAGGCCGACATGATCTCGCGGAAGAAGCCCGCGAGGATCTCGTCGACGATCGACTCCTTGGAGTCGAAGTGGTGGTAGAGGCTGCCGGAGAGGATGCCCGCCTCGTCGGCGATGTTGCGCACCGTCGTGGCCTGGAAGCCCTTCTCGGCGAAGAGGTCGGCCGCGAGCCTGATCAGGTGCTCACGCCGTTCCGAGGCGAGGGCGGGCGAGCCCTTGCCGCGGCGGCGGGCCCCGCCCTCACCAGCGGTGCGGGTCCTGGGTCGTCCTGAATTGGCGCTCGTGGTCGTCACCCTCTCATTATGCCGTGCGCGCCCAACCGCTTGCTCGACCCGACGCGCTGACAACAGGTTACGCGGTGCAACAAGCGCTTGTTCCAGGTTCGGCCGCCTGGTCGGCGGCATTCCCCGGGCCTGCGTAGGGTCGGGGACATGGCAGATGTGATCGTTTTCGATCTGTACGGAGTCATCGCCCGGACCCAGACCCCGGCGGCGATCGCCCGGATCGAGGGGCTCGCCGGTCTCTCCGGCGCCCCGTTCTGGGACGCCTACTGGGCCTGCCGGCCCGCCTACGACGCCGGCCAGGAGAGCGCAGCGTACTGGGCGGCCGTCGCCGGACGGGCCGGCGCCGCCTTCGCCGACGTGCCCGCGCTCATCGAGGCCGACCTGGAGAGCTGGTGCGAGGTGGACGACCGGATGGTCGAGCTCGTCATCGAACTGGCCGGCCGGGGCCGCACCCTCGGCCTGCTGTCCAACACCATCTCCGACCTGCTGCCCCGTTTCGAGGCCCGGCACGGCGCCTGGCTGAGCCGCTTCGACGCGCTGACCTACTCCTGCCGGATCGGGGTGGCCAAGCCCGACCCGCGCGCGTACGAGATCTGCGCCGAACGCCTCGGCGTCGCCCCCGCCGACGTGCTGTTCTTCGACGACTCCGAACGCAACGTGATCGCCGCCCGCGAGGTCGGCATGCGCGCCGAGGTGTTCAGCTCCCCGTCCCAGGTCCGCGCCCTGGTCGGCTAGTTCGTCTTTCAATCACGGTCGGCGTCCTCGCCTGGCGGCTCGGACGCCGACCGTGCTCGGGCGAGCGCGACATCGCTTCGCGACCTGGCCGGTGAGGCTTGCCTCCGGCTTCGCCCCACCGGCCAGGTACCGCGCTTGCGCGACAGCTGAGGCGCGCCCTGGACACCGGCCGTGCGTCTGCCTCCATGTACCGGCGCGGGAGAGGTCACGAAAGCGCGAGGTCCGGGACCACCGCCCTGGGAGCGGTCACGGTCTACGGCATGGAGGTGCGGCTGATCAGACGTGCTTCCAGACGCGCTTGTTCCCGCCGGTCCCGCACGGGTCGATACGGAAGTAGGTCGATCCCGGGTAGGTGGACAGGCACTTGTTCTTGGCCGGGTTCTTCAGCTTCCCGGTGGCGCCGCCGGTCCACTTCCACTGCTGGGTCTTGCCGGCGCCGCACTTGCGCATGACAACGGCGGCGGTGCCGTAGACGGTCAGGCAGTTCTTGTCGTTGACGGAGCTGCGGAAGGTGCCGTCGTTCTCGAGGACCCAGAGCTGGTGCCTGATGTCCTTGTGCTTGCGCGGGTGGCAGTCGACCTGCCGGACGGCCGCGTTCCCGGCGTCCTTCCTCGTGTCCAGGCACTTGCCGGTCTGCTTGCTCTTGTACTGGAACGACGTGATCATCACGTGCGCGTCGCCCCCGGTCGCTGACGAGGAGGCGGCGGGGGCCGCGGGGGCCGCGGGGGCCGCGGGGGCGACGGGGGCCGCCGCCGCGGCGGAGGCCGTGCCCACCAGCATCGCCCCGGCGGAGGCCAGGGTGAGGGCCAACTGCTTGCGCTTCATGTGCTCCCCGTTCTGGCGGCGCCCGGACGAATCCAGGACACCGCCACAAGATCGTTTGGCGGCATATTACACAGAACGGCTACATTTCAAAACCGATTCGATAACTTTCACGCTCGGGCGTCTCGCGGTCCGAGCCCGACGTCCTCAGCGGGAGCGGGGCCGGCCCGGACACCCTTCCTCCAGTGGCCACGAACCGTCCGTCCCCTAGGTGTTTCCCGAAGAGGCCGATGGAGTTCACGGCGCCCCGGACCGGCCGGGCCGGGACCAGGTGATGCCGTGGTATTTCAGCCGGTCGCGGCTCGGCGTGGAGACGCGTGCCGGCCGACGCCATGACGCGCTGGGGCCTGACGTGCGCGGGATCAGCCGACCGGGGGACTCTCGGCGTCCGGCGGCGGGGACGGGGCCGGGGGGAGCACGGCGCCGCCCGCCTCGGCGGCCTCGGCCAGGCGGGCGCGGAGTGTGCGGACGAGCTCGCCGCTCTGCTCGGTGAGCCGCTCGATCGCGGGCAGCGCCAGATCGTCGCGGACGGTGTCGGCGAGCAGCTCGTCGTACTCGTGCGCCCGTTCGGCGATCGTCTCCAGGTAGCGGTGGGCCCGGAGCGCCTCGTCGGCCGAACAGGTCCGCTCGGCGTAGCGTTCGAGGGCCTCCACCCGGCGGGTCAGCGCGGCGACGGAGGCGTCGAGCTTCTCCCGCAGCGGGAGCAGCGCCGCCTCGACCTCCGGCAGTCCGGCGGAACCGGAGATCTCCTCCTGCTCGCCGCGCAGCCGCGACTGCTTGGCGAGCACCTGCGCGATCTCCCACTCCTGGCGGGGTAGCGTGACCGCGTTGTCGACCGAGTCGAGCAGGCCCTCCCGGTTGACCTCGGAGTCGCGCACGGCGTCGACGGCGGCCTGCGCGCGGCCGAGCAGCTCGCGGGCGGGGCCGTCGAAGTCCTCGGGGGTGAGGTAGCGGTCGCGGCGGCGCTGGAGCTCGCGGGCCCGCCGCAGGTCGAGCGAGACCGACGGGGTGCCGAGTGCGATCAGCACGGCGAGCATCGCCAGCCCGAGCAGCCACAGCGAGCCGAGCAGCGGCGAGCCGAGCAGCCCGAGGCCGAGCACGGTCAGCGGCGCCAGCCACACCAGCGGGCGGCGCCGCGCGACGATGGTGTCGAGCTCGGCCCGCAGCGCCGGGTCGGCGACCGGCCGCAGCTCGGCGCGCGGCGCGGCGCCGGCCGGGTGGGCCGGCGCGATCCGCCGCCAGTACGCGCCGACGTGCGTCTCGAACGCGAAGTCGGTGGCGGTGATCTCGATCTCGACGGGCCCGGCCGGCAGCGGCCACGAGCCGACCGGGTCGCCGCCGCCGGGTCCGGTGAACCGGACCCACCAGCCGCCCTTGCCGTCGTCGCACCGGTAGCGGCCCGGCGCGACGTCGATGCCGACGAAGAACGTGCCGATCCCGGGGATGGAGTTGCTCCAGGCACCTCTGGTCACCGGCGACCTCCGAGCCGACCTCTCGCGCCGCGTCCCCCCGCCCCCTCCGGCGGAGCCGTCCCACGGCCGACCACGCGCACCGGGTCAGACGTCCGGGGGGCGATAAGAGTTGCATTACCCACATCCGCCTCGGGAAAGTCGCGTGCGGGCGCAGAGATTGCGGGTGGAATACTCCAGGCGTGCGACCTGACTACGACCCTCTCGACGACCCGCCCTGGGCGATGCAGCTAGTGGTACGCGCCGAGAAGGCCGATCCACCCGGCCACGGCGCGGTCTGCGAGGCGGCGGCGATGGCGGTGGCACGGCTGCTCACCGACCCGCGCGCCACCGGGCCCGAGCCCGAAGCCCCGCAGGCCGCCGAGCCCGTGGAGACCGCCGGGCCGGCCGAGCCCGCCGAGGGCGAACCGGACGGGGAGCGTCCCGGGCAGTGGCGCGCAGCGATCCGGGAGTGGGAGGCGCGGCGCATCCGGAAGGTGACGCGGCGCGCCCGGGGCGTGCGGTGGCCCGAGGCGCAGGCGTTCCCCGGCGTGACCGTCGAGCACGACGGCGCGGAGGTGCGCGCGTTCGTGCCGGGTCCGGTGGCGGACGTGCCGCCCCAGCTGGCCAAGCTCCAGGTCGCCGGGCTCGACCTCGCCGACGACGCCCCGGCCGGCCCGCCGCCCGAGCCGCCGTACGCGGCGCTCGCGCTCAACCCCGAGGTGACGATCACCACCGGCAAGGCGGCGGCGCAGTGCGGGCACGCCGCGCAGTTGCTGCTGCGCGAGGCCTCGCGGCCCGACCTGGACGCGTGGATCGAGGGCGGCCTGCGGGTGCACCTGGTCCGGGACGTCCCGTGGCGGCGCTGTGTCGAGCACGCCACGATCGCCGTCCGCGACGGCGGCTTCACCGAGGTGCCGCCGGGCACCATGACCGCGATCGCCTGGGTCGTCCGCTGAACGGCCCGTGCCGCCCCTCCCGGGTCCGGGACGGGCGGCACGGGACGGGCGGGGTCAGGGCAGGGTCACCGCCACGGGGGTGATCCCGGCCTTGCGGATGAGGGACGGGAGCCGGTCCGCGAACGGGTGCTGGTCGGCCGGGAGACCGTCCGGGTTGTCGATGACGTAGTGCACCGTCCCGCCACTGCGCCGTTCGGCCCACTTCGCGCCGGCCGAGCGGAGCACCGCCGCCGCCCTGGCGGCGTCGGCGGCCTGCACCGAGACGCGGATCGGCGACTCGTAGGACGGCAGCCCGGTGGCCTGCTCCGCCGCCCCCGCCAGTGCCCGCGCCGACAGCGGCGAGGTGTGCTCGGGGTCCGGGCCGAGGATCGCGTTGTAGAGCAGCTTGGCGGTGCCGTCGCTGAACGCCCGGAAGTTGGGCTCGGCCGCGAACAGCACCGAGCGGCCCTTCCCGACAGGCTGGTCGACGACCGCCGCCGTTCCGCCGAGTTCGGACGCGCCCTTCTCGAAACCGGACACGAACCACTCGGGCGAGTCCGCCGCCGGGTAGGACACCGCGACCCCGCTGGACGCCCGCATCACCGGGTCGTACGAGGTGAAGTTCCAGGCCGAGCCGCCCACGCCCTTGGCGAGCGGGCTGCCGCCGTCCACCTTCACCCGGAACATCGTGCCCGGGATGTCGGAGGCGGGCTCGCTGAGCGTCGCGGCCGTCAGCCCGAGCCGCGCCGCGAGCTGCGTGCCGCCCTGCCAGCCGACGTAACGGCCGCCGTCCCGCGTCCACTGCTGGAGCGCCCGGCGCCCGGCGTCGCCGAGCGCGTCGTAGGCCGCCGACGCGGGCCCGTTCGGCGTGAGGAGCACCTGGACCCCCGCCAGCTTGCCCGCGGCCACGTCGGCCGGGCTCAGGGGCGTGAACGGCAGCCTCCAGTCGCGGTCGAGGCGGCTCCGCAGCCAGCCGGCCGACTGGACGGCGCTGGACGAGGTCGCCGAGAGCTGGAGGACGCCGACCTTCGGCGCCTTGCCGCCGTGCCCGGCACGTTCGGCCGGCAGTGCCGGCACGCCGGCGGCCCTCGGACGCAGTTCGGCCCCGGACGAGCCGCCGGACACGTTCGCCAGCAGCGGCATGCTCCAGGCCGTCACGTCATAGAAGTAGGGGAACGGCGTGTAGGAGTCCTCGTTCAGCATCGCCTGGATCCAGTGCTTCTGCCCCTGCGCCATGGAGATCCAGTACGTCCCGGCGGGCAGCGTCGCCTTCCCCTCCGCCTGCCCGTACGCCTTGTAGTCGGGAACGTTCAGCGGCCGTACGAGCCGTTCGACGTTCACGCCCATGCGTTGCAGCCGCCGCACCACCGTCCGGACCTCGGCGCGTTTGGCCGGGTCGTCGTCCCTCAGGAAGTAGTGCCGGACCTTCCGGTCGGGTACCGGCCGGTCGACCTGGTTCGGCGGGTTGTAGATCTGGTTGGGCTCCAGCCGTCCCGCCCTGCCCTGCTCGTAGGCGTCGACGGTCATCTGCCGCCACTCGGTCAGGATCTTCGTCCGGTTGCGGGCCGCCGACGACAGCGACACCCACTGGGTGAGGTACTGCTCCTTCACCCGTTCCGGGTACGGGCTGTCGCCGCCCTTCTCGTACGTCATCCCGGCGGCGTGGAACGCGCTGGTCGGGACCGTGTCGCCGTACCCCTGGTAGAAGAGGTCGTAGGTGTCGCGGTTGAAGAAGTCGATGCCCTGCCGTGTGAACTCGGCGGCCATCGGCGCGCCGTACATGTCGTTGATCCAGCCGACCGCCTGCTCGGGCGTCTCGTGGTAGATCGGGTCGGCGTTCGGCGGGAAGAAGAACGACGTCCCGCCCATCTCGTGCGCGTCGATGTAGAGCGCCGGCGGGTACTGGTTCAGCATCGCGAGCTTGCCGTCGGTCTCGGGCTGGGTGCGCGCGAACCAGTCCCGGTTCATGTCGAAGCCGTAGGCGTTCTGCCTGGTCCGCGCCTGCCGCCCGTCCGGGTTCTGCGTGGGCAGGACGATGACGAGCGCGTTGTCCAGCACCTTCGCCGCCGCGCAGTCGGCGCGGTCGCCGAGGTCGCGCAGCACCTTCAGCGCCGCGTCGGTGCCGCTCGGCTCGTTCCCGTGCACGTTGCCGCTGATCCACAGGATCGGCACGCCGCGCGCGGTGATCCGCCGGGCCAGGTTCGCGGGGGTGCGTGGGTCGCGGAGCCGCGCGGCGTCGCGCCGGACGCCCGCGAGCCCCGCCTTGGTCAGCAGCCCGGGACGGCCGGCGATCGCGTACTTGAGCGGACGGCCCTGCGCGGTCGTGGCGAGCGTGCCGGACACGACGCGCTCGCTCGTGGCCGCGACGGCCTCGAGGTAGCGGTCCGACTCGGCCGCGGTCGCCTGCCGCTCACCGAGTTCGAAACCGAGGATCTTCTCGGGGGAAGGGACCTTGCCACGGTAGACGGGGGTGGTCTGCGTGGGGTCGCAGCCGGGGGCGGCGGCCGTGGCCTGCGCGGCGGCGGACGTCGCGGCGGACGCCGGTACCGCCAGGGACGCGGCCAGCAGCACCGACCACGCCAGATTTCGGGCTCTCATGTGGCCCAAGCTCGCACCGCGCACCTCGTTCACCAACAGCAACACCTGCCAAGGTCGCCGCCGGGCCGGTGCCGCCGCCCACGTTGACGCGCGGCGCCCGGCGGGCTCAGGGCCGCGGCGGCGGCGTCGCGGACGCGGGCGAGGGGGCGGACGCGGCGTCGCCGCCGCGTTGCAGGCGGCTGATCGCCGACAGCGCGAACTCCTGGGTGCGGGTCAGCCCGCCGCCCGGCCCCGTCCCGCCGGGTCCGGGCGCGGCGCGGGCGACCTGGACCTTCGCGCTGAGCCCGTACGCCAGGAACAGCAGGGCGACGAACCCCACGAGGTAGGCGCAGTGCTCCAGGAGCCGGGTGAGATCGCCGCCGAGCACGTCCAGTACGGAGAACATCGCGAATCCGGCCATCCAGCCGGCGAGCGGCGGCACCAGCCACACGTCGCGGCGGCGCAGCACCGCCGCCAGGGCGGCCAGCACGAGCAGCGCCTCGGCCGCCTTGACCAGCATGAGCGCGGGGCCCGCCGCCCCGGAGCTGAAGTAGTCCTCCAGCTCCGCGCGCCGGTCGCCCCAGGTGAGCGCGGCGGTGAGCAGCACCGTCACGCCGTAGGCGATGAGGAACGCGCCGATCGGAAGATGGAGGCGATGCCAGGTCGAGCCGCCGCCACCCGTCCGGACGGACGGCGCGCGCGCGGGCGGTGCGGGAGGTGCGGCGGGCGGCCCGGCCGCTTTCTCCGGGATGGACGGCGCGGGCACGGGCACGGCCAAGGTCGGAGGCTCGGCCGCGGGCTCGGACGGGGGCCCGACCGAAACCTCGGTCTCGGTCTCGGTCTCGGTCTCGGCCTCGGGCATGGGCACGGCTTTGGTCTCGGCCTCGACCTCGGGCACGGACATGGCCTCGGGCACGGTCTCGTCGATCGCCTCGGGGAGGGGCGAAACCGCAGGTGGGGGCGGGTCGGTCGGGGGAGGTGAGGCAGGCTCGACCCGGCGGGGGAGCTGCTGATCGGGCCGGGTCAACTCGACGGGCCGATCCGGATCGGGCCCCGCACTCGCCGCCATCACTGCCCCCAAAATCCCTATGTGTCGACTGAGCGCAAGATATCCCGAATGGTGCCGCGGGCGTCGCCGATCCGGCCCGAAGGCCCGTGGCACAGCGTGATGAGCCCGCCGCTGACCTGCTCGAAGTGCTTGCAAGACGCCCTGCGACAAGGGAGGCTGAGTGCTCGTCGGGCCACACGTAATCCATAGGACACGAGATGACGCCTGACGATACGGGAACCGCCGCGTCCACCAAGACGCGGATCGAATATCTGGAGGAGCTCGGCGACGAACTGGCCGGGCGGGGCTTCAAAGTGCGCCTCACCCTGCCCCGCGGCCAGGCGCCCAGTTTGCACGTGATGAACCCGGACGCGTCCGCCCTTACGGAGAACATCCTGGCGGAGCAGGGCGCGGACGGCTGGTGGTACTGGTGGTCGTGGGCCGAGCGCATCGCGGCGGCCGACGACGTCACCATCGCGGCCGACCGGGTCGCGCTGGTCCTCGCCGCCCACTGACCGGCGTGATCATGCAGCACGGTCCCCGGCGCACTCCGGGGGACGTCCTGCATGATCACGTCGCGTGCCCCGCCCGGCCCTGCCGCGCCCTGTCGCGCCCCGCTCCCGGGTTTCCCCCTGCTCCCCCCACTTCCCCCCGCTTCCCCGGCTCCCCAGGCCATCCTCGGGTCGGGTCGGCTCCGAATGTTGGCTCCCCGAACATATGACCGCGTCGCGCGCGCCGGCCGGGGAGCGTCCGCCGTCGTCGCGCGGTGCGGGGATGTCGGTCCCGTCCCGGAGTTTCCTCCTGGTTGATAGCGCGTTACGCGATTGTTACCGCTAACAACAAATTCACCGTGCCGCGGGTCTGGTGCGCCGCCGGGCTCCGACATAAGTTGCGGGACACAACATTCGCGCCGCCGGCTTCGTGATCCTGGTCACCGCGGCGCGGAACCCCCCCCTGGCCGTGGACGCGGCCACACCCCCCAGAAAGGACCCGGGCAAATGCGCAAGGGGATCCTCAGCCTCACCGCGGTGTCGGCCGCGGCCGTGCTCACCCTCGCCGCGTGCGGGGGCGACGGCGACGATGCGAAGTCCGGCTCGGCCAAGGGCAAGATCGGCGTGATCCTGCCCGACACCACCTCCTCAGTCCGCTACGAGAGCTTCGACCGGCCGTTCCTGGAGCAGTCGTTCAAGACCGCAGGCGTCCAGTACGACATCCAGAACGCCGAGGGCTCCACCCAGCGGTTCCAGACGATCGCCGATCAGATGATCACCAATGGCGTCACGGTCCTGATCGTGGACGGGCTCGACTCCAACTCGGCCGCCGCGGTGCAGCGCAAGGCGCAGACGCAGGGCGTCAAGACGATCGACTACGACCGGCTGACCCTGAACGGCGTCGCCGACTACTACGTCTCCTTCGACAACGTGAAGGTCGGCGAGGAGCTCGGCAAGGGCCTCCAGAAGTGCCTGGGCGACAAGCCGGCCAACATCGTCTACCTCAACGGCGCGCCCACCGACAACAACGCCACCCTGTTCGCCAAGGGCGCGCACAACATCCTGGACAAGGTCACCTCCTACAAGAAGGTCGCCGAGCAGGCGGTGCCGGACTGGAAGCCGGACAAGGCCGCGACGATCTTCGAGCAGATGTGGACCGAGCAGCACGGGAAGATCGACGGCGTGCTGGCCGCCAACGACACCGTCGGCAACTCCGCGGTGTCGATCATCAAGAAGAACGGCGAGGCCGGCAAGGTCGCGGTCACCGGCCAGGACGGCAGTGCGCAGGGCCTCCAGAACATCCTGGACGGCTCCCAGTGCATGACGGTCTACAAGCCGGTCAAGCAGGAGGCCGACGCCGTCGCCAGGCTCGCCCTCGCGCTGCTGAAGGGCGAGAAGGGCGAGACCAACGGCACCACCAACGACCCCCAGGGCAAGCGGGACGTGCCCTCGGTGCTGCTCAACCCCATCGGCATCGACAAGGAGAACGTCAAGCAGGTCGTCGAGGACGGCTTCGTGAAGTCCTCCGAGCTGTGCAAGGGCGCCTACGCGGCCAAGTGCAAGGCCGCCGGCATCAAGTGACGACCCCTCGCCGGCCCGCGTGGCGGGTCCCGTCCCGCGGTGGCGTTCCCCGCCCGGGACCCGCCACCGGCCGGTGGTACCGCGGAAGGGAAACTCGTGGCAGAAAACGGTGACCCCGTCCTCGCCCTGACCGGGCTCAACAAGAGCTTCGGGCCCGTGCACGTGCTGCACGACGTCGACTTCACCCTGCGCCAGGGCGAGGTGATGGCCCTGGTCGGCGACAACGGCGCGGGCAAGTCGACCCTGATCAAGTGCATCGCCGGCATCCACCCGACCGACTCGGGCACGATCGAGTTCGAGGGCCGGCCGGTGCAGATCGGCGGGCCGCGCGACGCCGCCGAACTCGGCATCGAGGTGGTGTACCAGGACCTCGCGCTGGCCGACAACCTGGACATCGTGCAGAACATGTTCCTCGGCCGCGAGCGCCGCAACGGCCTGGTGCTCGACGAGGACTCGATGGAGGAGGCGGCCCGGCAGACCCTCGCGCGCCTGTCGGTCCGCACCGTCAAGTCCGTCCGGCAGCAGGTGGCCAGCCTGTCCGGCGGGCAGCGGCAGACCGTCGCGATCGCCAAGGCGGCGCTGTGGGAGTCCAAGGTCGTCATCCTGGACGAGCCCACCGCCGCACTCGGCGTCCAGCAGACCAGGCAGGTGCTGGACCTGGTCCGGCGGCTCGCCGACACCGGGCACGCGGTCGGGCTCATCTCGCACAACATGAACGACGTGTTCGAGGTGGCCGATCGCATCACCGCCCTCTACCTTGGCCGGGTCGCCGCGGTGGTGCGGCGCGCCGAGGTCACCCACGGCCAGGTCGTGGAGCTCATCACCGCCGGCCGTTCCGGTGATCTCGGCCTCGCGCCGACGACCGCCGCCGAGAGCATCTGAAGGGGGCCGAGGTGTCCACCGACATCCCCGAGGGCAAGGAGGCCGCCGTGCGCCTGGCGGACTCGGACTTCGCCATCGACCGGCGCGACCACGACGCGCGGTCGGCGATCGCGGACTACTGGGGCCGGGTGCGGTCCGGCGAGCTGGGCGCGCTGCCGGCGATCCTGGGCCTGGTCTCGCTGGTCGTGCTGTTCACCGCGCTGCGGCCCGACACGTTCCTCAGCAAGGGCAACATCGCCAACCTGTTCACCCAGGCGCTGCCGATCACCATCCTGGCGATGGGCCTGGTGTTCGTGCTGCTGCTGGGCGAGATCGACCTGTCCGCCGGTGTGGCCAGCGGCGTCAGCGCGGCGGTGATGGCCAAGCTCATCGCCGACTCCGGCCAGCCCTGGTACGTCGCGGTGATCACGGCGGTCGCGATCGGGATCGTGATCGGCACCGGCATCGGGTGGCTGGTCGCGGTCGTCCGGATACCGTCGTTCGTCGTCACGCTCGCGCTGTTCCTCGGCCTCCAGGGCCTCACGCTGAGGTTGATCGGCGACGGCGGCACCGTTCCGGTCCGCGACGACGTGATCGTGGCGCTGGCCAACAAGAACATGCCGGTCTGGGCCGGGTGGACGCTCGCCGGGATCTGCGCGGCGGGCTACGCGGCCGTCCAGCTCGCGCGCTGGCGGCGGCAGCGGTCCCGCGAGCTGGTGGCGCGCCCGATCGAGCTGGTGGTCGCGCAGTCGGCCACCGTCGCCGTCGTGCTGCTGGCCGGCACCTACCTGCTGAGCCTGGACCGGGCGCCGAGCCCGTTCGTCACGCTGGCCGGCATCCCGTGGGGCGTGCCGCTGGTCGGCGTCCTGCTCATCGCCTGCACGTTCGTGCTGGCCCGCACCCCCTACGGCCGGCACGTCTACGCGGTCGGCGGCAACGCCGAGGCCGCCCGCCGGGCCGGCATCAACGTCACCCGGATCCGGGTCTCGGTCTTCATGATCGCCTCCGGGTTCGCCGCGATCAGCGGCATCGTGGCCGCGTCCCGGCTCAACTCGGTCACCCCCGACTCGGGCGGCGGGAACACCCTGCTGTACGCGGTGGGCGCCGCGGTCATCGGCGGGACGAGCCTGTTCGGCGGGCGCGGCAAGGCCCGCGACGCGGTGTTCGGCGGGCTGGTCATCGCCATCATCGAGAACGGCCTCGGGCTGCTCGGCACCAAGGCCTACCTCAACTTCCTGATCACCGGGGCGGTGCTGCTGCTCGCCGCGAGCATCGACGCGCTGGCCCGCCGGCGGCGGTCGGCCGCCGGCCGGTGAGCACCGCCGGGGAGGCCGGGGAGCCGATGGCGCGCGCCGTCGGCTCCCCGGCCCTCGCCCGTTTCCGGGCGGGGAACGCTGCTGATACGCTCACCAGCCACCAGCGCTCGACGCGCAGTGCCGGCCGGACCGCGGCGGAGCGAGAAGCACCCGGCCGCCCGGTGGGGGTCCGGGGGCGGTCCCCCGGATCGGAGGCGGTCGACGTGGCACGGTGGGAGCCCCTCGGCATGTCGGTGACGCCCGTCCTCGACCTGCGGGGCATCGAGAAGAGCTACGGTTCCGTCAAGGTCCTGCACGACGTGTGCTTCACCGCGTACCCGGGCGAGGTCACCGCGCTCGTCGGCGACAACGGGGCGGGCAAGACCACCCTGGTCAAGTGCATCGGCGGCATCCACCCCCACGACCGCGGCGAGTACCGCTTCGAGGGCCGTCCGGCCCGGGTCGGCAACCCGCGCGACGCGGCGGCGCTCGGCATCGAGATCGTGCACCAGGACCTGGCGCTGTGCGAGAACCTCGACATCGTGCAGAACCTCTTCCTCGGCCGCGAGCGCCGCCGCGGCCTGACGCTCGACGAGGCGGCGATGGAGGCACTGGCGGCCGAGACGCTGTCCGGCCTGTCGGTCCGCACCATGGGGTCGGTGCGGCAGCGCATCTCCAACCTGTCCGGCGGGCAGCGGCAGACCGTCGCGATCGCCCGCGCCGTGCTGTGGGACAGCAGGCTGGTGGTCCTCGACGAGCCCGCCGCCGCGCTCGGCGTCGCGCAGACCCAGCAGGTGCTGGAGCTGGTCCGGCGGCTCGCCGACCGGGGCCTGGCGGTCGTGCTGATCTCGCACAACATGAACGACGTGTTCGCGGTCTCCGACCGGATCGCCGCGCTGTACCTCGGCCGGATGGTCGCCCAGGTGCGCACCGCCGACGTCACGCACCGGCAGGTGGTCGAGCTGATCACCTCCGGGACCGGCGGCGGCCTCGGGCTGCGCCGATGAAGGGCGGCCCGTCCCAGGAGGACATCCGGCGGCACAACCTCGGCACGCTGCTGCGCTTCGTCCATCTGCGCGGCCCGGCGTCGCGGGCGACGCTGGCCGAGTCGCTCGGCCTCAACCGCAGCACGATCATGGCGCTGACCGCCGACCTCACCGCCGCCGGGCTGGTCCGCGAGGAGCTGCCGCGCAAGCCGGGGCGGCGGGCCGGCCGCCCGTCGCTGGTGGTCCGGCCCGAGTCGACCCGGGTCTACGTGCTGGCCTTCGACGTCGGCGTCGACCGGCTGGTGGTCGCGCGGGTCGGGCTGGGCGGCGAGATCATGGACCGCCGCGAGGGCACCCGCGACCGCGACGCCGAGCCCGGCGAGCTGGTCGGCGCGCTCGCCGCCGCGGCCCGGTCGCTGGTGCGCAAGGCCGGGCCCGCCGCGGTCTGCGTGGGCGCCGCGGCGGCCTTCCCCGGCATCGTCCGCCGGGCCGACGACACGATCATGTTCGGCCCCAACCTGGACATGGGCGAGATGTCGCTCGGCGACACCCTGTCCCGCCGGCTCGGCCTCGGCCTGACCGTCTCGATCTGCAACGACGCCGACCTCGGCGCGCTCGCCGAGCACGAGCGCGGCGCCGGCGTCGGCTGCGACAATCTGATCTACCTGCACGGCGACGTGGGCGTCGGCGGCGGCATCATCGTCGGCGGCCGGCTGCTCGGCGGCGAGCAGGGCTTCGGCGGCGAGATCGGGCACATGGTCGTCAACCCCGGCGGGCGGCTCTGCTCCTGCGGCTCGAAGGGCTGCCTGGAGGCCGAGGTGGGCGAGCGCACGCTCCTCGCGCACGCCGAGCGCGAGGAGGGTGCGCACCCCGACGGCCGCGCGGCGGTGCGCGCCGTCGTCGACGCCGCCGACCGCGGCGACATCGTGGCGCGCGAGGCGCTGCACCGGGTCGGCACCTGGCTCGGGCTGGGCGTCGCCAACCTGGTCAACATCTTCAACCCGGGCCTGGTCGTCTTCGGCGGGACGCTGCGCGACGTCTACCTCGGCTCCGCCGCGCAGGTCCGCAGCATGCTGGCGACCGGCGCGCTGGCCGCGCCGCGCGAGAAGGTCCGGCTCCGCACCGCCGAACTCGGCGACGACAGCACGCTGGTGGGGGCCGCGGAGTTCGCGTTCGCCGAGGTGCTCGCCGACCCGGTGCAGGTGCTGGCACGGCTGCGCGCCCCGGAGAACACGCCCGTCTCCTGACCGGGACGGCGGGGAGGGGCGCCGGCGGTCCGGGGCCGCGGACGGGCTCAGCCGTCGAAGCGGCCGTATCCGCCCTTGTAGAACAGCAGGGGCTCGCCCTCATGGTGCTTGTCGAGGGCGTGCACGCGCGCCACCACGATCACGTGGTCGCCGGCGACGTGCTCCTGCTCGACCGAGCACTCGATCCAGGCGAGTGCCCCCTCGATGACGGGGCTGCCGCCGGGCGACCCGGACCAGTCGATGCCGGCGAACTTGTCGCCGCCCTTGATGGCCAGCCGCTTGCAGACCTCGAGCTGCGGCTCGCTCAGGATGTTGACGCACAGCCGCTCGGCCGGGCGCAGCCTCGGCCAGGTGCTGCTGGTGTGCGCCACGCAGAAGGCCACCAGCGGCGGTTCCAGCGACACCGAGGTGAAGGAGTTGGCGGCCAGGCCCGTCGGGCGGCCGGTCTCGGCGTCGATCGCGGTGATCGCGACCACCCCGGTCGCGAACCTGCCGAGGACCGTGCGGAACCGGGCGCCGTCGATGTCGGTGACCGGAGTCGCGGGGGAGCCGTGGGGCGATCGGTGCATGCGGCGTTCCATTCCCTGGCCGGAGGGTCCTTCGGCCGAGTCGCGCACGATCGCGGCGGCTGCTGCGGTGGCATTGTCGGCCATCTGACCCGTCCCTTCTCTTAGCCAAGCGCTTGCTTGGACGATAGGGCGGGGCGATTCGAGGTGTCAAGCCGCTCCGGGGCGCCCGACCGTGCATGTCAACTAAAGCCCCTGATCAGGCATGCTCATTCCCAAATCTGACTATCTCCATCGAAGGTCCCGGTCAGGTCTCCGTCCAAGGACCGATGCGGCGGACGGTGCGGCGGCGACCCGGCGGAGTCGCCGGCCGGTACGGCGTCGTTGACGCGCGCACGGGGGGCCGCCTAGAGTCGTGGACAAGCGCTTGCTCGGTTGAGTCGGCGCGGGCGCGAGGCGAGGAGGACAGCGCGTGGGGACCTTCCGCGACCGGACCGCGGTCGCCGGTGTCGGCTACACCCCGTTCAGCAAGGACTCGGGGGTGTCGACGCTCACCCTGGCGGTCGACGCGATCCTCGCCGCGCTGGACGACGCCGGCCTCACCGTGGACGACGTCGACGCCCTGGCCACCCACCGGGTCGGCGACTCCACGCCGCCCTGGGTGGTCGCGCCCGCGCTCGGCGTGCCCGAGGTGTCCTGGTACCTCGACCAGTTCGGCGGCGGCAGCGTCTCGCACTCGGTGGTCGGCCAGGCCGCGATGGCGGTCGCCGCGGGCGTCGCCGAGACGGTCGTCTGCTACCGCGCCATCAACGCCCGGTCGGAGTTCCGCATGGGCGGCACCGGCCGTGGTCCCGCGCCGCTCTTCGACACCCAGTACCAGGCGCCGTACGGCTACTTCGCCCCGCCGCAGCAGTTCGCCATGTTCGCGCGGGCGCACATGAACGCCTACGGCACCACGCACGAGCAGCTCGGCCGCGTCGCCGTCGGGCAGCGCGCCAGCGCCGTCAGGAACCCGAGGGCGCTGAAGCGCGACCCGATCACCCTGGACGACTACCTGGCGTCCCGCTGGATCGCCGAGCCGCTGCGCCTGCTCGACTGCTGCCTGGAGACCGACGGGGCCTGCGCGATCGTCGTCACCTCGAGGGAGCGCGCCCGCGACCTCGCGCACCCCCCGGTGCTGATCTCGGGCGCGGCGTGGGGCGGCGGCGACAGCCTCTTCTCCGGCGCGGGCAGCGGCGTGGACGGCACCGACTTCACCGTCACCGAGGCGGCCCGGCTGGCGCCGCGGCTGTACGCGATGGCGGGCGTCGGGCCGGGCGAGGTGGACGTGGCGGAGATCTACGACTGCTTCACCTACTCCGTCCTCGTCCAGCTGGAGGACTACGGCTTCTGCGCCAAGGGCGAGGGCGGCCCGTACATCGAGTCCGGCGCGATCCTCCCCGGCGGCGAGCTGCCGGTGAACACGCACGGCGGCTTCCTGTCGGAGGGGTACGTGCACGGCATCAACCACATCGCCGAGGCCGTCGCCCAGTTGCGCGGCACCGCGGGCGACCGGCAGGTCCCGGGCGCCGAGGTCGCGCTGTCGACGGCGCAACCCGGATACGTCCTCGCCGGTACCTCGGCGCTGATCCTGAGGAGCGACCCGTGAGCCTGGCACAGCGTCCGAGGCCGGAACCCGACCGCGACTCCGCGCCCTGGTGGGAGGCGGTACGGCGGCACGAGCTGACCGTCCAGCGCTGCGACGGCTGCGGCACGCTCCGCTTCCCGGCCCGGACGGTCTGCAACCGCTGCCGCTCCCGCGCGTACGCGTGGGTGCCGGCCCGGGGAACCGGCCGCGTCTACAGCTGGGTCGTCAACCACCAGGTCTTCATGCGGTCGATGGCCGACGAGGTCCCGTTCCCGGTCCTGCTCGTGCGGCTGGACGACGGCGCGGAGCAGGGCGACGACCTGCTGATGTACGGCAACCTCACCGGCGGCGACGTCGCCGGTCTCCGCCCCGGGCTCCCCGTCGAGGCCGTCTTCGTGGACCTCGACGAGGAGACCACCCTGGTCCAGTGGCGTCCGGCGGGCTAGCGGGTCCCGCCGGCGGGGGCGCGGCTAGCGGGTCCCGGCCGCGGCCTCGGCGGCGGCCCGCGCGTGCAGGGACGGCTTGTCGAGCTTGCCGTTGGCGTTCACCGGCAGCGCGTCGAGCAGCACGACCCGGCGCGGGACCTTGTAGTTGGACATGTTGTCCCGCGCCCACGCGATGACGGCGTCCGGATCGGCCGTCACGTTCGGCGGGGGGACGACGTAGGCCCAACCGACCTCGCCCTGCCGCTCGTCCGGGACGCCGATGACCCCGACCTGGCCGACCAGCGGGCAGCGCAGGAGCAGACCCTCGATCTCGGCCGGGTAGGCGTTGAAGCCGGAGACGATGAACATCTCCTTCTTGCGGTCCACGATGGCCAGGTTGCCGGCGTCGTCGAGCGTGCCGATGTCGCCGGTGTGCAGCCAGCCCTCGCCGTCGACGGCCTCGGCCGTCCGCTCCGGGTCGCGCCAGTAGCCGCGCATCACGCCGTATCCGCCGATCAGGATCTCGCCGGGCTCGCCCACCGGGAGGTCGCCCCCGTCGGCGCCGACGATGCGCACCGTCACCCCGGGCACGGCGCGGCCGGTGGTGGCGGCGATCACCTCGACCGGGTCGCCGGGCCGGGTCATCGACACGACCGTGCCCTCCATCAGCCCGTACGCGTTGATCATCCGCTCCAGCCCGACCCGGTCGGCCAGCCGGCGGATCAGCTCCGGCGGCACCGCCGCCGCCCCGCAGATCGCCACCCGCAGCGAGGACACGTCGTACCGCCTCCGGGGGGACGCCCCCGCCGCGTCCTCCGTGCCGGCCCCGGTCGTGCCGCCCGCGGCCGTGCCCGCTCCGGCGCGGGCGCCGTCGAGCTCGTCCAGGATCTTGAAGAACATCGGCGGCGCGCCGGCCAGGACGCTGACTCTGTTGCGCTCGATCAGGTCCATCAGCTCGTCCGGCTGGAACAGCGCGATCGGCATCATCGTGGCGCGGCGCAGCACGCACGCCAGCAGCCCGGCGTTGATCCCGAAGCCGTGCGAGAACGGCGCGATGATCGGGTAGCGGTCGCCCTCGCCGAGCGTGACGAGCTCGGCCCAGTCCCAGTAGCCGCGCAGGAGCTGGGAGTGGTGCAGCATGACGCCCTTGGGCGTCCCGGTCGTGCCGGACGTCGCCATGATCGACGCGATGTCGTCCGGGTCGACCGAGCGGGCCCGCTCCTCGGCGTCGTCGCGGGTGACGGCGGCTCCGGCCGCGATGAACCCCGCCCACGACAGCACCCCGGGACGGGACGGGGCGGGCTCGTCGCCGAGCACGACGACGTGCTCAAGGTCCGGCAGGCCCGAGTGCGGGCGGCCGTCCGCGGGACCGCCGGCGGCGCCCGCGAGCATCCCGAGGTGGGAGGTGCCCATGAAGCCCTCGGCGACCAGCAGCACTTTCGCGCCGACCTTGCCGAGCAGGTCGGCCGCCTCCAGGCCCTTGAACCGGGTGGACAGCGGCGCGATGATCGCCCCGGCGTCCCAGATCCCGAACGCGGCGACGACCCACTCGGGGCTGTTGGGCGCCCAGACCGCCACCCGGTCGCCGCGCGCGACGCCGAGCGCCATCAGCGCCCGCGCGGTCTCGCCGGCCCCGGCCGCGAGGCCCGCCAGCGTCAGCCGGGTGTCCCCGGCGACCACGGCGTCCAGCGGCCCGTGGCCCTCCGCCTGGTCCCGCAGCATCCGCGGGATCGTCCCCCAGCCGGGGACGGGCTGCAATTCCATCGCGTGCTCCTCCTGGACGATCCGCATCCGGTCCCCGCGATCCGCGTCCCGCGCCGGTCAGGTCAGCCGGGCGCGGTCCCTGCCGAGGTGGTGGCCCCGCTCGTCGGTGACGGTCCCGGCCGCGCGGTCCTCGCCGACCTCGGGCTCGACTACCACGTCGATCGAGACGGGCGTCAGCGCGTACAGGGCCTGCGCGATCCGCGCCTTCCACATCGGGTTCCTGACCAGGGTGTCCCGGGTGAAGGTGACGTGCAGCGCGGCGGCGTCGAGCGTGCCCTCGCGCCGGATCCGCAGGTCCCAGCGGCTGAGCCCGTCGATCCGGGTGAGCGCCGCGGCGATCTTGGGAACCGAGACCCAGCGGCCCCTGATCAGCACGTGCTCGCCGACGGTGTGCGCGGGCGCGGGCACGGCCCGTTCGCCGCCGGACAGCCGGACGGCGTGGCCGGTGCGCAGCGTGGCGCCGCCGAGCCCGGAGTGCCATCCGGGCGTGACGACGATCTCCGCCAGGCCCTCGCCGTACGGGGCGTCCAGCGGCGCGTCCTTGTCCGCCGGGGCGAGCCCGAGCAGGCCCTCCCGCACCGGGGTGAGCGCCTCGTCGGACGGGGCGCGCTGCGCGATCGGGACGCCGAGGAACGGGTCGGCGTACAGCTCCCGCACCGACGCCTCGAACTCGCTCGCGAGCTGCGCGTAGGTGTTGGGCGAGGGGATCTCGCCGACCACCAGGATGTGCCGCAGCTCCAGGTCGAGCGGGTCGAGCAGGAACTCCAGGTGCAGCCGGGCCAGGAAGTCCATCGCGCCGGACGGGGTGGTGACCAGGGCGGTGGCGCCGGTGGCCTCCAGCGCCGCGTGCAGCCGCATCCGGCCGCGGGCGCCGACCGACGCGGCGGCCGTGCCGACCTCGGCGGCGGCCTGGGCGATCAGCGGCCCGGCGGGCTCGCCGTCGCCGTTGAGCGCGACGACGACCCGGTCGGAGGCGCCGAGGCCGGCGGCGCGCAAGGTCTCGGCGGTCAGTTCGCGCGCGGCGGCCCGGTCGGCGGTGCCGAGCGGCGCCACCAGGTCGGCCTCGGCGGACACGGCCAGCAGCCCTTCCGCCCCGCGTCCGGCGGGGAACGCGGCCCGCGTGATCCAGGAGGTCACTTGGCGACCTCCTGCATGAACAGCTTCATCGAGTCGCAGACGTGCCCGTGGCCGAGCCCGCCGACCTGGACCTGGAGGATCAGGTCGGTGGCGCCGGCCGCCTCGATCCGCTCGACCGCCTTGCGGGAGCCCTCGACGTCGTCGATCACGACCATGGTCTGCTCGCGCAGGATGCCCATCGCCTCCTCCGGCGGCATCCCGACGGCCTGCTGCCCGAGGACGCGGTGGGTGGCGTGCCGGGCGTCGGTGTAGTCGGGCGGCGCGACCAGGTTGATCTGCCGGCGCAGGTACCACAGGACGGGGTCGGCGGCGCGGTCGACGGCCTCCTGCTGGGTCGGCGCGACATGCCAGGGGATCATCAGGGCGATCCGCCGGGAGTCCGGGTCGAAGCCGTTGTCGGCCAGGCACTCCTTGTACTTGGCGATGTCGGCGGCGACGTCGTCCAGGCCCTTGAGCATCGTCATGCCGAGCAGGTTGTAGCCCTGCTTGGCGGCGGCGAGGTAGCCGTCCAGGGAGGTGGAGGCGACCCACACCGGCGGGTGCGGCTCCTGCACCGGCCGCGGGTAGACCGCGACGTCGGGCACCTCGAAGAACTCGCCGGACCTGGTGACCGGCTGCCCGTCGGCGTTCCAGATCGCCAGGACGGCCTCCAGCGACTCCTCCCAGAGCTTGCGGGACTGCTCGAAGGGGCGCTGGAACGCCTGGTACTCGAGCGGCGAGGCGCCGCGTCCGGTGCCGAACTCGACCCGTCCGCCGGAGATCACGTCCAGGGTCGCGACGCGTTCGGCGGTGCGGATCGGGGACTGGAAGGGCAGCAGCACCACGCCGAGGCCGAGGTGGATCCGCTCGGTCCGCTGGGAGATCCCGGCCAGGACGAGATCGGGTGCGGAGGAGTGCGAGAAGCCCCGGGTGAAGTGGTGCTCGACGAACCAGGCGGTGTCGAAGCCGAGCCCGTCGGCCAGGACGACCTGGTCCATCACGTTCTCGAACGCCTGCCGTTCGACCTCGCGGGAACGGCCGCGCACCTCAAGTTCGTAGCCAAGGCTGACCCGTAGGGACGTCATCGAGCCTCCGTTTAGTGTATGACCAAGCGCTCGCTTGGGAGATTAGCAGGAGGCCGCCCGTCGCAACAAGTCGCGGACGGGCGAGCGGTACGGCTCAGTGGTTCGGTCCCGGCGGCGCCGGGGCGCCGGTCAGTTGCGCGGAGCCTCGGCGGGCGTGCCGGCCGGGAACGTCGAGTAGGGCGTCAGGCACGCGGCGGCGCCGAACCCGTCGAGCAGGGCCCGTCCGGCGCCGGCGAGCCGGCGCTTGGTGCCTGCCGAGAGGCGCGGGCCCTCATGCAGGCCGGCCCAGGCGATCCAGCCGACCGCGACGACCACCCAGTACGACACGAGCCGGTAGAGGCCCACGGCGGCGGCGGCCGGCGTCAGCGTCGCGCCGAAGGCGACCAGCGCCGCGGCCATGCTGCTCTCGATCGCGCCGATGCCGCCCGGCAGCAGCGGCAGCAGGCTGCCCGCCGCCTGCGCGGCGAAGTAGGCCAGCGCCACGCCGTGCGGGTCGACGTCGATGCCGACGGCCCGCGCCGCGGCGAGCAGCGCCAGGATGTCGAACACCCAGTTGAACAGGGCCAGCATGACCAGCATGCCCAAGTCGCGGCGGTTCGGCCGCAGCAGCGCGAGGCCCTCGTGCAGGCGCTCGGCGTATGGGGCGACCCGCCGGTGCGCCATCGCGGTCCGCCACACCCGCCGCAGCGGCGCGGCCAGCAGTGCGCGTGCGGGCGCCCAACGCAGCGCGGGCACCAGCAGCAGGACCAGGGCGAACGGGACGGCCAGCGCCAGCAGTGCTGGGCCGCGCGCGTGCGGCTCGGCCACCAGCGCCAGCAGGCCGACCACGGTGTAGGCGGTCGTGGTGATCACCCCGCCGGCCAGGATCACCGCCGTGGCGAGCTGCGCTGACGCGCCGCTGCGGCGGAACTGCCGGAAGGTGTAGACGACGCTGACCGCCGGGCCCGCCGGCAGCGTGGTGGACAGCGCGTTGCTCGCATAGGTGATCGCGAACGCCCGGCGGACCGGGATCCGCAGCCCGCCGATCCGCAGCAGCCGCCGCTGGAGCCGGGCGAACGAGGCCATCGACAGCGCCTCGCCCAGCACCACCATGATCAGCCAGAGCGGCTCGGCGTGGGTCGCGGCGCTCCACAGGGCGCCGGGGTCGGGGAGCTGGTCGTGGAAGAGCGGCAGCGCCGCCACGGCGGCCAGCAGCATCCCCCACTGGACGATCAGCCCGCGCCGCCTGCGCCACCAGGCGCCTCGCGGCGTGTCCCCCTGCGCGATGTCAGCGGCGGACGAATGGGCGGAGATCCCGGGAATATCGGGGACGTCCAATGAGGGCGGGGGAGGGGCGAGCGCGGGCGAGGGCACCGTGCGCGCACCGTTCATGGCCGGGCCACCTCCCAAACTGGTCCACCAAGCGCAACCGGACCCCGGGTAATGGCATTCCCTGACTTGTGCACCGGAATCGCAAAATCGACCCTGCCGCGTCGGTCGTCCGGCCCCCGCGGCCGACCGCGCCGGGGCCCGGCGGTCTCGCCTGGGAACCCAAGAGCCCGCTCACCGGCGGGTTCAGCGTCGGGGGGGCGTGACGTCCGGGCCCATGCGGGTGGTGCGCTGAAACGCCGACGGCGCCCCACGGCCCTTCCGGACCGTGCGGGCGCCGCCGTTCCTTCTCCCGACCCGACCCGACCCGACCTACCGGCCGTGCGGTCAGGGCCAGTCGGTGGGCTTGACCGCGTCGGCCTCGGCCGGGTCGTTCGGCTCCGGCCAGGGGCCCGAGCCCTTCCGGCTCCTGCGCCGCTCGTATTCGGAGATGCCGATCTCACCGGCGTCCGGGTCGTCGATGACCAGGTCGTCGGGCGGGTCCTCGACGTACTCCTCCGTCAGCGCGACCTCCTCGGCCTGGTCGTCGTCGCCCATGTCGTCGCTGTTGTCCCGCCTGTCGCGGTCCTCGCCGTCTCCGGGCTTCGGTCCGGTCATGGCCCCCTCCAGAGGTCGGAATGCCGACGTCAGGGGACCTTCCCGGTGTCCTGGTGGCCTACTCGCGGTCGCGGACGGCCACCAGGCCGCCGAGCACCCCGACATAGGCGGTGCCGTCCGGGCCGAGGGTGACCGGCGCCCAGTTGTTGTCGAACCACTTCCCGGTCCCGGTGAGGACCTTGTAGACCGTCCGGCCGGTGTGCACGTCGACGGCGGTGAGGTACCAGGCGTCGATGAGGTCCTCGCGCTTCTCCTTGGTGTACAGGTACAGCAGCCCGGCCGGGACCGACACCTTGGCGACCGTCGACGGCGACCGCTCCTTGCTCGTCCAGGTGGTCGTGCAGCCCTTCCCGCCCGGGTCGACGTCGATCCGGCTCGCGCCGCCCACCGATGAGCCGCCGGGCGGCAGCTCGAGGAAGTTGCGGTAGCCGTAGTTGTTCTCCACGAAGAGGCTGCGGCCGTACCCGATCAGGGAGTTGTCGGTGGCACTGGCGCCGCTCCCGAAGACCGGCACCTTGCAGAGCAGCTTTCCGTCCGAGCGCCGTTGCACGAGCACGTGCATCCGGTCGTCGGCGTTGTCGGTGATCGCCACGTACCCGTCGCCGAAGAACGTGGGCGTCGTCCCCGACCCCTGGTCGATCTGGCCGGGCTTGCGCCCGGTGCCCCGGTCGTAGGGGGTGCGCCAGACGACCTCCGGCGTGCCGTCCCCCGCCGCCCGCATCCTGTAGAGCGCGTGGTCGGACACGACGGACAGGCCGTCCTCGGCGGCGGCGAAGGAGTTCTGGATCGCCTCTCCGGGCAGCCTGCTCTGCCGCACGGTCCCGGTGTCCGGATCGACGGTCCCGATCCGGCCGTTCCGCGTGATCCACCAGATCAGCCCGCCCCAGTCGGGCCCCACGGCGGTGATCGGGTCGCACTCGCCCTTGGGCCACGGGGCGGTCCAGGTGGCG
Organism: Spirillospora sp. NBC_01491; assembly: GCF_036227065.1. Lineage (GTDB taxonomy): Bacteria > Actinomycetota > Actinomycetes > Streptosporangiales > Streptosporangiaceae > Spirillospora > Spirillospora xylanilytica. Next base: position 7,275,719 of record NZ_CP109432.1, read on the forward strand.
CAGTCGTGCGGGAGGTCGCCGCTGAGGTCCCAGTCGTCGGTGACGGTGAACCGCCACTTCCCGTCCGGGCCCCTCTCGTGGGCGAAGCGCCGCAGATGGAACGCCGAGTCGGCCAGGACCGCCCGGTCCTGCGGGTCGAGGTAGTAGTAGGCGCCGCCGGAGGTGTCGGTGAGGACCTTGTCCAGGCTCCCAGAGAACGCGGCCTGCACGGTCGACGGACGCGGCGGCAGCTCGTACGTCGCCAGGTCCTTGAGCGTCACCGGGTCGATCAGGCGCAGCATGAAGTTCTGCCCGCGCGTGCACTGCGCGACGATGAGCCCGGACTTCTTGGCGAACGTCACCGTGGAGCACAGCCCCGGCAGCAGCCCGCCGCCCTTCGCCTCGTTCAGCACCTGCGGGTTGCGGCCGAGCGGCCCTGAGAACGGGTAGGTGTCGGAGGCGTAGCTGTCGGCGTGCATGGACGAGGTTCCGACCGGCCCCTGATGCGGGTTGGCGGGGACGGGCCTGCCCGCGAGCGGGCGCGGGGTGGCGGGCGCGCCGACATAGCCCGGCACCAGTCCCCTTCCCGGCCCGTCCGGGATGGGGGTGGACCCCTCGGCCACCGCCGGTCCGGCGGCGGCGAGCACGACGGCCCCTGCTAGGGCCGCGACGCTCTTGCGCATTCGGGACTCCCTACATCCTTCAAGCCCGGATCCTGGACGTCCCGGTCGCGCCCTCCGGAACGGATCACCACATACCGGGATCATCGTCCGGCGCGCCACGATGGTTACGACCCCAAGGCCGTGCAGGCCCCCACCCGCGGGGGCACGGCGCTCCTGACTCCGCCACCGACCCCGCCGGCCCCTCCGATCTGACCGCATGTGGGCAGGCCGCCAGGTATCCGGGCGCGGCCCGCCCTGGCCGTGGTTAACCTGCCGCCATGCTGACGTCCAGGGTCGCCTCCGCCCCGCGCCCGGCCTCCGGTTACCGCCACGACTGGGCCTTCGTCGATGTCGAGACCTCCGGTCTCCGCGCGGAGCGCGACCGGGTGCTGTCCCTGGCGGTGCTCACGGCCGGGCCGGACGGCACGCCGGAGGCGGAGTACACCACGCTCCTCGATCCCGGCTGCGACCCCGGGCCCGTGCACGTCCACGGCCTCACCGCCGAGCGGCTGCGCGGCGCGCCCCAGTTCGAGCAGGTCGCCGGGCGCGTCGCCGAGCTGCTCCGCGGACGGGTGATGGTGGCGCACAACGCCCAGTTCGACTACGGGTTCCTCGCCGGGGAGTTCGCCCGCGCGGGCCTGACCCTGCCCGTCGAGCGGCGGCTGTGCACGCTCACGCTGAACCGCCGGCTGGCCCCGCCGACCCCCGATCTGCGGCTCGGCACGCTGGCCGCGCACTACGGCGCCGGGCTCTTCCGCGCCCATGACGCGCTGGAGGACGCCAAGGCGCTCGCGGGCGTCCTGCGCGGCTCGCTGGCCGCCGCGAGCGCGCTCGGCCTGCCGCTCCCGCTGGTCGCCTGCCCGCCCCGCGCGGCCGGCGGCCACCCGCCGCGGATCCCCAAGCAGCGATGTGCGTTCCTGAGCCCCGGACGGCTGCCGTCCGGCGGCCCGCTCGTGCAGGGCATGAAGATCGCCGTCACGGGCCCGACCGCGACCCCGCGCGAGGAGCTGGTGGCGCGGGCCGTCGCGGCCGGGCTGAACGTGATGGGCTCGGTCAGCCGGCACACCAGCGTGCTCGTCGCCGACGACGCCGGCTCCGGTTCGGCCAAGGCGCGCCGGGCGGCGGCCGAAGGCGTCCCGGTCATCGGCGAGCGCGAGTTCGCCCGGCTGCTCGGCGACGTCCGGCCGGGCACCCCGCACGAGCCGGTGCGGGGCGCGGAGGGCGGGGGACCGGTCCCGGCCCCGGCGGCGAAGCGGCGCCCGCCGGCCGGGCCGCTCGGCTCCCGGCGGGTGCTGGTCCTCGGCGGGACGCACCCCGAGGCGGTGGCCGCGCGGACCCGCGTCGTCGCCCTCGGCGGCGCCGCCGCGGTGAACCTCTCGGCCACCGTCACCGACGTGCTGGCGCTCCGCGGCGCGCGGGACGACCGCCGGATGGCCCGGATCGTCGCGCTCGAACTCCCGGTCCGCGACCCGGCGTGGCTCGATGCGCCCGACCGGCTCGGCCTCCCCGCCGCGTCCGCCCGGCGGGCCGCGCCGGTGGTGCTGCCCAGGGGAGCGGTGATCGACCTCCCGGTCACCCCGGACACGGCGCGCTGGACGGTCACCGCCGCCTGGGCCCAGGCGGCGTCCTGCGAGGTCGACGTCGTCGCCTTCCTCGTGGACGAGGACGGCCAGGTGGCGTGCGACGAGGACATGGTCTTCTACGGGGCGCCCGAGACATCGGACGGGGCGGTGCGGCTGTCGACCGACGGGCCGGCCGAGCAGACCGTCGCGATCGACCTGGCCGCGCTGCCGGCGGCCGTCCGCAGGGTCACGGTGGCGGCGGCGATCGACGGCGCGGTGCGCTTCGGCGACCTCGGCCCGATCGAGATCGTCGCGGGCCCGGCCGGCGGCGGCACGCCCGTCGCCCAGGCCACCGTGGACGCCGCGACCACCGAGCGCACCCTGCTGCTCGGCGAGCTCTACCGGCGGGGGCCCTCATGGCGCCTGCGCGCGGTCGGGCAGGGCTACGACTTCGGGCTGGACGGCCTGGCCCGCTCGTTCGGCGTGGACGTCGAAGAGTGACCGACGGGAGTCAGGCGGCCCGGACCGCACCGTTCCCTCACGTGCCGGGGGTCACTCGCTCTCCGGGGGCCGCCTTGGGGGAGAGCGCGCTCTGCGGGAGCCCGGGGAACGCCTCGCCGGGAAGCGGGCGCCCCGCGCTCGAGAGCCAGCGCACCGAACGGATCATCGCCCGCTGCATGGCGTGCGCCGCGAACGAGCGGAGCGCCGGATCGGTGGCACCGGCCAGTCCCACGTACGCGCCGACCAGGTCCTGCTCCAGGGCGGCGGCGAGCTCGGCGGCGGTGCGCGCCGACGTGACCTTGACCGGGAGCCGGTAGACGGGCGCGGCGGCCTCGGGCCGGGCGCCCTGGCCGGTGAGCCGCGCGACCAGATCGTCGCGCTGGAGCCGGTGCGCGTCCCAGTGGGTCTTCGCCGTCTGCTGGAGAGGGCCGCGCAGCCGCGCGCCCAGCACGCCGTAACCGTAGACGGCCGCGTGCTCGGCCCTCAACGCGTCCTGGAGAGCGTTCACCGTGCGCCTCATGGCGCCCCCACCAGTGCCGCGGCGTGCCCGGCCTCGCAGGCGCCGATGCTGGCGAGGAGCTGGGCCAGCGCCGGATCGACCTTGCCCGCGTCGGCCACCCGCGCGGTCGCCGCCTTGGTCTCGGCCTGCCGCAGCACCGCGAGGGCCTCCCGCGGTGCGGCGGGGATCTTCTGCGGACGCGGCGGCGGGATCGCGCCACCCTCGTCCGCGCGCTCGCCCGACCCGGGGACGTAGTGCCGCCGCAGCACCGCCAGATGCTCGCGGTGCCGGGCGAGAACGGGATCGATGCGCCCGGCCAGCGACGCGTGCGCGGCCCGTGCGGCCTCGTACGAGGCGATCAGGTCCTGCTCGGACGCGATCGCGCCGACCAGTGCGGGCACCTCGGTGCGCGGCGCCGCCGCCTCGGCCGCGCAGCCCGCCAGCAGCGGGAGGGTGAGCGTCCCGCCCAGGACCGCGCGCCGCGAGACCCTGCCCGTCCTGGCCTGTGGCAAGCGTGTCTCCTCACCCGGTGGCGTGCCTGGTGGCGCGGTGGCCGGCCGCCGCGGTGATCGTCCACCCGTCGGCCCTGCTCAAGCATTCCATATCCGGCACGCCGGTGAGCTCTTCGAAAGACCGTTGGGGTGTCCGGCTGTCGATAGTCTTGAAGGGGCAACGGACAAGCGGCGATTTCAGCACGAACACGGAGGAGGTCCCATGAGCGAGGAGTCCACTGGTGGCCGCGCTCAGCGGGGCCGCACAGCCCCGGTGAACGGAGTGCGACCATGAGCGCGCCGACCAGGGAAGAGGCCATCGAGGCACTGACCGGGCTGCTCGCCCCGGCGGTGGCCGAGCTCGGCCTCGACCTCGAGGAGATCGACGTGCGCCCGGCCGGGCGCCGCCGGCTGGTGCGGATCATCGTGGACGGTGACGACGGGGTCTCCCTCGACGACATCACCACGCTGAGCCGGACGGCCTCGGAACTGCTCGACGGGGCCGGGACCATGGGCACGGCGTCGTACGTGCTCGAAGTGTCCTCGCCCGGCGTCGACCGTCCCCTCACCGAGCCGAGGCACTGGCGCCGCGCCGTCGGCCGGCTGGTCGTCGCCCCGCTGACCGAGGGCGGGCAGATCGAGGGCCGCGTGGTGTCCGCGGACGACGAGACCATCGTCATCGACGTGGTCGACAAGCGCCGGGGCAAGGGCTCCGGCGGCAAGGGCCCCGGCGGCAAGGGCTCCGGCGAGAAGGGCCCCGGCGGCAAGAGCGGCCCGAAGTCCGGCGGGCCGCACCGGGGCGGGCCGAAGTCCGGTGAACCGGCCACCGCCCGGCGCCGGTTCGGCCGCGGCGACCTGGGACGCGGCCGGGTGCAGGTGGAGTTCCGCCCCATGGCGGACGCGACGGGCCCCGCCGACGAGGCCGACCAAACGCGTTCTCCGGCTCAGCCGGACTAGAGGGGGGAACCTCGTGGACATCGACATGACTGCGCTGCGCAGTCTCGAGAGCGAGAAGGACATCTCGCTCGAGGTGGCGGTGAAGGCCATCGAAGACGCCTTGCTGATCGCCTACCACCGCACGGAGGGCGCCGCGACCAAGGCCCGGGTCGAGCTCGACCGGCGGAGCGGGCACGTCACCGTCTGGGCGACCGAGACCGACGAGGAGGGCGAGGCCCTCCGCGAGTACGACGACACGCCCACCGGGTTCGGGCGCATCGCGGCGACGACCGCCAAGCAGGTCATCCTCCAGCGGCTGCGCGACGCCGAGGACGAGCTGACCTTCGGCGAGTACGCCGGCCGCGAGGGTGACATCGTCTCCGGCATCATCCAGCAGGGCAACGACCCGCGGAACGTGCTGGTCGACCTCGGCAAGATCGAGGCCGTGCTGCCGCCGCAGGAGCAGGTGCCCGGCGAGCGGTACGAGCACGGCGAGCGGCTCCGCGCCTACGTCGTGCAGGTCCGCAAGGGCCACCGCGGCCCGTCGGTGCAGCTTTCCCGCACCCACCCCAACCTGGTGCGCAAGCTGTTCGCGCTGGAGGTCCCCGAGATCGCCGACGGCACCGTGGAGATCTCGGCGATCGCCCGCGAGGCCGGCCACCGCACCAAGATCGCGGTGCGCTCGCGCAAGCCCGGGGTGAACGCCAAGGGCGCCTGCATCGGCCCGCTCGGCAGCCGGGTCCGCAACGTGATGGCCGAGCTGCACGGCGAGAAGATCGACATCGTCGACTGGTCGGACGACCCGGCCGAGTTCGTCGGCAACGCGCTGTCCCCGGCCCGGGTCACCAGCGTCGAGGTGATCGACGCCGAGGCCCGGGTCGCACGGGTGATCGTGCCCGACTACCAGCTCTCCCTGGCCATCGGCAAGGAGGGCCAGAACGCCCGGCTGGCCGCCCGGCTGACCGGGTGGCGGATCGATATCCGGTCCGACACCGAGCCCGCGGGAGCCGCCGGGACCAGGCCGGCAAAGGCCACCGAACCCGACGAATCCGGATCTTCTACGTCAGGAGAGCATGCGACAGGTCCCGCCGACGCTTCGGCGCGGTAGACTCGATTCACGTGGCCGGGCGGCCCCGCTACGCATGTGCGTGGGCTGCCGGGCTCGCACGGCCAAGTCCGACCTGCTGCGCCTGGTGGTGATCGAGGGCGTCATCGTCCCCGATCCCCGTGGGCGGCTGCCGGGCCGGGGCGCACATGTGCACCCCGACCTGGGATGCCTCGAGCTCGCAGAGCGACGTCGGGCGTTCCCCCGGGCCTTCCGCCTGGCGGGGCCGCTCGATGGCGAAGCGCTGCGGGCGCGGCTTGCTACGCAGGCCGCGCGGCAGCAGGATGGAACACCGGTAAGCGACGTCTAGTCGGAAGCAGGTCGAGATTGCTATGAGCGCTCGATGAGCACGCCATGAGCACGCCGCAATGAGTACGGCACGTTAGCGACGGTCCGGAGGCCGCACCCCCGGACCGAGTAGGGAGTGCAGTGGCCAAGGTCCGGGTTTACGAACTCGCCAAGGAGTTCGGCGTAGAGAGCAAGGTCGTCATGGCCAAGCTCCAGGAGATGGGTGAGTTCGTACGTTCTGCGTCCTCCACCATCGAGGCGCCGGTCGTTCGCAGGCTGACAGATGCTTTTTCCAACTCGTCCTCCGGTAAGCCGGGGGAGAAGAAGGGCGGGCCCAAGCGCCCGTCCGCCCCGCGTCCCGGTCCGTCCGGGCCGCGTCCGGGTCCGTCCGGCGGCGGTGGCGGCGGAGAGGGCGCCCGCCCAGGCGGCGCCCCCAGGCCGGCCGCACCGCGTCCGCCCGCGCCCAAGCCGGGCCCCGGCGGTCCGGCCGGTGTTCCGGCCGCACCCGGTGGCCAGGGTGGCCCGAGCGGTCCGCGGCCGGGTCCGCGCCCGCCCGTGCCGCCGGCGCCGAGCACCCCGGTCGCGCCGCCCGCGGCCCCGGCGGCTCCGGCCGCCCCCGCGGCACAGGCCCCGAGCGCTCCGAGCGCCCCGCCCGCCGGTTCCTCCGGCGCGCCCGCGGCTCCGGCAGGTCCCGGCCCCAAGCCCGGTCCGCGCTCGCCCAAGCCGGGCCCGCGCCCCGGCCCGCGCCAGCAGGGTGGTGGCGGCGGAGGCCGCGGCCCCGGCGGGCCGCGTCCGGGCAACAACCCGTTCAGCTCGACCAACACCGGCATGGGCCAGTCACCCAAGCCGGGCCCGCGTCCCGGCCCGCGTCCGGCCGGTCCCGGCGACCGCCCCAGCGGCGGCGACCGTGACCGTCCCCCGCGTCCCGCGGCGGGCGGCCGTCCCGGCGGCGCCCCCGGTGCGGGCGGCCCCCGTCCGAGCCCGGGCGGTATGCCGCCCCGGCCCGCCGGCGGCGGTGGCGGCGGACCTCGTCCGAGCCCGATGAACATGCCCTCGTCCCGGCCCGCGGGCGCCCCTGGGCGCGGCGGACCCGGCGGCGGTGGCGGCGGCGGACGCGGCCCTGGTGGCGGCGGTCGTCCCGGTGGCGGTGGCGGCGGCGGTCGTCCCGGTGGTGCCGGCCGTCCCGGTGGCGGCGGCGGCTTCGGAGCCCCGCGCGCCGGCGGCGGCGGTCGTCCCGGCGGTGGCTTCGGCCCCCGTCCCGGTGGCGGCGGCCGTGGCCGCGGCGGCACGCAGGGGGCCTTCGGGCGTCCCGGCGGGCGGCCGACGCGCGGTCGCAAGTCCAAGAAGCAGAGGCGTCAAGAGTTCGACCAGATGCAGGCGCCCGCCGCCGGCGGCATCCAGGCGCCGCGCGGTCACGGCAAGCCCATCCGGCTGCCGCAGGGCGCCACGCTGACCGACTTCGCCGAGAAGATCGGCGCCAACCCGGCGTCGCTCGTGGCGATCATGATGCACCTCGGCGAGATGGTCACCGCGACCCAGTCGGTCACCGAGGACACCCTGAAGCTGCTCGGCGTCGAGCTCGACTTCGACGTGCACGTGGTCAGTCCCGAGGACGAGGACCGCGCGCTGCTGGAGTCGTTCGACATCGACTACGGCGAGGACGAGGGCGGCGAGGAGAACCTCGTGTCCCGTCCGCCGGTGGTGACCGTCATGGGTCACGTCGACCACGGTAAGACCAGGCTGCTGGACGCGATCCGCAACGCCAACGTGGTCGCGGGCGAGGCCGGCGGCATCACCCAGCACATCGGTGCCTACCAGGTCGAGACCGTGGTGGACGGCGAGGACCGCAAGATCACCTTCATCGACACCCCGGGCCATGAGGCGTTCACCGCCATGCGCGCCCGCGGTGCCGACACCACCGACCTGGTGGTGCTGGTGGTCGCGGCCGACGACGGCGTCAAGCCGCAGACCACCGAGGCGATCGACCACGCGACCGCGGCCGGGGTGCCGATCGTGGTCGCGGTCAACAAGATCGACAAGGAGGGCGCGGACCCGCAGCGGGTGCGTTCCCAGCTCACCGAGTACGGGCTGGTCGCCGAGGAGTTCGGCGGCACGACCCAGTTCGTCGACGTGTCCGCCCGCGAGGGCATCAACATCGACGGGCTGCTCGAGTCGATCGTGCTGACCGCCGACGCCGAGCTCGAGCTCAAGGCCAACCCCGACATGCCCGCGCAGGGGTCCGCCATCGAGGCGCACCTCGACAAGGGCCGGGGCGCCGTGGCGACCGTGCTGGTGCAGCGCGGCACGCTCCAGATCGGCGACTCGATCGTCTGCGGCGTGGCCCACGGCCGCGTCCGGGCGATGCTCGACGAGAACGGCGACAACGTCGACGAGGCGGGCCCGTCCCGTCCGGTGCTGGTGCTCGGCCTGACCGCCGTGCCGGGCGCGGGCGACAACTTCCTGGTCGTCGAGGACGACCGGGTGGCGCGCCAGATCGCCGACAAGCGGACCGCGCGCAAGCGCAACGCCGAGTTGCTGCGCAGCCGCAAGAGCAGCTCCCTCGAGGAGCTGTTCAAGGACCTCGAGCGGGGCGAGCGGGACGAGCTGCTGCTCATCCTCAAGGGCGACGTGTCCGGCTCGGTCGAGGCCCTGGAGGACTCGCTCCTCAAGATCGATGTGGGCGACGAGGTCAGCCTGCGGGTCATCCGGCGCGGTGTCGGTGCGATCACGCAGGACGACGTCAACCTGTCGCTGGCGTCCGAGGGCGCGGTCATCATCGGCTTCAACGTGCGGCCTGAGCGCAACGCGCAGGAGCTGGCCGACCGCGAAGGCGTCGACATCCGGTACTACTCGGTCATCTACCAGGCGATCGAAGAGGTCGAGGCGGCCCTCAAGGGCATGCTCAAGCCGGAGTTCGAAGAGGCCCAGCTCGGCACCGCGCAGGTCCGCGAGATCTTCAAGGTTCCGAAGATCGGCAACGTGGCCGGCTCGATGGTCACCTCGGGGATCATCCAGCGCAACGCCAAGGCGCGGCTCGTCCGCGACGGCGTCGTGGTGTCGGACAACCTCACGGTGTCCTCGCTGCGCCGCTTCAAGGACGACGCGACCGAGGTCCGCGAGGGCTTCGAGTGCGGTATCGGGGTCGGGTACAACGACATCAAGATCGATGACGTCATCGAGTGCTTCGAGATGCGGGAGAAGCCCCGCGACTAAAGGCACGGACACGGCCGCGCGGCCCCGGCTCCCCGGGGCCGGGCCGCACGGCCGCCCACCTTGAGAACCAGTGACATGACGCCAGGCGGATCTCCAGCCTGGCGTCATGTCATGTCGGGGGCGGAACACGGCGGTCCGTCCCGCCCCCCGCCCGTCCCGCCGGCCGAGCCGCGCGGTCCGGGAACACGCCGGCTCTCCGCCGTCGTTCCATCTTCAAGAATCACGAGGTGATCGATAGGTGTACGTGGGGGCGCTGACTCTCGACCTGCTGCTGGGCGACGTCCGTTCACTGAAACAGAAGCGATCGGTCGTCCGGCCCATCCTCGCCGAGGTGCAGCGGCGGTTCCCCGCCGTCGCCGTCGCCGAGACCGGCGACAACGACCTGCACCGCAGGGCGGAGATCGGGGTGGCCGTGGTGGCGGGCACCGCGGCCAACTGCACCGAGGTGCTCGGCAAGTGCGAGAACCTCGTGGCCGGGCGCCCGGAGATCGAACTGCTGTCCGCGCGGCAGCGGCTCTTCAACGACGAGGACTGATGTCCTCGCGAGGACCATAGAAAGGGAGTGCGATCATGGTGGACGCAGCTCGCGCGCGCAAGCTCGCCGACCGCATCCAGCAGATCGTGGCGGAGATGCTGGAGCGGCGGGTCAAGGACCCGCGGCTCGGCTTCGTGACCGTGACGGACACCCGCATCACCAACGACCTGCGGGACGCGACCGTGTACTACACGGTGTACGGGTCCGACACCGAGCGCGCGGAGACCGCCGCGGCGCTGGAGAGCGCCAAGGGGGTCATCCGCTCGGAGGTGGGCCGGCAGACCGGGGTCCGGCATACGCCGAGCCTCACCTTCATCCTGGACTCCCTGATGGAGAACGTGGCGCACATCGACGACCTGCTCGCCCAGGCGCGGGCCAGGGACGCCGAGGTCGCCAAGGCGGCCCAGGGGGCCGAGCCGGCCGGCGACGCCAACCCCTATCGCGAGCCCGACGAGTCCGGCGATGAGGAGGCCCCTGCCGAGCCGGGCGGCCGGGACGGCGAGGCGGGACGCGCGTCATCGTGAGCGGGTCACAGGGCCGCGGCGAGACGCCGGGCGCCGGGCGGCCCGGCCGGCCCGCACAGCGCGCGCCGCGCGACGCGGGCGGGCACACCGCGACCGGCCACGACGTCGTCCCGCGTGCCGCGGGCGGACGGGGCCGCGCCGGATCCGGCGGGGCGGTGGCGCACGCCGCCCGCCGGGCCGAGCACCCGAAGCCGGCGGGGCCCGCCCCGACGGCCGCGTCCATCACGTCGGACGCGGCCGGCGGCGGACCCGGCCCGGGACCGGACGCGGCGGCCCCGGTCGGGGCGTCGTGGCCGTCCGGGGCCGACTGGAACCGGGCGCTGGAGCTGATCTCCGCGGCCGACGAGGTCTCGCTGGTCTGCCACGTGGCCCCCGACGGGGACGCGCTCGGCTCGATGCTGGCCCTCGGCCAGGCGCTGACCGCGCTCGGCAAGCGCTGCCTGGCCTCGTTCGGCGAGCCGTTCACCGTCCCGGGCATCCTGCGCTTCCTGCCCGGCCAGGACCTGCTGGTCGAGCCCCAGCGGATGCCCGCCGCGCCGACGCTGATGATCGCGCTCGACGCGGCCGGCGCCGCGCGGCTCGGCTCGCTGGCCGAGCGGGCGGGCCGGGCCGAGGCGCTCATCGTCGTCGACCACCACGCCTCCAACACCGGGTTCGGCGCGGTGCGGCTGGTCGACCCGGACGCCGCGGCGACCGCGGTGCTGGTCGACGAGCTGATCCGGCGGCTCGGCGTCCCGCTCGACCGCGACATCGCGCAGGGCCTGTACGCGGGGCTCGCCAGTGACACCGGCTCGTTCAAGTACCCGTGCACCACCCCGGAGGTGCACGACCTGGCCGGACGGCTGCTGGCCGCGGGCGTGCGCGCCGATGCGGTCAGCCGCGAGCTGTGGGACCGGGCGCCGTTCGGATACCTCCAGGTCCTGGCGGGGGCGCTGGCGCGGGCCCGGCTCGAACGCGACGCGGCGGGCGGGCGCGGCCTGGTCTGGACGACGATCGCGCGCACCGACCGGGACGCCCGCGACGTCCCCTACGACCAGCTCGAGGGCGTCATCGACCAGCTCCGCCGCACCGATGAGGCCGAGGTCGCGGTCGTCTGCAAGGAGAACGACGCGGGCGACTGGTACGTCTCCACCCGCTCCAAGGGCGCGGTGGACGTCGGCCGGGCCTGCGTCGAGCTCGGCGGCGGCGGGCACGACAGCGCCGCGGCGTTCACCGCGTCCGGCGAGCCCATCGCCATCATCGACCGGCTGCGCGCCGCCCTGCGCGGGCCGGAGGACGAGGCGCCCGTCCAGGACCGGCCCGCCGACCCCGGGCTGTAGGGCGCACCTGACCACCGAAGACTCGGAGAGCACGCTGTGACATCGGGACTCGTCATCGTCGACAAGCCGGCCGACTGGACCTCGCACGACGTCGTCGGCAAGCTCCGCCGGCTCGCCGGGACCCGCCGGGTCGGGCACGCCGGCACGCTCGACCCGATGGCGACCGGTGTGCTGGTGATCGGGGTCGACAAGGCCACCCGGCTGCTCGGCCACCTCGCGCTGACCGAGAAGGGCTACGACGCCACGATCAGGCTGGGCCTGACCACCAACACCGACGACGCCGAGGGCGAGGTGATCGCGACGGCCTCCGCCGCGGCGGTCACGGACGCCGCGCTGCACGCGGGGATCGCCGCGCTGACCGGGCCGATCCAGCAGGTGCCGCCGCAGGTCAGCGCGATCAAGGTGAACGGCGAGCGGGCCTACAAGATGGCCCGCAAGGGCGAGGAGGTCGAGCTCAAGGCCCGTCCGGTGACCGTGCGCGAGTTCACCGTGACCGACGTCCGGCGCGACGGCGAGGTGATCGACGTGGACGCCTCCATCGCCTGCACTTCCGGCACCTACATTCGCGCGCTCGCCCGCGACCTCGGCGCCGGGCTCGGCTGCGGCGGACACCTCACCCGCCTGCGCCGCACCCGGGTGGGGCCGTACGACCTGGGCCTGGCCCGCACGATCGAGCAGCTCGCCGGGAACCTGGAGATCGTGCCGATCGCCGAGGCGGTCGGCGCCGCCTTCCCGCGCCGGGACGTGTCCGAGGACGACGCCCGCAAGATCGCGCATGGCGGCCGGCTGGCCGCGGCGGGGCAGGGGCCGGGCCCCGTGGGCGTGTTCGCGCCCGACGGGACCCTTCTCGCCCTGGTCGAGGAGCGGGACGGCGCCGCCAGGCCCCTCGCCGTCTTCGTGCCCTAGGACGCCCCGCCGGGACGGGTGGTGAGAGTCACGGCGGAGGGGGGTGCGCTCTAACCTACGGTCGCGTAACCTACGAGACCGTAGGTTAACTGAGGAGGCGTCCATGGCGACAGTGCGATCCCACCCCCCGGTGACCGCGCCCCCGGACCGTCCCCATCTGCGCGGCTGGCTGCACCTCGGTGCCTTCCCCGCCGTGCTGGTGGCCGGACTGGTCCTGGTCGCGCTCGGGCCGAGCACGTCCGCGCGGCTGGCCTCGGCGCTGTACGTGGCCACCTCGGCGCTGCTGTTCGGGATCTCGGGGACCTACCACCGGCAGCGCTCGATCAGGGTGATCGAGGTGCTGCGCCGCTTCGACCACGCCAACATCTACCTGATCATCGCCGGCACCTACACCCCGTTCGCGGTGGTGGCCCTGGACGGCGGCGTCCGCGTCGCGGTGCTGGCCGTGGTGTGGACGGGCGCGATCGCCGGAGTGGTCTTCCGGACCGCCTGGATCGGCGCCCCGCGCTGGCTGTACGTCTCGCTCTACATCGTGCTGGGCTGGGTCGCGGTGTTCTTCATGCCGCAGTTCCTCTCCGGCGCCGGGGTGGTGGCCTGCACGCTGGTCGCGCTGGGCGGCGTCTGCTACAGCGTCGGGGGAGTGGTCTACGGGCTCAAGCGGCCCGACCCGTCACCCCGCTGGTTCGGGTTCCACGAGGTGTTCCACTCGTTCACGCTCGCCGCGTACGTCATGCAGTACATCGCGGTCTCGCTCGTCGTGTACCAGTCCGTCTGAGCCGGCCGCCCGGCAGGACGCGCGCCCGCGCGCCCCTGCCCGTGCCCCGCTCCGGGGCATGCCGGCTACCGACACGTAGACTCTGCGCGGACGGTCATGCGCGAGCGCCGGTTCCGAAGGGCCCCTGAACGGCAGCCCCCTCGGTCACCCCGCCCCGCGGCACATGGCAGGCTTGGGGACAGGCACGACGAGCAGGCAGGTCTACGCAGGGAGAGCATGGTGCGGCGCTGGCATGGCCTCGACGAGGTTCCGGCCGACTGGGGCCGATCAGTGGTCACCATCGGGGTGTTCGACGGTGTGCACCGCGGCCACCAGCGGATCGTGGGCGCCGCCGCCGAAGAGGCCCGCCGCCGCGGCCTGCGCTCGGTGGTGATCACCTTCGACCCGCACCCCGACGAGGTCGTCCGCCCCGGCACCCATCCGCCGCTGCTGGCCACCACCAAGCGCCGGATCGAGCTGCTGGAGGGGCTCGGCACCGACGCCGTGGTGGTCGTGCCGTTCACCCTCGGGCTGTCGAAGGTGCCGCCGGACGAGTTCGTCCAGTCGGTGCTGGTCGACCGGCTGCACGCGGCGCATGTGATCGTCGGCGAGGACTTCCGCTTCGGGCACAAGGCGAAGGGCGACCTGCCGCTGCTCCAGGAGCTCGGCGAGAAGTACGACTTCACCGCCGAGGGCATGCCGCTGGTCGCCAACGGCGACACGATCTCCTCCACCTACATCCGCGAGCGGCTGGGCGCCGGCGCGGTCGAGGCCGCCGCGCTCGCGCTCGGCCGCCCGCACCGCGTCGAGGGCGTCGTCGTCCGCGGCCACCAGCGGGGCCGGGCGCTCGGCTTCCCCACCGCCAACCTGGAAACGCTGCCGCACACCGCGATCCCCGCCGACGGCGTCTACGCCGGCTGGCTGGTCGGCGACTCCGACCGCTACCCCGGCTTCCGCTGGCCCGCGGCGATCTCCATCGGCACCAACCCCACCTTCGAGGGCGGCGACGAGCGGACCGTCGAGGCGTACGCGCTCGACCGCGACGACCTCGACCTCTACGGCGAGCACATGGGCGTCGACTTCCAGGACCGCATCCGCGACACCCTGAAGTTCGACTCGATCGACGCGCTGATCACCGAGATGCGCCGCGACGTCGACCGCGCCCGCGCGCTCACCTCCGGCTGACCGGGCCGGCCGGCGCGGCCCGCGGCGGCCGATCCGGGGCGAGAGGGCCGGTCCGGGCCGGGGTGCCGGGCGCACCGAGCGGACCGTGTGAAACGGGCCGCAGGGGCGTATACCGTGAGGTCACGGCACGTTCCGCTTCGTGACCGGGTGGCTTTCTGGCATGGTACGGTGAATAGTCGCCGGGAAGGGCCCCGGCTCGGCGGGCTGCACCCTCATGCGGCCCCGCCACGATTCCCCAACGCACCATGTGGACCCGAGTGCCCACGGGCCGGGATCTGCGGGTGACGATCTCACTGAAGGAGCCTCGTGTCGCTCGACACCGCCACCAAAAACAAGATCATCGCCGAGTATGCGACCACTGAGGGTGACACCGGTTCCCCGGAAGTCCAGGTCGCGCTGCTGACCCGGCGGATCAACGACCTCACCGAGCACCTCAAGGAGCACAAGCACGACCACCACAGCCGCCGCGGCCTGCTGCTGCTGGTCGGCCGTCGTCGCCGGCTCCTGAAGTACCTCAGCAACAAGGACATCAGCCGCTACCGGAAGCTGATCGAACGACTCGGTCTGCGCCGCTAGCACGGTGAGGGAGTGGCTCGGGCGAGCCACTCCCTCTCGCATATTTCCCGATAGACGAACAGAAGCCTCGCGGACACCGCTGGTGCGGCCGGTCCTCGGTAGTGGCCTCCGGATCGCCTCCCGCCGTCGCGGCGGGCCCCGCGGATCCGGGCGCTTCGATCGAAGACCGGCATTGCGTGACACCACGGGAGACGGCCGCGAGGCCGATGGAACCCATGGAGGTTTCCCGTGACAGAAGCCGTGCGCATCGACGGAGCGCAGACCACCGAGGCCGTGATCGACAACGGCCCGTTCGGCACCCGCACCATCCGCTTCGAGACGGGCCGCGTGGCCCGGCAGGCGGCCGGCTCGGCCGTCGCCTACCTCGACGACGAGACGATGGTGCTGTCGGCGACGACCGCGTCCAAGAAGCCCAAGGAGAACCTGGACTTCTTCCCGCTGACCGTCGACGTCGAGGAGCGGATGTACGCGGCCGGGCGGATCCCCGGCTCGTTCTTCCGCCGCGAGGGCCGTCCCTCCGAGGACGCGATCCTCACCTGCCGGCTGATCGACCGGCCGCTGCGCCCGTCGTTCACCAAGGGCCTGCGCAACGAGATCCAGGTCGTCGAGACGATCATGGCGCTCAACCCCGACCACCTGTACGACGTGGTGGCGATCAACGCCGCGTCGATGTCCACCCAGCTGGCCGGCCTGCCCTTCTCCGGCCCGATCGGCGGCGTCCGCGTCGCGCTGATCGAGGGCCGCTGGATCGGCTTCCCGACCCACCCCGAGCTGGAGAAGGCCACCTTCGACATGGTGGTCGCCGGCCGGGTGCTCGAGGACGGCGACGTCGCGATCATGATGGTCGAGGCCGAGTCGACCCGCGACACCATCCGGCTCGTCGGCGAGGGCGCGGTCGCGCCCACCGAGGAGACGGTGGCCGAGGGCCTCGAGGCGGCCAAGCCGTTCATCAAGGTGCTGTGCAAGGCGCAGAGCGACCTGGCCGCGGTGGCGGCCAAGCCCACCCGCGAGTACCCGCTCTTCCTGGACTACCAGGACGACGTGCTGGCCGCGGTCACCGCCGAGGTGGGCGACGACCTGGCGCAGGCGCTGACCATCGCTGGCAAGCAGGAGCGCGAGGCCCGGCTCGACGAGCTCAAGGCGGGCGCCGCCGAGAAGCTCGCCGCCGCGTTCGAGGGCCGCGAGAAGGAGATCTCCGCGGCGTTCCGCGCGGTCACCAAGAAGCTGGTCCGCGAGCGGGTCGTCCGCGACGGGCTGCGCATCGACGGCCGCGGGCTCAAGGACATCCGGCAGCTCTCCGCCGAGGCGCACGTGATCCCGCGGGTGCACGGCTCGGCGCTGTTCGAGCGGGGCGAGACGCAGATCCTGGGCGTGACCACGCTCAACATGCTCCGGATGGAGCAGACGATCGACACGCTCAACCCCGAGCGCACCAAGCGCTACATGCACAACTACAACTTCCCGCCCTACTCGACCGGCGAGACCGGCCGGGTCGGGTCGCCCAAGCGCCGCGAGATCGGCCACGGCGCACTCGCCGAGCGCGCCCTGATCCCGGTGCTGCCGACCCGCGAGGAGTTCCCGTACGCGATCCGGCAGGTGTCGGAGGCGCTCGGCTCCAACGGGTCCACCTCGATGGGCTCGGTCTGCGCGTCCACCATGTCGCTGCTGGACGCGGGCGTCCCGCTGCGGCAGATGGTGGCGGGCATCGCGATGGGCCTGATCAACGAGGGCGGCGAGTACGTCACGCTGACCGACATCCTCGGTGCCGAGGACGCCTTCGGCGACATGGACTTCAAGGTCGCCGGCACCCGTGACGTGATCACCGCGCTCCAGCTCGACACCAAGCTCGACGGCATCCCGGCCTCGGTCCTGGCCGCCGCGCTCAAGCAGGCCAAGGGCGCCCGGCTGGCGATCCTGGACGTCATGCAGGAGGCCATCGAGGCCCCGGCCGAGATGAGCCCGAACGCGCCGCGGATCATTACCATCAAGGTCCCGGTGGACAAGATCGGCGAGGTCATCGGCCCCAAGGGCAAGATGATCAACTCGATCCAGGACGACACCGGCGCCGACATCACCATCGAGGACGACGGCACGATCTACGTCGGCGCCACCGACGGCCCGTCCGCCGAGGCCGCGCGGCAGGCGATCAACGCGATCGCCAACCCGCACATGCCCGAGGTCGGGGAGCGCTACCTCGGCACGGTCGTCAAGACCACCACGTTCGGTGCGTTCGTGTCGCTGCTGCCCGGCAAGGACGGCCTGCTGCACGTCTCGCAGATCCGCAAGCTGCACGGCGGCGCCCGGATCGAGAACGTCGAGGACGTCATCAGCGTCGGCCAGAAGATCCAGGTCGAGGTCACCGAGATCGACCAGCGCGGCAAGCTCTCGCTGGTCCCGGTCGAGGTGGTGGAGAAGGAGGCCGACAAGGGCGACGGCGACGACGCCCCCGCGGCCTCGGCGGCCCCCGCGGCCGGCTCCGACGGCGACGACGACGGCTCCGAGGGCGGCGAGAAGCGCGCCCCCCGCCGCCGCCGTACCCGCCGCACCGACGACGGTGGCCAGCGCAACTCCTGACCCGTGCACGGTGATACCGGCCGGCCTGCCCGCGGAGGGCAGGCCGGCCGGCCCCATTCCAGCCCCGAGAAGATTGCGAGCGACCCGTGACGTTGCCGGTGAGGCCCCAGCGGCCCGGCAGGATCCACCCGACCCGCGCCCTCCCCTCCCGTGGTCCGGGCGGGGCCCGGCGGAGCCCCGAGACCGCCGCGGGCGACGCCGCGGGCGGCGGCACGGTGCGGCGGACGGTGCTGCCCGGCGGCCTGCGGGTGATCACCGAGGCGCTGCCGACGGTGCGCTCGGCCGCGTTCGGCGTGTGGGCCGGGATCGGCTCCCGCGACGAGTCCCCCGCCGACGCGGGCGCCAGCCACTACCTGGAGCACGTGCTGTTCAAGGGCACCGGCAAGCGGTCCGCGCTGGAGATCTCCGCGGCGATCGACGCGGTCGGCGGCGACCTCAACGCGTTCACCTCCAAGGAGTACACCTGCTATTACGCGCGGGTGCTCGACACCGACCTGCCGCTCGCGGTGGACGTGGTCTCGGACATGGTCGCCGGGTCGGTCAACCGTCCCGAGGACGTCGAGGCCGAGCGCGGGGTGATCCTCGAAGAGATCCACATGCGCGACGACGACCCCGGCGACCTGATCCACGACGAGTTCGCCCTCGCGCTGTACGGCGACACCCCGCTCGGCCGCCCGATCCTCGGCACGGTCGAGTCGATCAACGCGCTGTCCCGGGACCGGATCCACGGCTACTACCGCGAGCACTACACCGCGCCCAACCTGGTCGTCGCGGCGGCCGGCAACATCGACCACGACGAGGTCGTCCGGCTGGTCGCGCGCGCGTTCGAGGGCCACCTGGCCGGCGACGCCGAGCCCGCCCCGCCCCGGGTGGGCGGCGCGCCGGTCCCGATGTCCCCGACGGTCAAGGTCATCGACAAGGACACCGAGCAGGCGCACGTGATCCTCGGCGGCGCCGGCGTCCCGCGCACCGACGACCGCCGGTTCGCGCTCGGCGTGCTCAACGCGGCGCTGGGCGGCGGGATGTCGTCGCGGCTGTTCCAGGAGATCAGGGAGAAGCGCGGCCTCGCGTACTCGGTCTACAGCTACACCTCGCAGTACGCCGACTCCGGCGTCTTCGGCGTCTACGCGGGCTGCCAGCCCGGCAAGGCCGACGAGGTCCTGGCGATCTGCCGCGAAGAGGTGGCCAAGGTCGCCGAGGGCGGCCTCACCGACGAGGAGCTGGAGCGGGGCAAGGGGCAGCTGCGCGGCGGCATGGTGCTCGGCCTGGAGGACACCGGGTCGCGGATGAGCCGCATCGGTAAGAGCGAGCTGGTGTACGAGTCGCTGCTCCCGGTCGACGAGGTCCTCGCCCGTATCGAGGCCGTCACCCCGGACGACATCGCCGAGGTGGCCCGGGAGGTGCTGACCGCCCCGCAGGCCCTCACCGTCATCGGCCCGTTCGGCGACCGCGACTTCACCCTCTGACGCCCCCGCGCGCCCGTCCGGTTACACGGCGTCACCGGTCGGGTAGAGGCACGGCATGAAGATCCTCCTCCGGATCGTCATCTCGGCGGTGGCGCTGTGGGTGGCGACCGTGCTGGTCAGCGGCATCGACGTCACCGCCGGGAGCTGGGACAGGCAGGCGCTGACGCTGCTCGCCGTCGCGGTGATCTTCGGCCTCGTAAACGCGGTGCTCAAACCGTTCATCCAGGTGCTCGGCTGCGCGTTCTACGTCCTGACGCTCGGCCTGTTCGCGCTGGTGGTGAACGCGGCGCTGCTGCTGCTGACCAGCTGGGCGGCCGGGCAACTGGACCTGCCGTTCCACGTCGAGTGGTTCTGGCCGGCGTTCTGGGGGGCGATCATCATCGGCATCGTGAGCTGGCTGCTGAACCTGTTCGTCTCCGAGGGCGACCGCTTCAGCGCGGATCGTCGCCGCAGGTACTGACCGGCCGAGGCCGCGCCCGGGGGCCGCGATAGGGTCATCGCGACGTCGAGGGCTGGAGGATTACGTGATCAAGGTCGGGGTGCTGGGCGCGCGGGGCCGGATGGGGGCCGAGGTGTGCCGTGCCGTGGACGCCGCCGGAGACCTGGAGCTGGTCGCCGCCGTCGACCAGGGCGACACGTTGGACGCACTCACCGCGGCCGAGGCCGTCGTCGACTTCACCCACCCCGGCGTGGTCATGGACAACCTGCGCTGGTGCGTCGAGCACGGCCTGCACGCCGTCGTCGGCACCAGCGGCTTCGACCCGTCCCGGCTGGAGACGGTGCGCGGCTGGCAGGCCGTGGCGCCCGCGGGGAACGTGCTGATCGCCCCCAACTTCGGCATCGGCGCCGTCCTGATGATGAGCTTCGCGCAGAAGGCGGCGCCGTTCTTCGAGTCCGTCGAGATCGTCGAGCTGCACCACCCGAACAAGGCCGACGCCCCGAGCGGCACCGCGTTCCGCACCGCCGAGCTGGTCGCCGCCGCCCGCGCCGAGGCCGGCACCGCCCCGTCCCCGGACGCGACCACGTCCGAGCTCGACGGCGCGCGCGGCACCGACGTCGAGGGCGTCCGGGTGCACTCGGTGCGGCTCGCCGGCCTCATCGCGCACCAGGAGGTGCTGCTCGGCGGGCACGGCGAGATCTTCACCCTCCGGCACGACTCGATGAACCGCGAGTCGTTCATGCCCGGCGTCCTGCTGTCGCTCCGTAAGGTCGCCGTCCTCCCGAACCGCCTCACCGTCGGCATCGAGTCCCTCCTCGGCCTCTGACGGGCGGCCCTTGCCCGCGCCGCGAGCGGCGTTCTAGGGTGCGCGGGTGGCCCCCGACGAACACCATCATTCCGGGCAAACCTTCGAGAACGCGGACTTCCGGGGTCACGTCTTCGACGGTCCCGCCGACTTCTCCGCGTGCGTGTTCGACGGTGGGGCCGACTTCACCGGCTGCGTGTTCAAGGGCCGTGTCCTCTTCACCGGAGCCGCCTTCCAGAGCGGTGCGAGCTTCTACGGCGCGGTGTTCGAGGACTTCGTCAACCTTCGCGGCGCGACAGTACGAGGCGACGCGGTGTTCACCGGCGCGGTCTTCGAGGACGGGCCGCTGACGCGCGACCTGGCCGTGACGGGTGCGCTCGTCCTGAAGAGGACGACCTTCCGCGCCACCTCCCATCTCGGGCACATCACCGCCGGCGAGCTCGACCTGAGCATGGCCGACTTCGAGCAGCGGCTGCGGCTGGAGGTGACGGCCGGCCGGATCCGCTGCGACCGGACCCGCTTCCTCGGCGGCGTGCGCATCCTGGCCGGCACCACGCCGGGACGCGCGGTCCCGGAGTCCGCCGTGTGGCCGGAGGTCCACACCGGTGTGGAGGTCGAGCTGGCCGACACCGAGTTCGGCGGCGCGTCCATGGTCGGGCCGCGTGACCCCGACGACCGTCCCGCCTGGCCGCGGATCATGTCCCTCGCAGGCACCGACGTCGCGCAGCTCACCGTCTCGTACACGCGGATGTCGGAGTGCCGCCTGGCGGGCGCGCACAACCTCGACCGGCTCAGGATCGAGGGACACAACACGTTCGACATCGCGCCGCCCAGCTTCTGGCTGACCCGGCGGTTCATCATCCGCGACGAGCACCTGCTCCGCGCGACCTGGGGGCCGAGGTCCGGGCGCCGGCGCTGGCCACTGTCCGGCGCGTCCGAGGTACCGGAGAGCAGCAGCGAGGTCGAGCAGGTGTACCGCGCCCTACGGAAGGGCTGCGCCGAGGCCAGGGACGAGGTCGGCGCCGCCGACTTCTACTACGGCGAGATGGAGATGCGCCGGTACGGGCAGTTCCTGCTGGCGCGGAGCCGTTTTGAGCAACGCTGGTGGCGCGGCTGGGCCGCGACTCGGGGAGAGCACCTACTCCTGTGGATGTACTGGGCCGTCTCCGGGTACGGGCTGCGCGCGTGGAGGGCGTTCGCGGCGCTCGGCATCCTGTTCCTCCTCGCCGCCGCCGCGCTCCAGGCCTGGGGATACCCGCCGAAGACGCACATGGGGTTCGCCGGCTCGCTGCGCTACACCATGCGGGCGGCCATCTCGATTCTTCGCGGCCCTGAGCAGAAGCTCACGCCCGCCGGCGAGTGGATCGAGATCCTGCTGCGACTGGCGGCCCCCGTCCTGTTCGGCATGGCGGTGCTGGCGCTGCGGGGACGGATCAAGCGCTGACCGCGCTGGGCTACCGTGGGCCGACCGTCAGAGGGAGGAACGATGGAGTTCGCCGCGGAGCCCTGGGACTACCTCGCCGCCTGCGAGGTGATCGACATCGAGCACCCGCTCGTCCAGGCGACCGCCGCGCGGCTGCGCAACGGCGACGACGTCGCGTTCGCCGAGGAGGCGTTCGCCTACGTCCGGGATGAGATCGCCCACTCGGGCGACACCGGCGACCGCCGGGTCACCTGGCGCGCCTCCGACGTCCTCCGGGAGGGGACGGGTCTCTGCTACGCCAAGTCGCACGCCTACGTCGCGCTGCTCCGCGCCGCGGGCGTCCAGGCGGGCCTGTCCTACCAGCGGCTGCGCGCGGGCGACGGCTTCGTCCTGCACGGACTCACCGCGATCCTGGTCGACGACCGCTGGGTCCGGCTCGACCCGCGTGGCGGCGGCGTGGAGTTCTCCGCCTCCGAGGACCGGCTCGCCCACGTCCCGGATCCCGCGCTGGGCGAATCGGACTACCTCACGGTGTACGCGTCCCCGCCCCCGGCCGTCATCGACGTGCTCAGAGCCGCCGACGACTGCGCGGCGATGTGCGAGGCCGGCGCGCTCCCGTCCGCCGAGCTCTAGCGGCGGAAGCGCGCGTGCTGCGGGTGCACCTCGAACGAGAACACGCCGGCGACGTCCTTGTGCCTAGGGGATCTCTTCATCCCGCCGTCCTGGTCCAGGGTTCCCATTCGGCCGTGAGGATCTCGAAGCCGAACGGATCGGGGAGCCGGATCGCCTCGCCGAAGTCCCAGGTCGTCTGGTGCCGGTACTCACCGGACTCGATGATCGGATCGGAGAACAGGACCGTCTGGGAGAGGCTGGGCTGCCGATCGACCAGGAGGTAGAAGGGGATGCCGACGCGGGCGTAGCCGTTCCACTTGGTGGGGGTCGAACGGCGGAGCCCCGGCCGACGATCGTCGCCGGCGTTGGACGGAGAGGTCACCTCGACGACGAGTTCGAGATGCCGGGGGAGGACCTTCTTGAGCTGCGCCTCCCGTGCCTGCCGGTCGGTCTCCTCGTCCAGCACGCAGAGGTCGGGGATGTAGCCGTCGTGGATGTCGCTGAGGTTCAGGTCCTGTGTCTGGACCGCGCGCCAGGGGAAGGAGGGATCGAGTACCTCTGCGGCGAACATCGCGCGTTGAACATCCTGCACGATGGCGTTGTGCGCGTAGTCGGGTCCTGGCGACACGACGATCTCCCCACCGATGATCTCGACTCGGGTTCCGTCGTGAGGGAGCCTGAGGACCTCGAAGAGCTCGTCGCGCATCCACAGGTTGTAGGGAGTGTCGGGGAGCTCGTAGTGGTAGCGCCCCTCGGCAACGATGGTCACGTCAGGTGACTCCTCCCTCACGATCAGCTCCCGTCATCGTAGAGACCGTCCCTGCTGAGGGTACCCAGAACCGGTGTTCCGGCCCGGGGGCCGCGGCCGCTCGGGGGACTGCCGGCCGTCCCGTGCGGCGGAGGGGCGCGTGCTGCGGGTACGGCGGGCTCGTGGCGGTCAGGCGTCCTTGGACATGCGGGGGATGCCGGCGGCGGCGTAGGCGGCGGTCTCGTCGAGGGTCTCGTGCTCCAGCAGGGAGGCGGCGAGGGACTCCAGCTTGTCGCGGTTGGCGCCCAGCATCCGCAGCGCCTCGGCATAGCAGTCGTCGACGATGCGGCGGGTCTCCTCGTCCACGGCGTCCAGGGTGCCCTGCGCGGCGTACTGGCCGAGGGGGTCGGAGCCCTCGGCGGGCAGGACCGACAGCGGGCCGATGCGGGCCGACATGCCCCAGCGGCCGACCATGCCGCGCGCGATCCTGGTGACCTGCTCCAGGTCGCTCTCGGAGCCGGTGGTGACGACGCCGAAGACCAGCTCCTCGGCCGCCATGCCGCCGAGCGCGCCGATCACCCGGCCGCGCAGGTAGTCCTCGTCGAAGGCGTACCGGTCGCCCTCGGGGGTGGACAGGGTGACGCCGAGCGCGCGGCCGTGCGGGACGATGGTGATCTTGCGGACGGGGTCGGCGCCGGGGTGCAGCATGCCGATCAGCGCGTGCCCGGACTCGTGGTAGGACGTGCGGCGCCGCTCCTCCGGCGGCATGACCAGGGAGCGGCGGGTGCCGAGCTGCACCTTCTCCAGCGCCGAGTGGAAGTCGGCCATGTCGACCGCGTCCTTGCCGCGCTTGACCGCGAGCAGCGCGGCCTCGTTGACCAGGTTGGCCAGCTCCGCGCCGGTCATCCCGGGGGTCATCTTGGCGACCCCGGTGAGGTCGGCGTCCCCGGCGAGCGGCACGTCGCGGGTGTGCACCCGGAGGATCGCGACGCGCCCGTCCAGGTCCGGGGGCGAGACGGCGACCTGGCGGTCGAACCGGCCGGGACGCAGCAGCGCCGGGTCGAGCACGTCCGGACGGTTCGTCGCGGCCATCACCACCACGCCCTCCGAGCCGGAGAAGCCGTCCATCTCGGTGAGGATCTGGTTGAGGGTCTGCTCGCGCTCGTCGTGCCCGCCCATGCCCGCGCCGCCGCCGCGGACCCGGCCGATGGTGTCGAGCTCGTCGATGAAGATGATGGACGGCGCGGTCTTGCGCGCCTCGGTGAACAGCTCGCGGACGCGGGCGGCGCCGACGCCGACGACCATCTCGATGAACTCCGAGGCCGCCGCCGAGTAGAACGGCACGTCGGCCTCGCCGGCGACCGCGCGGGCGAGCAGCGTCTTGCCGGTGCCGGGCGCGCCGGTGAGCAGCACGCCGCGGGGCGCGCGGGCGCCGAGCCTGCGGTACTTGGCGGGGTCCTTGAGGAAGTCGACGACCTCGCTCAGCTCCGCCTCGACCTCGTCGATGCCGGCGACGTCGGCGAAGGTGGCGCGCTTCTCGTCCGGCGTGACGGGCTTGGGGGAGCGGCCGAAGCCGCCCATCAGACCGCCCCCGCCGCCGCGCTTCATCCGGCGCTGGAGCCAGACCAGCGCGGCGATCCACAGCCCGACGAACAGCAGGACCGGCAGCAGCGACAGCAGCAGGTTGGCGAGCAGGCTGCGGTTCTGGGTGACCGGCTTGGCCTCGACCTGGACGCCCTTGCTGACCATGAGGGAGAAGATCTTGTCGTCGGCGAAGGTGGGGCGCAGCGTCTCGAACGCGGAGTAGGTCTTGGCCTTGTTGTCCTGGCCGGGGACCTGCTGCGGCTTGATGAGGTCGCCCTGGATCTGCGAGCCCTTGGTGTAGACGTCCTTGACGTTTCCGTTCGCCACCTGTTCGGTGAACGCGGTGTAGGGCACGGTCACCGTCTCCTGCTTGCCGGTGAGGTGCATCGACAGGTAGCTGACCACGAATACCGTGAGCAGGAGCAGCCAGAAGACGTAGCTGTTGCGGCCGGGCCTGAACCCGCCGCCGCGGGGGGCCTCGCCGCCGTCGCCGCCGTTGGCCCGGTCCGGGACGCCCTCGGCGCGCCAGGGGTGCTCAGGGTCGTTGCGCGGCGGCACCGACTGGCGGCCGTCGGGCCGCGTCGGTCGCTTGGACGGCACGTCTGATCTCCCCCGTACGCCTCACCACGGCCCCCCGACCGGAGTGGTCAAGATCTTCCCGGCGGCGGGGCCGGGAAAACGTGCGGGCGCGGGGGCGCGGCTACCGCGGGGCGCCCGCGGGCGGCGCGGCCGGGGTGGCGAAGCCGTACTTGTGGAACAGCCGGACCGCCGCCGGCGAGGTCAGCCAGGTCACGAAGGTCTCCGCGGCCTCGGTGTGGTCGCCGTCCTTCACCGCGGCGGCGGGATAGGCCGCGGTGACGTTCTGGGCCGCGGGGATCGGGACGCTTCCGGCCGCGGCGCCCGCCGACCGCAGGTCGGTGATGAAGACCAGCCCCGCGTCGGCCTCGCCCGCGCGCACCCGGTCCAGGACCGCCCGCGCGCTGATCTCCTCCACCCCCCACTGGACGGTCAGCCCGGCGCGGGCGAAGATCTGCCGCGCGTAGCGTCCGACCGGCACGGTGGGGGCGCCGACGACGACCCGCAGCCCGGGGCGGACCAGGTCGGCCAGGCCCCGGATCCGGCGGGGGTCGCCCGGCGCGACCGCGATCGTCAGCGAGTTGTGCGCGACGATCGGCCGCGGCCCGGTCAGGTACCCCTCGGCCCCGTCCATCGCGGGCACGTCGGAGGTGACCAGCACGTCGGCGGGCTCGCGGCCGGCCAGCCGCGCGGTCATCTCCTGCGAGCCGCCGAAGGCGGAGCGCACCTTCACGCCGCGGTGCTCCTGCTCGTAGGCCATGCCGATCTCGCCGAACGCCTCGGTCAGCGACGAGCCGGCCAGCACCCGCAGCGTGACCGGCCCGGCGGGACGGCCGCACCCCTGGACGGCGGCGCCGAGGCCGAGCAGGGCGAGGGACGCGCACGCGCTGAGGCGGAACCAACGGGGAGAGTCGGGCATATGGCCTCATCCTAGAGTCGGTAGTGGTTCGCTCCGGGGATTCGGCGCTGGCGTGTCAGTGCCCGCCGCTAGGGTCTCCGGTAGCTGGAGATCACTTCCCCGGAGGCTCAACGATGTCCCTCGACCTGATGGAACTGCTGCCCGGCGACTGGAGGGACCGGCTCGACCCGCTGCTCGATCCCCCCGCGACCGCCGCCTTGGGCGCCTTCGTGGGAGGGGAGTACGACGCCGAGACGGTCTACCCGCCGCGCGAGGACCTTTTCAACGCGTTCCGGCATTGCCCCTACGACCGGGCGCGGGTGCTGATCCTCGGCCAGGACCCCTACCACGGGCCGGGCCAGGCGCACGGGCTCAGCTTCAGCGTGCGCGACGGCGTGCGGCTGCCCCCGTCGCTGCGCAACATCTACAAGGAACTGGCCGCCGACCTGGAGGTGCCCGCCGCCAAGGCCGGCGACCTGACCCCGTGGGCCGACCAGGGCGTGCTGCTGCTCAACGCGGTGCTGACCGTGCGGGCGGGCGACGCCGGCTCGCACGCCGGTCACGGCTGGGAGGACTTCACCGACGCCGCGATCCGGGCCCTGAACGACAAGAGCGAGCGGGTGGTCTTCGTGCTCTGGGGCGCCTACGCGCGCAAGAAGGCCCGGCTGATCACCGGCCCGCAGCACGCGGTGATCGAGTCGGCGCACCCGAGCCCGCTCAGCGCCAAGAAGTTCTTCGGCACCCGGCCGTTCAGCGCGGTCAACAAGGCCCTCGCCGACGCCGGCCAGCCCGAGATCGACTGGGCCCTGGCCTGACCCTCCCTCCCGGGAGGGAGGAGATCCCTCCGTGGCGGGAGGTGGCGCGCGGGGGGTGCGGGCCATCGTTGGCGGCATGACCGTTTCAGATCAGCACCTCCCGGCGCGGGCGGCCGGTCCGGCCCGCGAACGCCGTCCGGCGCCCGGACGCCGTCCGGGCCGGGGCCGCCTGGCCATGTGCGCGGCCACCATCGCCGCCTGCGTCCCCTACCTCTTCTTGAAGATCCTCTGGCTGTCGGGCAGCACGGTCGGCTGGAACGACACCGAGTCGGCCGGGGAGTCCGCCCGCTACGTGGGCAACGTGGTCACCCTGGGGATGGACGCGGTGGCCGTGCTGGTGGTGCTCGCGTTCACCTTCCCGTGGGGGCGGCGGATCCCGGCGTGGCTCGTCCTCGCCCCGATCTGGACGGCCACCGGGCTGCTCCTGCCGATCGCGCTCGGAGTGCCGCTGGGCACCGTCGTCCAGACGCTCACCTCGTCGACCCCGATCACCGGGGACGACAACGGCCTCCAGGGCTGGGTGTACGCGATCGTGTACGGCGGATTCACGCTCCAGGGCATCGGGCTGCTCGCCGCCTTCACGCTGTACGCGCGGGACCGCTGGGCGGACGTCTTCACGCAGCGCGTCGGGGAAACGCCCGCCGGAGCGACCCATCACGTGCAGCGGCTCCTGACCCACGTCATGGTCGCCCCCGTCCTCCTGTACGCCGGGGTGCGCCTCTTCTGGGCGTTCGGCGGCACGTCCGGCCTTCCTGACGGCGAGGCGGGCGAGCGGAACGCCGCACAGCAGACCATCGAGGGCGTGTACGGGCTGCTCGCGCTCGTCGGGATCGCCGGGCTGCTGGCGCTGGTCAACCGGCGCGGCGGACGGTTCTGGAAGCCGATGGTCGCCGCCTGGGTCGGCGCGGGCGCCCTCTTCACCAGGTCGCTCTACACGCTCACCCTGCAACTGGGCGCCTCCGACGTCTTCGACGCCGAGTCCTCTCCGCTCGCGGGCCTCAGCATGCTCGTGGGCCTGATCGCCGGGCTCGTGATGGCGCTCACGGGCGCCTTCCTCCTCGCCGAGCGGCGGCCGGGAGCGGGCCGGACGGCGCCGTCCTTGTAGCCGGTCGTTTCAGGCTGGTCGTTCCAGGTCAGAGGGCGAGACCGACCGCGAGCAGGACGCCGTAGGCGATCTGGAGGCGGCCGGTCTCGCCGAGCACCGGGATCAGGTCGGGCCCGGACGCGCCGCGCAGCACCTTCTGGGTCGGCGGCACCGAGAGCGGCGCCGCCAGCAGCGCCAGCAGCGCCCACGGGTGCGGGGCGGAGAGGGCCAGCACCATCATGAACGGCAGCGCCGCGCACGCCGCGTACAGGATCCGGGTCCACGGGTCGCCGAGCAGCACCGCGAGGGTGCGCTTGCCGGAGACCCGGTCGGTGGGGATGTCGCGCAGGTTGTTGGCGACCAGCAGCGCGCAGGCCAGCAGCCCGATCGGCACGGCCGCCGCCCACGCCTCCCACGGAATCCCCTCGGCCTGCACGTAGACCGTGCCGACCACGGCGACCAGGCCGAAGAAGACGAACACCGAGATCTCGCCGAGCGCCCGGTAGCCGTACGGGTTCTTGCCGCCGGTGTAGAACCAGGCGGCCAGGATCGCGAACACGCCCACCAGCAGCAGCCACCAGGAGGTCACCGCCGCCAGGACCAGCCCGGCGACCGCCGCGACCAGGAAGCTGCCGAGCGCCGCCGCCAGCACCTGCTTGGGCCTGGCCGCCCCCGACCCGACCAGGCGCAGCGGGCCGACCCGGTCCTCGTCGGTGCCGCGGACGCCGTCGCTGTAGTCGTTGGAGTAGTTGACGCCGATCTGGAGGATGAGCGCGACCAGCGCGGCGAGCACGGCGCGCCACCAGTTCGCGTGGCCGGCGCCGATCGCGACGCCGGTACCGGTGACGACGGGGACGAGGGAGGTCGGCAGGGTCCGGGGCCGGGATCCGGCGACCCATTGGGAGAGCGTGGCCACTGGTTACCGGTTCTTCTCTTGGGACGACAGGGGACTACGCCTCCGATTCTCCCCGATGGCGATCACTGGTCGGGCGTGGGCGTGGGCGTGGGCGCGGGGCCGGGGGCGGACGCCCGCGTGGGTTCCCGGGTGGCGGCCGGGGCCGGGGCGGGCGCTGAGGGGCGCAGCCGCAGCGACATCGCCAGCCCGAGCGCCAGGATCGCGGCGGTGGTCAGCGCGCCGCGCCGGGTGGCGACCGCAAGGCTCTCGTCGGCCGCCCGCGCCTCGACGGCGGTCGCGGGGGAGCGGTGCAGCTCGCGGCCGTAGGTCCCGGCGCTCTCCCGCAGCTCGTGCGCGACGGCGGCCTGCCGGGCCGGCGGCAGCGCGGTGCCGGCGAGCCGGTCGGTCATCGCGTGCCCGAGCCCGGTCGCGAACACCGTGCCGATCAGCGCGATGCCGAGCGCCGCGCCGACCTGCCGGGCCGTCGACTGGGTGCCGGACGCCTGGCCGGCCTGCGCGGGCGGGACGTCGGCGAGCGAGACGTTGGTGAGCTGCGCGGAGGTCAGGCCGAGGCCGAGCCCGTACAGCAGCATCCAGGGCGCGAGCCCGAACCCGGTGGTGGTCGCGGTGATGGTGAGCCCGATCGCGACGACCGCGGCGACCTCCAGCACCATGCCGATCTGCACGACCCGGTGCGCGCCGCGCTTGTTGGCGAGCCTGCCCGCGTATCCGCCGGTGAGGAACGCGCCGATCGCCAGCGGGAGGATCGCCACGCTGATCTGGAGCGGCGAGGTGCCGTGCACGCCGAGCAGGAACAGCGGCAGCACGAACAGCAGGCCGAGCTCGCCCACGTTGATCAGGGACGAGGCCAGGTTGCCGTGCCGGAAGTTGGGAATCCGGAACAGGGTCAGGTCGAGCAGCACCGGACGTCCCGCCGCGGCCCGCGCCCGCTCGACGGCGATCAGGCCGGCCAGCAGCAGCACGCCGACCGCGAGCACGACCGGGACCGGGGACGGCCCGCCGGACGGCCAGTCGAGGCCGGCCAGGGAGAACTGCCGCGTCGGGGCCCACCAGCCGTAGGTCTGGCCCTCGATCAGCCCGCACACGAGCGCGCCGAGGCCGAGCGCGGACAGCGCCGAGCCGGTCCAGTCGATCTCGCGGACCGCGCGGCGGGCGCGCGGGCCGCGGTCCTCGCGGGTCTCGGGCATCAGCGCCAGCGCGCCGATGACCAGCGCGGCGCCGAGCGGCAGGTTGATCCCGAACGCCCAGCGCCAGCCGCTGCCGGTCGCGACCGCCCCGCCGATCAGCGGGCCGAGCGCGGCCATGCCGCTGATCAGCGAGCCCCAGATGCCGAAGGCGACGGCCCGGTCCCGTCCGGTGAACAGCGCGTTCACCGTGGACAGCGTGGCCGGCATGATCATCGAGGCGCCGACGCCCTGGAGCGCCCGCGACCCGATCAGCGCGGACCCGCTCCCGGAGAACGCCGCGCAGCCGCTGGCCAGCGTGAAGACGACCACGCCGAGCAGGAACAGCCGGCGCCGCCCGAACAGGTCGCCGGCCCGCCCGAACGGGATGAGCAGCGCCGCGAACACCAGCGCGTAGACCGAGGTCACCCACTCGGCGCCGGTGCTGGTCAGATCGAGCCCGCCGATGATCTGGGGGAGCAGCACCCCGACGATGGTGGCGTCCACGACGATCAGCGAGACGCCGAGGCTGATGACGACCATGCCCAGCCAGCGCCGGCGGCCGGACGACGGTGCCGCCGGCGCGTCCGGCGGCGTCATGGAGAGGGTCTCGGGCACGGCTTTAAACATAAGGCCGAGGTCCCGGTGCCCCGCACCGACCCCACGTCAAGCCGGTGCCGGCGCCGGCCGCCCGCCTCAGCCGATGTCGGTGTGCAGCCGGATCTGCCGGACGGGCTCGCCCATGTCGAGGGTGCGGGCGGTGCCGTCCGGGGCCCAGCCCGCCGAGCCGAGGAACGTGCGCAGCACCTCGTCCTTCTCGAACGCCCACGTGATCAAGGTCGTGAAGCCGTCGTCGCGGAGCAGGTCGACGGTGGCGGCCAGCAGGCGGCTGCCGTGCCCGGCGCGGGCGTGCAGCGGGTCGACCAGCAGCGCCACCAGCTCGGCGGCCTCCGGGACGTCGGGGTCCTCGGCGGGCGCGTGCGCGGCGAGGCCGACGACCAGGTCGTCGGCCACCGCGACCAGCAGCCGGTGGCGCGGGCTCGGCGGGTCGGTGACCGCCTCGGTCCAGCGCTCCCGCCATACCCGCCGGGCGGCCTCACCGGTCACCTCGGCGAGGACCTCGGCGGGGAGCAGTTCGCGGTAGCCCTGGCGCCAGACGCGCACCTGGATGTCGGCGACGGCGGCGACGTCCGCGCGCCGGGCGGGCCGTACGCCCACATCGGCCATGGTGTCCACGTCCTTTCGAGTGCGGGATCACCGCACACCCTAGAGCCCGTGGATCAGCCGGGTGCGGTGCGGCGGCGGGCCCGGTAGGCGCGGGTCTTGGTCCGGTTGCCGCACACGCGCATGGAGCACCAGGCGCGGGAGCGGTTCTTGGAGGTGTCGAGGAACGCCCAGAGGCAGGTGTCCTCCTGGCAGACCTTCAGCCGCGTCCATGTTCCCGAGGCGGTGGCGTCCACGATGGCGGCGGCGATCCGGGCGAGTCCCGCCGGGACGCCGTCGCCGATGGGCGTGAGCGCAGGCCGTCCGCCGGCGAAGGTGACCCGCAGCGGCAGATCGCGCAGCGCCGCGTCCAGCCCGCTGAGCGGCGGTCCCGGGGAGGACGGGCCATGGTGCGCGAGCATCGCCGCGCGGAGCCCCTCGCGGAGGGCGATCGCGGCGGCCAGGTCGGCCCCGGTGGCGGCGGCCTGGGGCGGGACGAGCGCGCGCCCGGCCAGCCACCCGGCCAGCCCGGCGGGCGTGCCGAGCTCGTCGGAGGCGCAGTCGATCTCGAGGGTGTTGACGAAGTCGCGCAGCAGGGCTGCCGCGTCGGGGTCGGCGGCGTCAGCGCCCGCCGGGTCCGTGTCGGCCATCACCCCTCCTGCCTGCCATGAGAACTCTAGCAAGGTAAGACACCAGTATCCGGGTATGGCCGGTTGCGCGACCGTCGACACCATCAATAATGTTTCACCGGTGTCCCCGACCCAGAGGAGAGCTTGATGACGACGCCGACGCCGAAGGTCACCAATGTGGCCGTCGACTGCGCCGACCGGGACGTGATGGCGGCGTTCTGGGGCGCCCTGCTCGGGATGCGGGTCACCTACCGCGACGAGGACTGGCTCGACCTCGAACCGCTCGGCCCCGGCGGGCCGCTGCTGTCGTTCCAGCTCGTCCCCGAGCCCAAAGCGGTCAAGAACCGGGTGCACCTCGATCTGGAGGTCCCCGACATCAAGGCGGCGGGGGAGCGCGCGGCCGGACTCGGCGCGACTCCGGCCGGTGCCCCGCTCGGCCGCCCGGAGGCCCCGTTCCAGGTCTGGCGCGACCCGGAGGGCAACGAGTTCTGCTTCTGCACGAAGGAGTGACCCGCGCGAGGCCGGACGGTCCCCCCCCCCGACGCCCGCCGGGTCAGGCGGTCGTCCCGCCGATGACGGCGGCCAGGCGGCGGACGCCTTCGGCCAGTTCGGCCTCCGAGGCCGCCGTCCCGTAGCCGATGCGCAGGTAGGGGGCGGGCGGCTCGGCGGGGAAGAAGGGGCGTCCCGCGCTGACCAGCACCCCGGCGCGCAGCGCCGCCTCGGCCAGCTCGACGTCGTCGGTCCCGTCCGGCAGCCGCACCCACAGGTGGCAGCCGCCCGCCGGACGGTTCACCTCCAGGCCGGGGAGGTCGCGGGCGAGCGCGGTCAGGGTCGCGTCCCGCCGGGACTTCAGCGCGGTCCGGACCGCGCGCAGGTGCCGCGGCCAGCCCGGGGAGCCGACCAGCTCGACCAGCGTCTCCTGGAGCGGCCTGGCGGGGCAGAAGTCCCCGACGAGCTGGGTCGCGCGGATCCGTTCGGCGACCGGGCCGCGCGCGATCACCGCGGCCACCCGCAGGCTCGGCGCGGTCGCCTTGGTGAGCGAGGCGATGTGCACCACCCGGCCGTCGCCGTCCTGGGCGATCATCGGCGGCGGGCCCGGCTCGATCCCGAGGTGGCGGGCGAAGTCGTCCTCGATCACGAACGCGCCCGCGGCCCGCGCCACCGCGAGCACCTCCGTCCGGCGCCCCGCGTCCAGCACCGCGCCCGTCGGATTGTGGAACGTGGGCTGGCAGTACAGGACCCGCGCGCCCGTCATCGCGAACGCCTCGGCCAGCAGGCCGGTGCGCAGCCCGCCGGCGTCGACCGGGACCGGCACCGGGTGCAGCCCGGCCGCCCGCGCGGTGGCGAGCGCGCCGGGGTAGGTCGGCGACTCGACCAGCACCGGCGCTCCCGGAGGGAGTAGCGCTCGCAGCACCGTCGACAGCGACTGTTGCCCGCCGCCGGTGATCAGCACATCGGCGGGGGCGACCTGGCCGCCGACCGTGCGGGCGAACCAGGCGCGCAGCTCGGCGATCCCGCTGAGCGGCGGCAGCTCCCACGCGTCCGGCCTGCGGGCCGCCCGCCCGGCCGCCGTGGCCATCGCCCGCACGGGCTGGAGCGAGGGGTGCAGGTAGCCGCCGCTGAGCGCGATCGCGCCCTCCGGCGGCGGGGTGAGCAGCCAGGCGATCGCGTCCGCGGCCACGGCGCGGTCGCCGAGCGCGACCGCCTGCCAGCCGAGGTCGGCCGGGCCGGGCAGCGGCGCGGGGCGTCCGGCGGCGAACGCGCCGCTGCCGGGCCGGGTCACCACCAGCCCCTCGGCCGCCAGCAGCCCGAGCGCCCGCGTCACCGTGACCGGGCTGACCCGGTGCAGCGCCACCAGCGCGCGGCTGGACGGCAGCCGCTCGCCGGGCCGCAGCCGGCCGACCTCGGTGCGCAGCCGGTCGGCCAGAGTGAGCACACTGCTATCGTTTTGCATGAAAGACCACGATAGCGCTACTGATCTCCCGCCGATAGCGCTCGGCCCGCTGGCCCCCGCCGCGCTCGGCGTGCTGATCTACTCCTTCACCCTCCCGGCCACGGCCGTCGGGCTGGAGGGGCTCGACCCCTACCTCGTCGGGGTCGGCCGCTCCGCCGCCGCGTCCCTCCTGGCGATCGCCGCGCTGCTCGCCGTCCGGGCCCGCCCGCCGCGCCGCGGTCAGTGGGCGGGGTTCGCGGTCGTCGGCGCGGGAGTGGTCTTCGGCTTCCCGGTGCTGACCACCCTCGCGCTGGACCACGGCGCGTCCGCCGCGCACTCGGCCGTGGTCGTCGGGCTGCTCCCCGCGGCCACCGCCGTGTTCGCCGTGCTGCGCGCCGGTGAGCGGCCGTCCGGTGCGTTCTGGCTGGCCAGCGGGGCGGGGGCGGTCTGCGTCACCGGGTTCGCGCTGGTCCGCGGCGCAGGCCGGGTCACCGCCGCCGACCTGCTGCTGGTCGCGGCCCTGCTCGCCGTCGCGGCCGGGTACGCCGAGGGCGGACGGCTGGCGCACTCCATGCCGGGCTGGCAGGTCATCTCCTGGGCACTGGTGCTGACCGCCCCGATCTCGGTCCCGGTGACGCTGTGGCTGATGGCGGCGACCGATCCGCAGTGGACGGTCCGGACCGGGCTCGGATTCGGCTACCTGGCCGTCTTCTCCGCCTATCTGGGGTTCTTCGCCTGGTACGCGGGGATGGCCAGGGTGGGAATCGCGCGGGCCGGGCAGGTCCAGCTCGTCCAGCCGGTGCTGACCCTGCTGTGGTCGGGCCTCCTCCTCGGCGAGCTGATCGACGCGACGACTGCGCTGGCCGCGGTCGCGGTGCTCGCCTGCGTGGCGCTCACCCAGCGGGCCAGGGTGCGCCGCGCCGGGCCCGCGGCTCCCTTGCGCGACCTGGCGGACTAGCGCCCGATGAGACAAAGCGTGTCACATCGTGTTCTGACGGCCGCCGGATAAACGGATCGATAAACGGCTCGGTACGGACTCTGAATATCGCCGTTGTTAGCTTCGAGTCAGTCGATGAATGGAGCAGCGGATGCCGACGAAGAAGACCGCAGCCAAGCTCGCCGTGGCCGCCCTCATCACCGGAGGCGGCCTCATGCTCGCGGCCGGTCCCGCCAGCGCCGAGACCGAATGGGGCCTGGCGGGAAGCAGCGCGGCGGCGCCGGCCGAGACCGAATGGGGCCTGGCAGGCGGCGGCGGCGCCATCACCCCCGCGGAGATCGAGTGGGGCTTCGCGGGCGGCGGCACGGTCACGCCGGCGGAGATCGAATGGGGCTGATCGGCCCCGCGGTCCCCGCCGCGTGGTGAACCGCGCCCGGTGCCGCGGACCGGCCCGGGCGCGGGCCCCAACGGCCCGGCTCAGTCGCGGACGATCTGGGCCAGCAGGGTGAGGACGCCGACGCCCACGCCGATCGGGATCGCCGCGTCCGGGAAGAGGGCCGCGACGATCGCGGCCACGGCGGCGGCGAGCAGGATGACCAGCGCGCGTGTGCTGATCACGGGCTGGGGCTCGATGTCGGGCCCCTCACGGCGGCGCGGTTCGGGCCGTGAGGCCCTGGTCTCGGCGCGGTTCGGTCGGATTCGCATGGCCGCTCGACCTCCATCCCCGTGACGGGGTTAGGACGGGCGGCCCGCTGCCGCGGCAGCGGGCCTCACCGGCCGGTCAGGCCCTCTGAGCCGCCTAAGGGCATGGTGCACCCCGGGCGGACGATCTCGGGTGCGCGACGCGCGGAGCGTACCCGACCATGACCCGCCCGCGGGGCCGGGCGGCGCGCGCGAGTCGCCTTCGTCCTCTCTGTCCGGGATCATTGGGAAATGGTGCAGATCAGAGTGCGGCGGGTGCTCCGCTGGACGGGCCGGACGGTGGGCCTCGTGCTCGGTCTCGTGGCGCTCGCGCTCGCGGGGGTGTGGGTGTGGTGGCAGCCCGAGCCGCGGGCCCGGGGGACCGAGGCGAACGCGCTGTGGGCGCGGCACCAGTGGATCGGGGAGCCGCACACCGAGGACGAGTACCGCCGGCTCGGCGCGCTGCTGCGCGACAACGCGATCACCGACGTCTTCTTCCACGCGGGCCCCTTCGAGCCCGACGGAACCGTCCCGGCCGCCAAGTACCGCAATGCCCGGAAGCTGATCGCGGCCATGCGCGCGCACGCGCCCGGCATCCGCGCGCAGGCGTATCTCGGGCAGATCCGGACGGTGGACGGCGAGGGCGTCATCCAGATCGACGACCCGGCCGTGCGGGACCGGGTGCTGCGGACCGACGCGACCTTCCTCGACCTCGGGTTCGACGGGATCCACTACGACTTCGAGCCCATCTACCCCGACGACGGCGCGTTCCTGACCCTGATGGCCCGGACCCGTGAGCTGACCCGGTCGCGGGGCCGGCTGCTGTCGGTGGCGCTGGAGCAGTCCACCCTGCTGGACGCCGCGCAGCCGGTCTACAAGGCGCTGCTCCCGCGCGCGGGGAAGTGGAAGTACCCGCCGCGTCCGACCGATGACTTCCTGCGCAAGGTCGCCGGCCTCAGCGACCAGGTCGCGATCATGACCTATGACGTGTCGCTGCCGACCCGGTCGCTGGTCGGCTGGCACTTCGCCCGGCACACCGAGCGGACGCTGCGGCTGATCGGCGACCGGACCACCGTGTTCATGGGCGTGCCCACCTACCGGCCGCTGATGGACTGGGC
Organism: Spirillospora sp. NBC_01491; assembly: GCF_036227065.1. Lineage (GTDB taxonomy): Bacteria > Actinomycetota > Actinomycetes > Streptosporangiales > Streptosporangiaceae > Spirillospora > Spirillospora xylanilytica. Next base: position 7,312,358 of record NZ_CP109432.1, read on the forward strand.
CGAGGATCTGCCCGGGGCGCTGCGCGGCGTCCGGCGCGGGATCGACGCGCTCGACCGTCCCCCGGCCCGCCCGTACGGGGTCGGGGTCTACGCGGACTGGACCACCGACGCGGCGGACTGGGCCGCCTATCGGGCGGGCTGGCTGCCCGGCGGGAAGGGGTAGGCCCGCCGCCGATACCTCCGTGCCGGCCCGGCTGGACGGCCGAAAGTGTGCCTGTTGAGGCTTCCGTCCGCGTTATTCAACCGAGTCCGGGAAGTGGCCGTCCTGACCCCGTAACGCCGGATTTGCGTGCCACGATGTGGAGGTGGAAGCCGTCGCCACGCGTACCCCCGAGCGTGTGGCGACGGCTTCTCCCTTGTCCGGCCCCGCGTCCGCCCGTCGGCCCGGCGCGGTGATCCGCCGCCGGAAGGGGACCTGAGGGTCCAAGCCGATCGGCCGGAACGGTACCGTTCGGTGCATGGCACCCAGCACAACGAGTGACGCTCCGTTCGGGCGGATGCTGACCGCTATGGTCACTCCGTTCCTGCCGGACGGCGGCGTCGACTACGACGGAGCCGCGCGCCTCGCGACCCACCTGGTCGACGAGCGGCGACACGACGGCCTCGTGGTCAACGGCACGACCGGTGAGTCCCCGACGACGGGCGACGCCGAGAAAGAGCGCCTCCTCCGCGCGGTGATCGAGGCGGTCGGCGACCGCGCCGTCGTCATCGCCGGTGCCGGGACCAACCACACCGAGCACACCCTGAACCTCGCCCGGCAGGCCGAGGCCGCCGGGGCGCAGGGCCTGCTGGTCGTCACCCCCTATTACAACAAGCCTCCGCAGGAGGGCCTGCTCCGGCATTTCACGGCGGTGGCCGACGCCACCGGCCTGCCGAGCATGCTGTACGACATCCCGGGCCGTACCGGGGTGCCGATCCACTCCGAGACCCTCGTCCGTCTCGCCGAGCACCCGCGGATCATCGCGGTCAAGGACGCCAAGGGCGACCTGTTCGCGGCCTCGCAGGTGATGGCCGAGACCGACCTGGTGTGGTACTCGGGCGACGACGTCCTCAACCTGCCCTGGCTGTCGGTCGGGGCGGCCGGGTTCGTCAGCGTGGTCGGACATGTCGTGGGCACCGAGCTCCATGAGATGATCGACGCGTACCGCGCCGGGGAGCAGGCGCGGGCCTTGGAGATCCATCGGCGGCTGCTGCCCGTGGTCGCCGCCATCATGACCCGTACGCAGGGCGCCATCGCCGTGAAGGCAGCGCTGAACCTGCTGGGCCTTCCGGGCGGCGGCCCGTTGCGCGCGCCGCTCGTCGAGGCCCCGCCGGAGTTCGCGGCGCGACTGCGTGAAGACCTCACGATTGGGGGAGTCAAAGTGCCGGAGGTAACCATCCCGGAGGTTCCTAGGTGAGCCATCCTCACCCCGAGCTCTCGCATCCGCCCACGCTCGCCGAAGGCGGGCTGCGCATCGTCGCACTGGGCGGTCTGGGGGAGATCGGCCGCAACATGACGGTCTTCGAGTACGGCGGACGCCTGCTCATCGTCGACTGCGGCGTGCTTTTCCCCGAAACCGAGCAGCCGGGCATCGATCTGATCCTGCCGGACTTCGAGTACATCCGAGATCGGCTCGACGACATCGAGGCGATCGTCCTCACGCACGGCCACGAGGACCACATCGGGGCCGTGCCCTACCTGCTGCGCGAACGCCGCGACATCCCGCTGGTCGGGTCGCGGCTCACGCTGGCGCTGCTGGAGGCCAAGCTCACCGAGCACCGCATCAAGCCGGTCACCGACGTCGTCCGCGAGGGCGAGACGCGGTCGTTCGGCCCGTTCGACGCCGAGTTCCTCTCGGTCAACCACTCGATCCCGGACGCGCTCGCGGTCGCGCTGCGCACCCCGGCGGGCCTGGTCCTGGCCACCGGCGACTTCAAGATGGACCAGCTCCCGCTGGACGGCCGGCTGACCGACCTCGGCGGGTTCGCCCGGCTCGGCGCCGAGGGCATCGACCTGCTGATGTCGGACTCGACCAACGCCGAGGTCCCCGGCTTCGTCACCAGCGAGCGCAACATCGGCCCGGTGATCGACGAGGTGTTCCGCACCGCGCAGGAGCGCCTCATCGTCGCCTGCTTCGCCTCGCACATCCACCGGGTGCAGCAGGTGCTGGACGCCGCCGTCGCCAACCGCCGCAAGGTGTGCTTCGTCGGCCGCTCGATGGTGCGCAACATGGGGGTCGCGCGCGAGCTCGGCTACCTGCGCGTGCCCGAGGGCATCATGGTCGAGCAGCGCGAGCTGGAGGACGTCCCGGCCGACCGGCTGGTGCTGGTGTGCACCGGCTCGCAGGGCGAGCCGATGTCGGCGCTGTCGCGGATGGCCGGCCGCGACCACCAGATCAGGATCACCGACCGCGACACGGTGATGCTGGCCTCGTCGCTGATCCCGGGCAACGAGACCTCGGTCAACCGGGTCATCAACGGCCTGACCCGCTGGGGCGCCCGCATCGTGCACAAGGGCAACGCCCTGGTGCACGTGTCCGGGCACGCCTCCGCGGGCGAGCTGCTGTACGTGCTCAACATGACCAAGCCCGGCAACTTCATGCCGATCCACGGCGAGTGGCGGCACCTGCGGGCGCACGCCAAGCTGGCCGCGCTCACCGGGGTGCCCGACGACAACATCGTCATCGCCGAGGACGGCGTGGTGGTCGACCTGGTCGACGGCCAGGCCAGGATCGTCGGCGCGGTCCCGGCCGGGTACGTCTACGTCGACGGGCTGTCGGTCGGACAGGTCACCGAGACCTCGCTGAAGGACCGGCGGATCCTGGGCGAGGAGGGCTTCGTGTCCATCGTCGTCGGGATCGACTCCAGCTCCGGCAAGGTGGTCGCCGGGCCGGAGATCCACGCCCGTGGCGCCGGCATCGTCAACGAGGACTTCGACCAGGTCATCGAGCGGCTGGAGGCGGCCCTCCAGGACGCGGCCGGCGACGGCGTCAACGACGTGCACCAGCTCCACCAGATCATCCGGCGCACCGCCGGCAAGTGGGTGAGCGACAACTACCGCCGCCGCCCGATGATCATCCCGGTGCTCGTCGAGGTGTAGCCGAGGCACAGCAGGGGCCGGCGGCCTTCGGGCCACCGCGGGCGACCGCGAGGCCACGCGCCGTATTCGCGTGGTCTTGCGGTCGTTCGCCCTCTGCCTGGCAACACGCCGGTTCCGTGCCGGGGCACGCCGCTGCTCCTTGGTTACTCTCGTAACCATGGCCACACGTGCGTCCGGGGGAGCGAAGACCACATCCTCGCGTACCGGGGGCGGCGCGGCTCGCAAGCCGGCGGGGCCCGCCCCGCGCAAACGCCCGAGCGGCGGGGCGAAGGGCGGCGGCAAGAGCGGCCGGGGTTCGGGCGGCCGGGGCCGCCCCCCGCAGAAGCCGGATCCGATCCCGCAGCTCATCGTCGGCTTCTTCAAGCTGATCTTCAAGCTCTACCACCTGGCGGCGGTCGGCGTCGGGTCGGTCTTCCGCGCCTACGGGCACGGCGCCCGCAGCCTCGACGCCGAGCACCAGCGCGACGGTCTCGGCCTCGCCCTGCTCGGCGCGTCGATCGTGCTGGCCTCGGTCACCTGGTGGCGGCCCGACGGGGTGGTCACGATCGCGCTGGAGCAGGTGGTGCGCGGCGGCATCGGCATGGTGGCCATGGCCCTCCCGGTGCTGCTGGCGCTGCTGGCCTGGCGGACGCTGCGCCATCCCGAGCACCACGAGGACACCGGACGCGTCGTCATCGGCATCACCGCCCTCGGCGTCGGCGTGCTCGGCATCCTGCACGTCGCCGCGGGCCTGCCCACCCCGGCCAAGGACATGGACGGGGTCCGGCACGCGGGCGGCGTCATCGGCTGGCTGGTCGCCGCGCCGCTCGACGCGGCGCTCAGCGGCTGGGTGGCGGTGCCGCTGCTGCTCCTGCTGTCGGGCTTCGGCGTGCTGGTCGTCACCGCGACGCCGATCGCCAAGGTCCCCGAGCGGATGACCGACCTGTGGGCCGTGGCGACGTTGCAGGGCCGTCCGGACCGTCCCGACGCGCTCGCCGCCGGCGCCGCCCCCAAACCGCGCCGCAAGGGCCGCGGCAAGGGTGGGGGCAAGGGCGGCGACGAGCCGCGCGACGAGGACGGGCTGGAGGTCGGCGAGCACTCCAAGCCGTACGACACCCCGCTGCTGAAGGACGGGCCGAAGAAGCGCGCCAAGCCCCAGCGCGACCTCGCCGACGACCTCTTCGACCCCGAGCCGTTCGCCGAGATCCCGCCGCAGGCCACCGCGCTGGAGGACGAGGACGACTTCCCGCCGCCGCCCGAGCCCGAGCCCGACCTCGAGCACGAGGTGCCCGACCCGACCCCGGCGCCGGCCCGCACCGAGCAGCTCCCGCTGTCGTCGTCCGGCGAGATCTACGAGCTGCCCGACCCGGCGATGCTGCGTCCCGGCAGCGTCTCCAAGGCCCGCACCAAGGGCAACGACACGGTGGTCAACGCGCTCACCGCGGTGCTGGAGCAGTTCGACATCGACGCGCAGGTCACCGGGTTCACCCGGGGTCCGACCATCACCCGGTACGAGATCGAGCTGGGCCCGGCGGTCAAGGTCGAGAAGGTCACCGCGCTGACCAAGAACATCGCCTACGCGGTCAAGAGCGCCGACGTGCGGATCATCTCCCCGATC